>NZ_AP028978.1:2445000-2751958 GCF_036512875.1 Xenorhabdus taiwanensis | reverse complement strand
AACCAGATAACTGTACTTTATATTCACTATAAAAAGATCAATAAAAATTTAATTATCACTATTTATTCTCATTATTGAGAAGCACTACGAGTTTTTTTGTAATTGAAGGCGGAACGTTACTCAGTTAAAGCAAAAAATAAAGGGCTATATAAATAGCCCTAAATAAAGTTATTTTTATATCAAAAAATTAATCTTTTGCACCATCCAGCAGTTTTTGCCAGGTTGCCAAAACCAAAACCTGATCCGGTGGAGCCAGTTCTCCCACTTTAATTGCTTTGTGGATGCTTTCTTCAACACGCTGATGGAGTTGTTCGATAGTATTTGCACCTTCTTGCTCTAATTCAGCAACAGCTAATGTCAGATGCCCACGGAGGTAACCACCAGCAAATAATTCATCATCACTGGCCTGTTCAACCATATCATCAATTTGCGCCAGAATACGTGTTTCAAACTCTGCGAGCATTATTTTTTCCTCAAAATCAATTTCTGTTAGCAAAGAGATCTTCCGGATAAGGAAAATGCTCTGCTTTTAATGGAGGCGTATTGTAGAACGATTGTAGACCTTGAATAAAGCGTGCAGCTCGTGCGGGTATCCCATTTTCAAGGTATTGCATGACTTGCGCATGCACTTTCCGCTGAAAAACAAGGCGATCCGGCTCAAAATCGCCTTCAAGGTTGTCGCAACTGACATTAAAAGGAAATCCCGCAGCAATACAGAATAACCATTCCAGCGATTGTGGTTTAATCTCCACCTTTTCAAACTTCTCCTGAGTTTGGGCATCACGCCCATCAGGACAATACCAGTAACCAAAATCGATCAGTTTGCGACGCTCTTCACCCGCAATGCACCAATGAGAAATTTCATGTAATCCACTGGCATAAAATCCGTGGGCGAACACTATCCGGTTATAGTTCACTTCATCATCTGCCGGTAGATAAATCGGCTCATCATCACCTTTTATCAAACGGGTGTTATAGTCATTGCTAAAGCAATTATCAAAAATTTCAATCAGTTGTTGATAGTGATGTGCGGTCATGTATTAATGCAAGATCCTAAATCAAAAATAAAATGCCAGCCAAGAACGGATAGTATCTCCATGATGATCATAAAGAAGTTTGATGCTCATCAAAAAGGAAATTGTCACCAGCAGCGGACGAATGAGTTTTTTCCCTTTGCTCAGTACCAAACTCGCCCCTAATCGTGCGCCGATTATTTGTCCTACCAGCATCACAACTCCCGCCAGCCATAAAATCTGCCCGCCAAGAACAAAGAATCCCAAGGCTCCGATATTAGATGCAAAGTTCAGTACCTTGGCATGAGCCGTCGCTTTCGCCAAATTGTAGCCACAAAGCATGACATAAGAGAGTGCGAAAAAAGATCCCGTTCCTGGCCCAAACACGCCATCGTAAAAGCCAATACCACATCCGGCAAGGCAACCAAACGCAATTGGGCCTAGACGATGTTGCCGATCTTCTGCTCCAATATTCGGTACCAATAGGAAATAAAGGCCGATAATGATCACCAGTACCGGCAATAAATAACGCAGAAAATCCGGTGAGATAAATTGAACCAGCAAAGCTCCCATCATGGCACCGATTATCGTCATGAAGATAGCAAAACGCTGGGAACGCAAATCCACTACACCACGGCGGATAAAATAGAGACTGGCAGAGAAAGAGCTACCTATAGCCTGTAATTTACTTGTTGCCAGCGCCTGGACAGGAGAAACTCCCACCGATAACAACGCAGGGATGGTCAATAATCCACCACCTCCGGCAATAGAATCGATAAACCCCGCTACCATCGCAACCAAAAAGAGGAAACCGTAAATTTCCGGCCCCAATAATGACCATTCCATTATGCATTTCACCAGAAAACTGCTTGCCTATTCTCATGATACCTTTCAGCACCAACCGAAACGGATATCAGGAGCCTCTTCCCAGATTACCAACGTGGAAGCGATGGTATCACATCAGCACACTGTGCCCGCTGGCGCAGTAAGTGATCCATCAGTACAATCGCCATCATGGCTTCTGCGATAGGTACGGCACGAATACCAACACAAGGATCGTGGCGGCCACGAGTTACCATATCCACTTCTTCTCCCTGACGATTGATAGTTCTGCCTGGCACCATAATGCTAGATGTCGGTTTCAAGGCGATATGCGCAATAATTGGCTGACTACTACTAATTCCACCTAAAATGCCGCCTGCATGGTTACTGGTAAATCCCTGTGTCGTCATTTCATCGCGGTTCTCGCTGCCACGTAAGTTGATAACACCGAAACCCTCACCGATTTCAACACCCTTGACCGCGTTAATGCTCATCAAAGCATGAGCAATGTCTGCATCCAAACGGTCAAAAACCGGTTCACCCAATCCCGTAGGGACGTTTTCAGCAATCACACTCACTTTCGCACCGATAGAATCCCCCTCTTTTTTCAATGTACGGAGTAATTCATCAAGCTGAGTCAATTTACTTGCATCCGGGCAGAAAAAAGGATTCTGTTCAACAAGATCCCAATCTTTCAGTTCACAACGAATATCGCCCATCTGAGTCAGGCAAGCACGAATAAGAATGCCGTGTTTTTCGAGTAAATATTTTTTAGCAATTGCTCCTGCTGCAACGCGCATAGCGGTTTCACGGGCTGATGAACGTCCGCCACCACGGTAATCACGCAGTCCATATTTCTGTTCGTAGGTATAGTCAGCATGGCCTGGGCGGAAAACATCTTTAATTGCGCTGTAATCTTGTGAACGCTGATCGGTGTTTTCAATCATCAGGCCAATGCTGGTGCCTGTTGTCACGCCATTAAAAACACCAGAAAGAATGCGAACTTGATCGGGCTCACGACGCTGTGTTGTATAACGGGAAGTTCCCGGACGACGTCTGTCCAAGTCGATTTGTAAGTCAGCTTCTGTAATAGCAATGCCTGGTGGAACACCATCGACAACGCATCCCAGTGCGATCCCGTGAGATTCACCAAATGTGGTGACACGAAAAAACTGCCCAATACTATTTCCTGCCATTCCTACCCTGCCATCATTATCTGTACATTTAGAAAGAGCGAATAACAATAACTCACCCAATGATTAAAACCTATCTTATTTCAGTAATTTTATTTGCCTTTTATCCTTAATCTTCCGAGCAACAATGTTACTAACTACAACTCGAAAGTCACTGGATATAGATTCAATTTATATGAAATATCCGTTTTAACCATTGGATGAATGAAAAAATATCAGTCTTTGAATTGCTGGAAATATTCGTGATATTCAACAAGCTGCTGGCGAGTCAGCACGAAAACACCATCACCATAATCATGTTCGAATGTCAGCCATTTGAATGGTACGTCAGGATATTGCTCAATCAGGTGTACCATACTGTTACCTACTTCACATACCAGTATTCCATCTTCTGAAAGGAAATCCGGGGCAGTTGCCAGAATACGACGAACCAAATCCAACCCGTCAATACCGGCAGCCATGGCCAATTCAGGTTCATGATCGTATTCTTGAGGAAAATCACTCATATCCTCTTCATCGACATAAGGAGGATTAGTGACAATGATGTCGTATTTCACCGATGGTATATCATGAAATAGATCTGAACGAATCGGGATCACACGGTGAGAAAGCTTATGATTCTCTATATTTATTTCTGCAACTGCCAAAGCATCAGGAGAAATATCAACAGCATCAACTTCGGCTTCCGGGAAGGCATGGGCACAGGCGATTGCAATACAACCGCTTCCTGTACAAAGATCCAAAATTGTCGATGGCTGACGTGAGATAAGTCCTTCAAAATGGTTTTCAATCACATCTCTAATCAGTGAACGTGGAATCAAAACTCGCTCATCGACATAAAATTCATGACCGCAAAACCAAGCCCGATTTATCAAATAAGCAACAGGAACACGTTCATTAATACGACGTAAGACAAGTTCCACGATGCGTTGACGTTCTGTTGATGTCAGGCGTGACGCCATCATGGAATCAGGGACATCCATAGGCAAACGCAATGAGGGGAGAACTAATTGCAAAGCCTCGTCCCACGGATTACATGCAGTATGTCCACAATAGATATCCGCTTCGCTAAAACGGCTAGTAGACCAACGCAACATATCTAAAATGGTACGCAGCTCTGCAACAGCCTCATCGACTAAAATCTTATCCAAAAAACACCTCCAAACAACAAAAAAGATATATAAACTCGTTAGTTTGCCATGATCCAGAACACAAATCAGCTTTCTTAACACAGAGTTATCTCAGGATGAAATTGTATTCACAAAAGACATAGGCTGGTATGGGAGAGTTAGCCGTGACTTGGTTTTTTCACCCATAAATAATAACTAATAGTCAATAATACTATCCATACTATCCCTACGTATAATGCAATCCGAGTATTGGGGAAATAACCTAATACCGCAATAACAAATGCCATAAAAGCAATGGCCAGAGTCGGCGCAACAGGCCAGAAGGGAACAGGGAATTTAAGCTGTTTCGCCTCTTCTGCCGGCATTTTTCGACGCATGACATATTGTGACAGCAAAATCATCAACCATACCCACACCGTTGCAAATGTTGCGATAGAAGCAATAATGATGAAAACTTTTTCCGGCAACAAATAATTCAAAAGGACGCCCACCAACAAGATCCCAGACATTGCCAGCACCGTAACCCACGGTACTCCGTTTTTAGTCAATTGGGTAAACGAGGCGGGTGCCTGTTTTTCCTGCGCCATGCCATACATCATCCGTCCGGCACCAAAAATATCACTGTTGATCGCGGAAATTGCAGCGGTAATGACGACAATATTTAAAATATTGGCTGCGGAATCAATTCCCAGGCTGGAGAAGATCTGGACAAACGGGCTGCCATTTTGTCCCACTTGATTCCACGGATAAATACACATCAAAACAAACAGTGTAAGAACATAGAACAGTAAGATACGGAACGGAACCGCATTGATTGCGCGTGGGATGGATTTTTCTGGATTTTTAGCTTCACTGGCTGTGATGCCGATGACTTCAATGCCACCAAAAGCAAACATAACAACCGTAAAAGAAGCAATCACCCCCGCTATGCCGTTTGGCATAAATCCACCATGTTCCCATAAATTCGACAGACCTGTGACATGCTCGGATTCCTGACCAAATCCATACATCATGATGGCAAAACCGCCGACAATCATGGCGATAATCGCAGCAACTTTGATGATAGACAGCCAAAACTCCATTTCACCAAATACCTTGACGTTACATAAGTTGATTGCGCCAATAAAAAAGACAATGCCAAGTACCCAAATCCACTGGTCAACATGGGGAAACCAGAGCTTCATATAGATGCCAAATGCGGTGACGTCAGCAAGACAAACCACCAGCATTTCAAAAACGTAAGTCCATCCAGTCAGAAAACCCGCCAATGGCCCTAAGTATTGGGTAGCATAATAAGAGAAAGAGCCGGGTGCAGAGCGATGTACTGCCATTTCCCCCAAGGCCCGCATGACCATAAAAACGGCTGCACCGCCAATGGCATAAGCCAGTAATACCGCAGGTCCTGCGGCTTTGATGGCTCCCGCTGAACCATAGAAAAGACCTGTGCCAATTGCCGAACCCAGAGCCATAAACCGAATGTGGCGAACGCTTAACCCGCGTTTGAGTTGTGAAATGTTTTGCATGATTTATCCTTGTGTCTTTTATTATTAGATTGGCAGAGATAAATACTACGATAAGGCCGGATTTTATCCGGCCTGAAACGATGTGTTTGTACTTATTTTTCTAAGATATTTCCAGTCGGCAACAAGGCAGAAAGTTGCTGCCCGGCCAACAACTGGATTGCTACATCAATATCCGGTGCGAAAAAGCGATCTTTATCATAATGTGCAACTTTATCGCGCAGAATATGGCGGGCTTTTTCCAATATCGGACTACTTTCCAAACCATGACGAAAATCCATGCCCTGGCAAGCCGTCAACCATTCAATCGCTAAAATCCCACGCACGTTATCTGCCATCTCCCACAGGCGACGACCCGCGGCGGGTGCCATTGAAACGTGATCTTCCTGATTAGCAGACGTTGGCAGACTATCGACACTGGAAGGATGCGCCAGTGCCTTGTTTTCACTTGCCAGCGCAGCCGCAGTCACCTGTGCAATCATGAAACCAGAGTTAACACCGCTATTTTCGACTAAGAATGGGGGCAACTGAGACATATTACTGTCCATCAGCAAAGCAATGCGGCGTTCTGACAATGAACCGATTTCTGCCAAAGCAATAGCCAGATTATCCGATGCCATAGCGACGGGTTCCGCGTGGAAATTCCCCCCAGAAAGCACCTCATCTTCTTCGGTAAATACCAGTGGATTATCAGAGACTGCATTGGCTTCAACCATAATAACATCAGCAGCGTGGCGGATTTGGGTTAAACAAGCACCCATCACTTGGGGCTGACAACGCAATGAATAAGGATCCTGAACTTTCGGGCAGTTTTTATGAGATTCACAAATCCCACTTCGTTCTTCCAATACCAAACGGTAAAGAGCTGCCACATCAATTTGGCCTTTCTGACCACGCACTTCATGGATACGGGCATCAAAGGGTTTACGGGAGCCAAGAGCGGCTTCAACAGACAAGGCACCACAAACAATCGCTGATGCGAGTAAATCTTCCGCAGCAAATAGCCCTTTTAAGGCAAAGGCGGTAGAAGCCTGCGTACCGTTGAGCAATGCCAATCCTTCTTTTGCGACAAGACACATCGGCTCAAGTCCCGCTTTTTCCAGTGCCACTTTTGCCGGCAGCCACTCACCACGATAGCGGGCTTTCCCTTCTCCCAACAATAACAGGCTCATATGCGCCAACGGTGCTAAGTCACCGGAAGCCCCTACCGAACCTTTGCTTGGGATACAAGGATAAACTTCAGCGTTAACCAAGGCAATCAGTCCCTGAATGACTGCCAGACGAATACCAGAATAACCACGGGCAAGGCTATTAATTTTCAATACCATAATCAAGCGGACAATTTCATCCGGCAACGGCTCACCCACTCCCGCAGCATGTGACAACACGATAGAACGCTGCAACTCTTCCAAATCCTGCTCTGCAATACGGGTATTCGCCAGCAAACCAAAACCGGTATTGATACCGTAAGCGGTTTTATTTTCACTGATAATGCGATTCACACAAGCAACACTGCTCTCAATGGCAGGAAAGCATTGTTCGTCCAAATTAATGTGAACAGGATGCTGATAAACATGACGTAATTCTTCAAGCGTCATTTTTCCCGGATGAATAGTAATATTTTTCATTTTAACAACGCTCCTTATTTCGCATCAGTCTTTAACATTGGTAGGTTTAGCCCCTGCTCTTTCGCACACTGGATAGCCAATTCATAGCCCGCATCAGCATGACGCATAACTCCCGT
The DNA here is from genome assembly GCF_036512875.1 of Xenorhabdus taiwanensis. Classification (GTDB taxonomy): domain Bacteria; phylum Pseudomonadota; class Gammaproteobacteria; order Enterobacterales; family Enterobacteriaceae; genus Xenorhabdus; species Xenorhabdus taiwanensis. The sequence continues at coordinate 2,744,536 of NZ_AP028978.1, read as the reverse complement.
TGCCGGATCATTGTGTAATACACGGGCAATGCGCTCAGCAGCTTCATCCGTTCCATCACAAACAATGACCATGCCGGAATGTTGAGAGAATCCCATACCAACGCCACCACCATGATGCAGGGAAACCCATGTCGCACCACCTGCCGTATTCAGTAAGGCATTCAGCAATGGCCAGTCAGAAACAGCGTCAGAACCATCTTGCATGGATTCAGTTTCACGATTAGGGCTGGCGACAGAGCCGGAATCCAGATGGTCACGGCCAATTACGATTGGTGCAGACAGTTCCCCGCTGCGAACCATTTCATTGAATGCTAAACCTAATTTGGCGCGATCACCCAATCCCACCCAACAAATGCGTGCAGGCAAGCCCTGAAAACTGATGCGTTCTCTCGCCATATCTAACCAACGATGTAAATGAGCATCATTCGGCAGCAGTTCTTTTACCCTGGCATCAGTTTTATAAATATCTTCAGGATCACCGGAAAGCGCCGCCCAACGGAAAGGTCCAATGCCACGACAGAACAGAGGGCGAATGTAAGCGGGAACAAATCCAGGAAAATCAAAAGCGTGTTCAATACCCACCTCTTTCGCCATTTGGCGGATATTATTGCCATAATCGAAGGTAGGTATACCCTGTTTCTGGAAGGCCAGCATAGCTTCGACATGTGCGGCCATTGACGCTTTTGCCGCTTGGATCACCACTTCTGGCTCACTTTCGGCACGGCGACAATACGCTTCCCATGTCCAACCGGCTGGCAAATAACCATGTAATGGATCATGGGCACTGGTTTGGTCTGTTACCATATCAGGACGCACACCACGGCGTACCAGCTCAGGTAAGATCTCTGAAGCATTACCACACAATGCTACCGAGACTGCTTTGCCTTCTTGGGTATAACGTTCAATACGCGCCAAAGCATCATCCAGATCAACGGCCTGCTCATCCACGTATTTGGTACGCAGACGAAAGTCAATGCGACTTTGCTGGCACTCGATGGTTAATGAAGAGGCACCTGCTAATGTCGCAGCCAGTGGCTGGGCACCGCCCATACCGCCCAAACCCGCTGTCAATATCCAACGCCCCGTCAGATTGCCGTTGTAATGTTGACGTCCTGCTTCGACAAAAGTTTCGTAAGTTCCCTGAACAATGCCCTGACTGCCAATATAAATCCAACTACCGGCAGTCATCTGACCATACATGGCCAGCCCTTTGGCATCCAGTTCGTTAAAATGTTCCCATGTCGCCCAGTGTGGAACCAAATTCGAGTTGGCAATTAACACACGCGGGGCATTTTCATGGGTTTTGAACACCCCCACAGGCTTGCCTGACTGAACCAGCAGGGTTTCGTCATTTTCCAGCTCCTTTAAGGTTTCAACGATTTTTTCATAGCATTCCCAGTTTCTGGCTGCACGGCCAATGCCACCATACACCACCAATTCACAGGGATTTTCCGCCACATCGGGATCAAGGTTATTCATGAGCATACGAAGTGGCGCTTCGGTTAGCCAACTTTTTGCTGTGAGTTGCGTTCCTCTGGGAGCGCGAATGGTTACGTTGCTGAATTTATTATTTTGCATCGTCACGGTTTTTTCCTATCTCATCGTTGTGAATTTTGTTAATTGTATAGTTGTATATACATGTACGTTCAATAGGCAAAAATGTGACAGAGATAAAATTAATGATGCGGGTAAAATATTTTTTTGATAAAAATCAAAAAGATGATATTGATTTATTTTGTGATATACAGGGAAATATTTTTGCTGGTTTTGTGTTTAACATCACATTGATTTTACATTATTGTTACAACAGTTAATAAAAAACCTCTTCTATCCAAAGGAAAAAAGAGGTTTTTGTCGCTCCATTAAGGAACTATGAACTAAAACGCCCTTTCAATTTATATCGATACCCGGGAAACAATAACCGGGCACTGGAAACAATGAATTCTTTCGACCAGGTTCGTCGGCTGATCAACAAGCAGGGCGCATTTGCCTCAATTTGTAATAACCGACAAGAGAGGGCATCTCCCGCCACGGCTTCAACGATATGTTCCCCTTCTGTCAATGGCGCGACCTGAGATAAATAATCATGGGCAGTTTGCTGACGGAAATCTTGCCGCAAATATTCCGGTGCCGCCTGAACATTGACAAAGCGATCTTCAATCTGCACAGGTACATCATTTTCATAATGTACAATGATGGAATGGTAGAGCGGCGCACCTACTGCAATACTGAATTCCACAGCCTGAGTCATATTGGCGTTCACTTCGGCGAGTTTCAGCACCTTGCAACTATGTCGGTTAGAGCGGGAGGCAATTTCATCTGCAATACTGTGAATTTCAAATAACGCAGATTGTCCTTTCGGCTCAGAGACAAACGAACCCACGCCTTGTAAACGAAATAGAAAACCTTCTGCCGTTAGCTCCCTCAATGCCCGATTAGCTGTCATGCGACTACAATTAAATTGCCTGACCAATTCCGCTTCCGAAGGAACCCGATCATGTGGTTTCCATTCCCTTGTATAGATCTTTTCAATAATCGCTTGTTTGACTTTTGCATACAAAGGCACTGGTTTGACATATGTATCTGGTAAATCGTCTGTCACTATCCCTTCCTTCTCACTTTCTACTCTTTCCACCCGCCTATTTATTCCACCAGTGCACCAACTGCCATGCAAGGCGAGCTGCCGCTTTCCCTCCCATTCCCTGGATATCATATGAAGGGTTAAGCTCAACTAAATCCACGGCTTGCAATTTTTTGCTCTGGCAGATGAGGTGAACTAATGGCAATAAACGCTCCAGCGGAACGCCCAACGCCGCAGGTGCAGAAACGGCTGGCATTTGCCAAATTGGCAACACATCCAAATCGATAGTCATATAAATGATATCAACCTGATTAATTATATCTTGTAATTGTTGTTGTACTTTATCCAACATGGATTCAACACAGTGGGTATCCCAAATAATGGTGACATCAAGATGATTCGCTTCATCCAGTAATGCCTGAGTATTTGATGCCAAACTAGCACCAACACAACTGTAATTAAATGGACGCTGATGTTGCTGGCAGTAATGCGCAAGTTGCCGAAATGGGGTTCCTGATGTAGGCTGCGGTGAATTTCGCAGATCCAGATGGGCATCAAAATTAATGATACCGACACGCTGCTCCGAAAACGCACGGTAAATTCCCATCCCATGAGCAAAAGCCGTTTCATGCCCACCACCAAAAATCAGCGTTTTCATATTATGCTGCTGACATTCATAGACAGCATCACTGAGTGCCTGCTGTGCCTCACTCAACGCACCAGAATTAGCGCGAATATTTCCCAAATCCACCAATCTATCATGGCCGTCATAACTCGCCAGGTTTGCCAACGATTGGCGCAAATATTCTGGTCCTATTTTCGCTCCCGGACGCCCCTGATTAAGTTTAACACCTTCATCACATTCAAATCCCAATAACGCAATATGATGAGGAAATTCTGCTGGTGAGAAACGGGCTGGCTGTTTTATTGTCTGGAACAGGCGTAAAGCATTATTGGCTTCTGCAAGATCATTGCGCCCTTGCCAAATGTTTTCTGATGTTGGATGCCATAAATTCATATTTTTTCCCTCATCACCATTAATTAAAGCCATTTAAGTCACCACGATGCGTAATTTCACCATGATAAATACGATAAACTAACGGGTTATGTCCCAGTTCATATAAAATATCAACTGGATTATGGGCATCCCAAACGATAAAGTCCGCTATAAAACCTGCCGCTAGCTGACCATGGCTATTCGCTCTTCCCAGTGCCTGAGCTGCATAAATGGTCACCCCTTGCCAGGCTTCTTCTGGTGTCAAACCAAATTGTACGCACGCCATATTCATAATCAGACGCAAAGAAGCAAAAGGACTGGTTCCGGGATTAAAATCTGTCGAAATAGCCATTGGGACACCATATTGGCGCAATAATGCAATAGGAGGGCGTTGAGTTTCTCTCAAGAAATAAAATGCCCCTGGCAACAATACGGCGACAGTTCCACTACGGCTAATGGCTTCAATACCCTTTTCATCCAAATGCTCAATATGATCAACGGATAAACCTTGATATTCAGCAACCAGTTCACTTCCTCCCAAATTGGAAAGTTGCTCAACATGACCTTTAACGGGAATATTTAAGCGTTTTGCTGTTGCAAACAGGCGTTTGGTCTGGCTCAGATTGAAACCCACTGTTTCACAAAATACATCTACAGCTTCGAATAACTGTTTTTGCCAGAGAGTAGGCAGAATGGAATCACAAACTAAATCAATATAGGCATCAGGATCATGTTTATATTCAGGTGGGACAGCGTGGGCAGAAAGTAATGTTGGGCTAATTTCGATGGGATTTTTCTGTGCTAATGCCCGCACAACATTTAACTGTTTTTCTTCACTTGCCAGATCCAGCCCATAACCTGATTTCATCTCAATCGTTGTCACCCCTTCAGCCATCAACGCATTAAGACGCTTCTGGGATACATTTTCCAACTGTTGAGTCGAACTATTGCGGGTAGCATTAACTGTAGAATTAATACCTCCCCCTTTGGCGCTAATTTCTTCATAAGAAACCCCATTCAGGCGTTGTTCCCACTCAGAAGCTCGATTACCACCAAAAACTAAGTGAGTGTGGCAATCGATTAAGCCAGGTGTGATCAGGTACTGCTCTGCGTCAATAATTTTACATTGGTTGGCGGGTACGCTATCTGTCGGCAAAATCGCTAAGATTTTTTCATCCCGCACAATAAGGTCATGCTGTTCTAACATACCGTAACGGCTTTCACCATCAGCGTTTTTAATTGCAGGGTTCATTGTAGCAAGTTTGGCATTACGCCATATGACATCAGTGTCTCTTAGTTCAATCGACATTGTACTATCCTGTTATTTTTCTTGTTTGTATCAGAGCTCATGTTGTATATACATTTATTTTATAACCAAACATAATTGTCAAATCATTTTGTGAACAATTTGTTACTTAAAATGATAACTGTCAGGAAAAATCACAAAAAATCATGTACACTTGCCAAAAGCTGTGAGTAAAGAATGTGTAATGAAGAAGAAATATCAACTAACCTCAGAAGACATCAGTCTATTTAGAACGTCTGCGACAGGAACCCGTCGTATTACGCAAGATACGGTTTCTCATCCTCCAAAAAGAAAAAAAATCAACCATGTTGCTCCTGAACGCTTGATGCAAGAGCAAGCTGATGCCAGTTACTATTTTTCCGATGAGTTCCAACCAAATTTGGATATGGAAGGCCCGACTCGTTACATTCGGGAAGATGCCAGTCATTATGAATTAAAGAAATTGCGTCGTGGAGATTATTCCCCTGAGCTTTTTCTGGATTTACATGGATTAACTCAGTTACAGGCCAAGCAAGAAATTGGAGCATTAATCGCTGCCTGTCGTCGTGAGCATGTCTATTGTGCCTGCATTATGCACGGACACGGTAAACACATTCTCAAACAACAAACCCCGCTATGGCTTGCCCAACATCCTGATATTATTGCTTTCCATCAAGCCCCCAAAGAGTGGGGAGGGAACGCTGCGTTACTCATATTGGTGGAAATGGATGAGTTTACGCGGCGCTAATTTGGTTTTTATATTTAATTAAATTGCTTAATAATTAAGGTGTCTGGTTAGGATTTCGCCGCTAATTGTGCAGGGGATGTTTGCCATAACAGACACCCCTTTTCTGTTTGGTGATCCAACTCGACACAAGCAATGCTGGATGTAGCAAACATCGGCGGAGTTTGTCCAGGGCAGAGCTCAGAAACCAAATAGCCAACTAACGGTAAATGAGAAACCACCAATACAGATTTATGCCCTTGTGCTGACAAAACGTGCAAATAGCTGGCAACCAGCATGACATCTCCTGATGGCGTTAACTCAGCCAGTATTTCTTGATTATCAGGAAGCACCAAATTTTCTCGCACAGCCTTTAATGTTTGTTCTGCACGGATATAAGGACTGACCAAAACACGATCAATATCAGGCGATTGCTGCGAGAGCCAATAAGCCATTTTCTGTGATTCTTGATACCCCAAGGATGTCAGTTCCCGCGCTGCATCACTGATTGCATTCAAGACAGCATCACCATGACGCATAATAAAAACGTACATAATTCACCGGTCTAGTTTAATTGCGAATTTGTTTCAAAATAACATACATTCATTGTTATTGAGATAACTCATTGGTTATAAGGCATTAATAGGTAAGCTCAAGCGCTATTATCAAGTGAATCTTTGATATATACCCTGTAAATTTATAAAGGGTATAAAAACGTTTCAATGAGAGCTAATTTGCATTCTGCCTTAAAGACAAAGTAAATAAAATGACTAAAAAAATTTATCTCTCTGTGTTGTTATGCCGTATGATTATTTTTAAACAATCAATAAAAGCCACGAATAAATAATGGATTCTAATAAGAGATCGGCTCTAATTTAAGAGAGCCGATCTGACTGATTGTAAAAATAGAATTCAAGTTATGCGTGAAATTTCTTTTTCTGTTCAGCCATCTGGACTAAACGTTCACAGGGAGCAAACCTTTCGCCATATTGCCCCTCCAGACGACGTAAAATTTCTACAACTTTATCACTACCAAGCTTATCAATATAACGGAATGGCCCTCCCAGGAATGGCGGGAATCCGATGCCAAATACAGCACCAATATCACCATCACGAGGACTTCTGATAATTCCCTCATCCAAACAGCGCACGGCTTCATTCAGCATCAGCATCACACAACGCTGGGCAATGTCAGCAGGCAACATTTTTATAGCTGGCTTGATCTTTAATAAGGAATAAATCGATGCGTCCACTTCTTTGTTGGATTTTTTGCCAAAAGGCCAGAATGCGCTTTTTTTACTTGCATACAAATAAAAACCACGGCCATTCTTTTTGCCCTTTCGGTCATCCTGCAAAATTGTATCCAAAATATCTGGCGCCTCAAATCGACTTCCCAATTCTTCTACCAAAACAGGGATAATTTTAGTGCCTACATCTATACCAACTTCATCCAGCAGGTTGATTGGACCAATAGGAAAACCGAAATTCATTAAAGCATTATCAATATGTTCAATCGGCTCACCTTCCAATACACAATAACCCGCCTCATTAATGTAAGGGGTCAGAATTCGGTTCACATAAAAACCTGCTTTATCCCCGACAACAATCGCTGTTTTTCCCTGTTTTTTGACCAACGCTACGGCAGTTGCAATCGTTTTTTCATTCGTTCCTTCATGTGGAATGACTTCCACCAGCGGCATTTTGTCTACCGGACTGAAATAGTGAAGGCCAATCACCTGTTCTGGCCGAGTCGCAACTTCGGCAATCTTATGAATGGGTAATGAAGAAGTATTAGATGCAAAAATAGTTTCGGGTTTCGTATTCTCTTCAATTTCAGCAACCATTTTGCGTTTCAATACTAAATCTTCAAATACCGCTTCAACTATAATATCAGCTTGCTTAAACCCACTGTAATCCGTCGTTCCTGTCAATAAAGACATCTGACGAGAACGCTCACTTGATTTCAAACGACGCTGTTTTACCCGCTTAGAAAGAAGGTCCCATGTATATTTCAGTGCCTGATTGATGCCTTTTTCATTAATATCTTTAATGCGAACAGGCAAATTTCCTCGAGTCACAGTCACATTGGCAATACCGCCTCCCATCAGGCCTCCTCCCAAAATTCCCACATGTCTGATTTCCGCGGGCGGTTCTGAAGAGCCAGTTTCATTCTTCAACGTTGTAGAAGCAAAAAACAGGCTCCTCAATGCTTCTGATTCCTGCGTCATCGCCAGCTCGCCAAATGCCCTGGCTTCAAGCTGAAAACCTTTCTCTGAGCCTTTTTCCAAGCCGGCACAAATCACATTGATGATTTTCTCTGGTGCAGGATAGTGACCACGAGTTTTTTCTCGCGTTTTTTTATGAACCATCTGGAATAACAACGGCCTGCCCAATGCACTTGCCAGTATACGCTGCGGCCATGCCAATGGCTTACGCTTCACGATACCTTTTTTAACATATTGCACAGCAACATCCAGCAAGATATCTAAAGGAACCGCCTCATCCACAACGCCTAACCGTTGCGCCTGTTTTGCCTTGAGCTGACGACCTGTCAATATAATGTCCAAAGCAGCACTGACACCAATCAAACGAGGCAATCTCTGCGTTCCGCCTGAACCTGGTAATAACCCAAGCTGAACTTCCGGCAAACCAAGACGTGTTTTTTCATCCAAAGAACAGATACGCGCATGACAAGCCAATGCCAACTCCAGCCCACCACCTAAGCACGCGCCATGAATTGCTGCCACAACAGGTAAAGGATAATTGGCAATCTGCGCAAAGAGTTTTTGCCCTTTTTCAGCCAATGCTGTCGCTTCTTCCTGGGTTTGACAATTCGCTATCATGCTAATATCAGCACCTGCAATAAAGATATCTGGCTTGCCGGATACAATAACCAGCCCTTTCAAGCCTGAAACTTGTTGCGCTTTTTCAAACACAATCAGGAACTGTTCAACAAATTCGGCTTTCAGTGTGTTAACTTTCTCTCCTGGTACATCAATGGTGATAATTCCCACTTTGTCTTCCCTGACAGAAAAACTGAATACCGATTGCTCCGGTTGCATTGCTGCTGACATAACCGTTTCTTTTTCAGCCTGAACCATTATTCTACCTCCAATACCATTGCTGCACCCAAACCACCAGCGGCACAAGCTGTCGTTAGCCCAAATCCACCACCGCGGCGACGCAATTCATTCAACGTCTGGGTAACCATTCTGGCTCCTGTCGCTGCGAAGGGGTGTCCATAAGCAATTGATCCACCCAATACATTGAATTTATCCATATCCACTTCACCAATTGCCTGAGTACGCCCCAATTTTTCGCGGGCAAATTTCTCACTAGCAAACATTTTTAAATTCGTTAGTGTTTGGGCAGCAAATGCTTCATGCATATCGATAAGCGTAAGTTCATTCAGAGTGATACCAGCACGCTCCAATGCCAGCGGAGTTGCATAGGACGGCCCCAGCAACATGTCCTGCCAAACATCAATGGCAGAAAATGCATAACTACGTAAATACCCCAATGGAACCATACCGAGTTCTTTGGCAACGGATTCACGCATTAACATCACTGCTGCTGCACCATCCGTCAGTGGTGTGCTGTTTGCCGCTGTGACTGAACCATATTTACGATCAAAGGCCGGACGCAATTTGGCATACGAAGCTAAGGTTGAGTTTTTTCTGATATTGTTATCTTCCGCCAATGTTTTACTGTATGGTGGGAAATATGCTGATGTAATTTCCTCTTGCAAAAGCCCTTGCTCCCAGGCTTTGGCGGCCAATACATGAGAGCGATGCGCAAATGCATCCTGATCTTCGCGACTGATATGATAAGTTTTTGCCATCTGCTCAGCGGTGTCCCCCATTCTCAATCCCGTGGAATATTCAGCAACAGCAGGGGATACAGGCAATAAATCACGCAATTTCAATCGACTGAGTAATTTTAATCGTTGGGAAAGATTTTTGGCTTTGTTCATGTCAACTAACGTGCGCGCCAATGACTTAGTCACTCCGATGGGCAAAACGGATGAGGAATCCGCACCTCCAGCGATCCCTATATTGACTACTCCGGCCATAATACTTTCAGCCACGTTTGCAATTGCCTGAAAACTCGTTGCACAGGCGCGGGAAACACTATAGGCATCAGTATTCACACTTAAGCCCGCCCCTAAAACAATTTCCCTTGCAATATTTGGTGCTTCCGGCATTTGAACCACCTGTCCAAAAACCAATTGGTCGATCTTCTCAGGCGACAAACCACTCCTGATGACCAGTTCGTTTACAACAGCCTTTCCCAAGTCAACAGCCGGAATACCGTGGTAGAAAGTTGCCTGTTTCGCGAAAGGAATACGCAACCCGCTGACAATAGCGACCCGTTCCTTTTGCAGTATTACTTTTGTTGAAGAACGACCCATAGCTACTCCTAATTATTTTAACTAAATCAATTGATTGATTAAAAATATTTACTCACCCCATAAGAGGTCAGACCTGATGAGCATTGTTAACGCAATGTTGGAAAATAGCAAACAGGTATAAACTAAAAATGAGAACAAACTCAACTTTAAACTATTTATAATTTATACAACTTAAATGAAGAATAAGTGGCAGGAATACAAAGAAAAGACAATAATTTACAATATATTACTCGCGATTTTCTCACTGTTTGGCATGACAAAACAATGAGAAAACCGTCGTTCAGAGTGAATTAACGCAAGCCCAACTGAAAAATGAGGGCTTCAGCTTGACAACTAAAGGTAAAATCCACAGATAGTTGCATTCCACCGTCAACTGCTTCGATACTGTGACGTATAATACATGGATCAGATTCCACTGATTTAGCCTTTTTGATCAACGTATTAACCATAACTTCGGCTTCTTGTTCACTCACAAAAACACATTGGTAAGAAGCGGTGCAATCTTCATTATCAATAACGGTTCCCACATCAACACAGCAGCAAGCAGCCGTTTCTTCGGCATTACAGCGGTTAATAACATCAAACATTTAATTTCTCTCCGGCTAAAAAACTTGCTGATAATTCTACGTTCTCTTAACGACCGACAACCAGCATTTACGCTGTTTGAAGCCATTTATCTCACGATTTATTGATCTGACCACGCCAATGAAAATCCATTTACACTTCATTAACGGAAGTTGTCTATTTTTTGTTAAGCAAGTCCCAATTTAAGAATCATTTTAGTTATATTTAGAAAACATTCTTGCAACATATTCTACTATCAAGCCTATACTTCGTGCACTGGTCTGATTTGTCATTGTTGTCATTGCGACAAATCGACTCTACAATCCCGCGCTCTCAGCTACTTGAGTGGCATGTTAATAATAATTAGACAATGAGGTTTTGGTTATGGACCAGAAAAACCTATTTACACGTTCAGCGTTAGCAGTGGCGGTTGCAATCCTCTCATCCAACGCTAGTGCTGCTGGTTTTCAATTGAATGAATATTCATCATCAGGACTAGGCCGTGCATTTTCTGGGGCAGGTGCCGTTGCAGATAACGCTTCCGTAGGAAGTCGTAACCCTGCGGCCATGACCTTATTTGATCGCCCATCGTTTTCTGGTGGTTTAGTGTATGTTAACCCAGATGTTGATATTACTGGGAAGTCACCTTATCCTCCAAAAAATAGTACAGATGCTAAAAACATCGCACCACATGCATGGATCCCAAACCTGCATTTTATTACACCGATCAATGATCAATGGTTTGTTGGCGTATCTGCAACTTCTAACTTCGGCTTGTCTACCAACTTCAGCAACAACTATTCTGCTGGCCTGCTAGGCGGTAAAACCGAACTCAAGACCATGAATCTAAACCTAAGCGGTGCGTACAAACTTAATGACCAGTTTAGCTTTGGCTTAGGTGTCAACGCTGTTTATGCCGATGCCAAAATCGTCCGTCATATGGGAGAATTTGGCCCAATGGCTACTAAGATGCTAAATAGGAAAGGACAGGTCATTGATGATCCAGTCCTTGCACATCTTTCAATCCCAGATAGTGCTGAAGCTGCCAGATTGGAAGGTAAAGATTGGGGCTACGGCTGGAATGCAGGATTCCTATATCAGTATGACGAAAATAACCGCTATAGCCTAACTTACCGTTCAAAAGTCAAAGTTAAGTTTAAAAGCGGAGATTACAGCAACGATTTGCCACGTATACCAGGCGCCTTTGATAATGGAACTAACGGCAATATAGTCAAAGGCAAGCTGGATCTGAACTTACCAGATATGTGGGAGTTATCAGGTTATAACCGTGTAGCGCCACAGTGGGCAATTCACTATAGCCTGCTATACACTGGCTGGAGCGAATTCAAGGAATTAAAAGCAATAAGGAATGACACGGGTAATGTTGCATTTGAGAAACACGAAGGTTTCCGCGATGCTTACCGTATCTCACTAGGTACAACTTACTACCATGACGATAACTGGACATTCCGTGGCGGTATCGCCTTTGATGAAAGTCCTGTACCAGCCAAAAATCGTTCTATTTCCATTCCGGATCAAGATCGCTTCTGGTTTAGCTTAGGAACCACTTATGCATTCAACAAAGATGCTTCTGTGGATGTCGGTGTTTCCTATATGCGTGGCAAAAAAGTACATATTAGTGAAGAAGTACCAGAAGACGTTCAGAAATTAGGTGCCTCTGCACCATATGAATTCGATTCCAAAGGAACCGCATGGTTGTATGGTATAAACTTTAACTATACGTTCTAACTACATACCGTAATCCCAAAAAAGGATAGCAAGCGCTATCCTTTTTTGATTATTAGTATGAACTAATCTATAGAATCCAATTCATCTTGAATACTTGCCGCATTAGGATTTTTTTCCGGCTCCAATTTGCCACCATTGGCCATAAAATCGTGACGTTGGAAGTAAGCGTCACGCATCATCAAATAAGGATCTGAAGAGTTCTTTAACAGGCCGTCAGAGTCCAGCAAGCGAGCGCGGGTTTCTATACCCTGAAAAACCCACTTGCCTACCGACATCCAACCCGTAAGATAACTCAATACGGGATAAGTCATATCCGCAAAGTTACCGCCTTCATCACGCAATGTAAAACTACCGTAACCGGGCAGAACAACATATGGGCCATACCCCACGTTATAGTACCCTAATGTGCTACCAAAACGCATTGGATCTTCTTTTGTCAGTTTGGGATTCGCCATGGAAGCAACATCAATAAGTCCCCCCATTCCCAACAAGGTATTCAAAAAGAAACGGTTAAAGTGTTTTGCACCTTCATGGACATCACCACGCAAAAAACTGTTCACCATGCTGGCTGGTTCTTCAAGATTACTCATAAAATTGCCAATACCATTGCGCGCTGGCATCGGCACATAATTACGCCAGGCTACAGCAACCGGACGCAGTACATACGGGTCGAGAACATCATAATTAAAGTTGAACATAGTGCGGTTAAACCCTTCCAGCGGATCAGAACGCCCCTGTTCCATCGTATTCGATGAACTGGCACATCCCACAAGTAAGACGGCTGTAAGAGCAACCCCGCTCAGACGATACTTCATATTGTTCTCCATATAATTATTTTTAGATATCAATTATCGCGCTGTATATCAGCTATTGCACCCAATATGTAAAATATACTGCCAATCTTTCATTAATGGTAACCAAAAAGAGTGGTGATTATCTAGGCAAACAGTTCGCTATGCCTTATCTCTGACAAGAAAAACAGGTATACTGCGTTTCGCGCTGCCCCCTTAGTTAAATGGATATAACAGACAAACAAAATAAAAATATGATAAATAAATAAAAAAATAACACTTCATCACATTAAAAGTACACTGATATGTACACAATTCCAAAAGAGTCTCTCTTTTCATACCTCATATTATATCTTAACCAAATACATCCCGCCTATTTTGTCCAGCACGTAGGACTTCCCTAATGATTGAGCCAAAGTGAGGATGAATGGAAGAATCAATGAGTTAAAAGAGGAGAATTATCCTATTTAGATAATTGATTGATTTAACTAATGTTATCCAACGGAGAGAATTAAGTGATATCAGGCGGGGTGGGAGTTATAGCGTACTAATCTGTTTATCTATGATATAAGTAATGCATGTAAACTATATCTATGCGGTGTTATATAGCCAGCATAAAATATGAATATTTATGTGTCCGTTGTTATGTTTCTCTGTTACTGATAGGGTTCTTTATGAATGATAGTGATGAAGATGATGAAATGACATTGAAAGAGCTCATTGAGATCTTTCTATCAAATAAACACAGCATGACAAATTCAGAAAAATTACTTTCTGTACAAAAAAATAAAGAGTTACAACGTCCGGCTAAACCTGAAGCACTTTACTCTCTAGAGAAAACTGAACAATATTTTTTAATAAATTATATTACTAAAAATGCAAAGCTTGCCGATGGTAGATATATATTTATTATTTCTGCTGATGATCCATACACCATATGCTGTGCAAAAAGTGCCCGAGATGCTAATTATCATTGGCATGATGCAGTTGACGGGCACACCTCCATAAGCTACAGAAAGCTTGTTCGTTTTGCAGGAATCTTATCGTTTCATCGAGGCGAACTATTAATGTGGTCAAATGCTAGTGGGCACTACAAACCCCCAGAAGAATTACGATACTTGATGTTACCATATGTTAGGCGCTTGCTACCTGATTATAAATTTAGTAAAACTAAATTTCATAGATAACAATTAACCAATTAATTATCTTAACCCGCAATTTTCGGCGGGTTAATTATTCCCTTATTCCATCTATTCAGCCTGATCACTATCAGTGACAACCTCTACCACCTTCTGCCTCACATTCCACACCGAATCTGCCGGCATCTGGACACGGATATCTAAGCGGGTGCCTTCGGGGATGTCACAGGGGCGCGCTGCCCCTGATTGTTATTCTGGCGCTTTAGGCCAGTCAATGTTGGGTACTGTCGAACAGTCTACTCGGTTGAGCAGGACACGGTATTTTTTCCATGCGAGGAGTGCGGTCTTCTCTTCCTTAGTTGCCATGTCGAGGTCAACCGCGTCCTGCCAGATATCAATTTTCTCTTTGGCTATATTGAGCAAGTAGCGTTTTTCCTGTTCTGCTTGTTGCTGCAACTGTTCGGGTGTTGGCGGTGGGATATCCACCCATGCGGGCAATCCGTCATCCCCCGCTATACACATTTTTCCCGCTGGCGGTGTCATGAATTTGCGATAAACAGCCTCACTCACCTCAACCCCGTCGTCCGGCCACGTCCCCGCATCAATATACAATTGTTGCCAATCAATGGGGTAAAATGCGTTATTTTTTGCACTATAAACGTACATATTTCACCTCAATATCCAATCGCGATCCACGTACAATTCAACGGAACAGTATTAATAAATGCGTTTCCTGTGGAAACAGCACAACCCACAAAAAACTCATTGAGTGAGATAGGATAGCTGAGTACTACTTCAAAACCAGCAGCATCATTAGCGTTAGCACTGATCGTCACCGCACCAACTACACGGGTAAATGGTCGCGGAAATCTAACAAATTGGCCATCACGGTATTTGCCACTGCCCCACTGAATAATGACCCCGTTCACTGTGTCCCGATACCATCCATTCGTCTCTAACAACGCCTCGGTCTGTGGATTATTCGGACTGTAAACTCGAATCCCACCCGCTTCATACACCTTACCGGCTGACACGTAGCCAGTCGCATCGACATTACCATTGACGGTTCCGCCCGTTTTAGGGTAAGCACCAATGTCATCGGGCGTGGGTTTATTATTCGCGCTGTAAACCCTGATCCCTCCCGCTTCATACACGGCATTACTTGATAAATATCCCGTAGCATCAATACTTCCGTAGACTACTCCGCCTGTTTTGGGGTAGGCATTTTTCGCGAGATCTACGGTTCCCGCCAAACCGAGGTTTTTCACAATCCACAGATCCTTGCGATCCAAGCGAGGATCCCACTCCTTAAACCCTGAAAACCAAAACCCAATGACAAAAACAAGCCATTTTAAGCTATCAAAAAATAACCAAAAGCCAGAATTACACTGAATAATACCGAAAAGGATAAATTTTAACCCAAATAAAGACCAATAAATAACCAGCTATAGCTTGTTATTTAACCAGGGTGGGTTCACTCTAACCAAACTACCTAATTTCCCCAACCTAACCAAAAATCAATTAAAAACAAATTCAAGAGATTGATTATAAAGGAAAACATAAATCCACATTTGTACCATCCCCCACACACCGCCAATCGAATGATTTCCCCCGTCTAATCCGCCAATATATCAGCACACCTTAACAGGAGAGAACGCTAATATGGCACAAGACTATCATCACGGCGTCCGTGTACAGGAAATTAACGAAGGTACTCGTACCATCACTACCGTTAGCACCGCTATCGTAGGTATGGTTTGTACTGCACCTGACGCAGACGAAAAAACATTTCCATTAAACACTCCAGTCCTGATTACTGACGTTATGAGCGCCAGTGGTAAGGCTGGGAAAAAAGGTACTTTGTCCGCTTCACTGAAAGCTATCGCTGCTCAGGCTATGCCTGTGACTGTGGTGGTTCGTGTGGAAGAGGGCGAATCTGAAAAAGATACCGTTACTAACATCATCGGTGGTGTTACTGAGGCTGGTAAGAAAACTGGTATGCAGGCGCTGTTAGCGGCACCAAGCCAACTCGGTGTTAAACCTCGCATTCTGGGTGTTCCGGGTCTGGATTCACTACCGGTTGTTACTGCACTGGTTTCTGTTGCGCAGAAACTAAAAGCAATGGCTTATGTCAGCGCTTATGGCTGCAAAAATATCTCAGAAGTGATCAGGTATCGCGACAATTTCAATCAGCGTGAACTGATGCTGATTTGGCCAGATTTCCTGAGCTGGGACACGGTTACCAGCAGCGAAGCGACTGCTTTCGCAACCGCTCGTGCGCTGGGTTTGCGCGCTAAAATCGATGAAGAAACCGGATGGCATAAAACCCTGTCCAACGTTGGTGTCAACGGTGTAACCGGTCTGTCTGCTGATGTGTTCTGGGATCTGCAAGATACCGCGACTGACGCTGATCTGCTGAACAAAAGTGGCATCACCACGTTGATCCGCAAAAACGGCTTCCGTTTCTGGGGTTCCCGCACTTGTGCTGATGATCCACTGTTTCAATTCGAAAGCTACACCCGCACCGCTCAGGTTCTGGCTGACACTATGGCTGAAGCACACATGTGGGCTATCGATAAACCGCTGACTCCATCACTGGTACGCGACATTATTGAAGGTATCAATGCCAAGTTCCGCGAGCTGAGAGCCGGTGGCTACATCATTGACGGTCGTTGCTGGTATGACGACAAAATCAACGATAAAGACACCTTGAAAGCCGGCAAATTGACCATCGACTATGACTATACACCTGTACCACCACTGGAAAACATGATGTTACGCCAGCGCATTACAGATAGTTACCTGATGGATTTCGCGAAAAGTATCAATAAATAAGGGGCTAACTGATGGCATTACCTCGCAAACTTAAATACCTGAACTTGTTCAATGATGGCAACAACTATCAGGGGATCGTGGAAGAACTGACTCTTCCTAAGTTAAGCCGCAAGCTGGAAGCCTATCGCGGTGCTGGCATGAATGGCAGCGCAATGGTGGATTTAGGCCTGGATGAAGGCGCACTGGATGCTGAATTCACTCTGGGTGGCGTTGAAGCTCAACTGTACAAACAGTGGGGTATCGCGAAAGCAGACGGTGTCATGCTGCGCTTTGCCGGCTCTTTTGAGAGTGAAGATAACGGTGAAGTGGTTGCAGTCGAAGTTGTGATGCGTGGTCGCTTCCAGGAGTTTGATCACGGCACTTATAAACAAGGGGATAACACCCAGACCAAAATCACTGCCAAAAATACTTATTTCAAACTGACATGGAATGGTGAAGAACTGATTGAAATCGACACCATCAACATGGTTGAAAAAGTAGGTGGGGAAGATCGTCTGGAGCAGCATCGCCGCGCTATCGGTCTTTTTTAATCGCTTCTTTTAGCAATTAACTTTTTTAAAACTTATTCCCTGTCTCATCAGTGTATTAATCGTGCCTGTTGAGACAGGTCTTTAATCGGATAAACAAGGTTGAACCATGACAGAAACACTGAATACTCAAAATGACGATCTGCGCACCATTGAATTGGAAGCACCACTGGCGCGAGGCAACGGCGAAATCATGGAAGTGATGGTACGCAAACCTAACAGCGGTGCGTTGCGCGGTGCACGTTTACAGGCACTGCTGGAAATGGATGTGGATTCTATGCTGCTTGTCCTGCCGCGTGTTACCACCCCTGCATTGACCAAAAATGACCTGATGATGATGTCACCTGGTGATCTGATTAATCTCAGTGTGGAGGTGGTCAATTTTTTGTTGCCGAAGTCGGTCAAGTCCGATTCCCAGAACGATTAACCGTTGATGAATTGGTGGCAGATATTGCCACCGTTTTTCACTGGACTCCGGCAGACACAGACGCAATGTCACTGCCGGAATTATTGGACTGGCGACATCGGGCCATTTTAAGAAGTGGTGCAGAAAATGAGTAATATACAGTCACAGCTTAACAAGGTACTGAGTACTGTTGGTAAGCTGACCAGTTCCTTTAAATCTTTTCAACAGCATCAGAAAAAACTGGTAAGTTCAGTTGATAAAATTTATAACCAGTTTAAAAAACTTAATAAGACTGTTGAAGGATTAAAACCCATTGTAAGTTATGCGCAGGAAACTGCGCGTATGCGCGCCGATCTTAAGGCCTATAATCAAACCATTAAACAATCTTTCTCTGCGCGGAAAAACTCCACTGAAGTAGTACAAGTCAGCGCCGCTAGCCAATCAGCCAATATTATTCAAACTACGCAGAATATTAGACAAGAAAATTCATACAGTAAGAAAAATGAGTTTAACCTCGGTGTGTCTGGAAATATAACTAACAATTTTACATTGCTAGATAAGTTGATTATTAATATTAATCCAAAGATAACAATTCTATTTGGTACGCTGAAAAAAATTAAAAAAGTTTTGAAATTTCCCACTAATTCAGTGAAGGCATCGTTTCAAATTCTGATTAATTCTATAAAAATTTTTGGCAGTGTTGGTATAAGAGTTTTTGATTCTCTGAGAGTTAGTTTCCGTATCTTTGGTATTTTGTCTATTCAGATTTTTGGAACATTGAAAGTTCGGCTAAATATTTTTGGAAAGATAGGAATTAGAATATTTGGTTCGTTGCGTATTGGCCTGAATATCTTTGGGCAGTTAGGCGTCCGAATATTTGGTTCGTTGCGTATTGGCCTGAATATCTTTGGGCAGTTAGGCGTCCGGATCTTTGGCTCATTGCGTATTGGCCTGAATATCTTTGGGCAGTTAGGCGTCCGAATATTTGGTTCGTTGCGTATTGGCCTGAATATCTTTGGGCAGTTAGGCGTCCGAATATTTGGTTCATTGCGTATTGGCCTGAATATCTTTGGGCAGTTAGGCGTCCGAATATTTGGTTCATTGCGTATTGGCCTGAATATCTTTGGGCAGTTAGGCGTCCGAATATTTGGTTCATTGCGTATTGGCCTGAATATCTTTGGGCAGTTAGGCATCCGAATATTTGGTTCGTTGCGTATTAGTCTGAATATCTTTGGGCAATTAGGTGTCCGGGTCTTTGGCTCATTGCGTATTGGCCTGAATATCTTTGGGCAGTTGGGTATCCGAATATTGGGTTCGTTGCGTATTAGCCTGAATATCTTTGGGCAGTTAGGCGTCCGGATCTTTGGCTCATTGCGTATTGGCCTGAATATCTTTGGGCAGTTAGGCGTCCGAATATTTGGTTCGTTGCGTATTGGCCTGAATATCTTTGGGCAGTTAGGCGTCCGAATATTTGGTTCGTTGCGTATTGGCCTGAATATCTTTGGGCAGTTAGGCGTCCGAATATTTGGTTCGTTGCGTATTGGCCTGAATATCTTTGGGCAGTTAGGCGTCCGAATATTTGGTTCGTTGCGTATTGGCCTGAATATCTTTGGGCAATTAGGTGTCCGGATCTTTGGCTCATTGCGTATTGGCCTGAATATCTTTGGGCAGTTGGGTATCCGAATCTTGGGTTCGTTGCGCATAGGATTGAATATCTTTGGGCAGTTAGGCGTCCGGATCTTTGGTTCGTTGCGTATTGGCCTGAATATCTTTGGGCAGTTAGGCGTCCGAATATTTGGTTCGTTGCGCATAGGATTGAATATCTTTGGGCAGTTAGGCGTCCGAATATTTGGTTCGTTGCGTATTGGCCTGAATATCTTTGGGCAGTTAGGCGTCCGAATATTTGGTTCGTTGCGCATAGGATTGAATATCTTTGGGCAGTTAGGCGTCCGAATATTTGGTTCGTTGCGTATTGGCCTGAATATCTTTGGGCAGTTAGGCGTCCGAATATTTGGTTCGTTGCGTATTGGCCTGAATATCTTTGGGCAATTAGGTGTCCGGATCTTTGGCTCATTGCGTATTGGCCTGAATATCTTTGGGCAGTTAGGCGTCCGAATATTTGGTTCGTTGCGTATTGGCCTGAATATCTTTGGGCAATTAGGTGTCCGAATATTTGGTTCGTTGCGTATTAGTCTGAATATCTTTGGGCAGTTAGGCGTCCGAATATTTGGTTCATTGCAAATTAGTTTGAATATTTTTTCTCAGTTGGGGATACGAGTTTTTGGCTCTCTGAGAATTAGCTTAAGTATATTTGGCCAATTAGGTGTAAGAGTATTTAATTACTTGGGAAGTAGCCTCAATATATTGGGTAGTATTGGAGGGAAAGTTTTTGGTTTTCTCAGGAATTCATTAAATACACTATTCAATAGCGGTAACAAAAACGGTATTTTTGTAGGATTAAGAAAAAATATAGGAAGACTAGGAAGTATTGGACAACAAGTATTTGGCTTTTTGGGCAATAGTATAAGAATGCTGGGAAGTATTGGTGCGAAAGGTTTAGGCTTTTTAGGTAATGCTTTCAGTATACTGGGTCGTGCAATACTGTTTATTGGCCGAGCTATGATGGCGAACCCCATTCTTGCCATTATTAGTGTTATCGCAATGGCTGCTATCTATATTTGGCAGAATTGGGAAACATTAGGATCTAAATTCACTGCTTTGTGGGAAAACATCAAAAATGTTTGTAGCAATGCATGGCAGGGAATTAAAGACCGAGTCAGTGCTGCCTGGGAAGGTATTAAAAGTTATTTCATGAATGGGGGATTAATCGGCCTTATTTACCAAAATTGGGACACGATTAAACAAAGCACCTCAGAAGCTTGGGAATCCGTTAAAGCTAAAATAGGTGAAGTTTGGGAATCCGTTAAACAGAATACCTTAGAAATTTGGGAGAGCGTTAAAAAATCAATTTCAGATAGATGGAATGAAATTGTTGCTGATATTCAGGCTATTCCTGAAAAATTAAAAACGGCAGGCTCAGAAATGATCGATAGTTTGCTAATTGGTATTCAAGAAAAATGGGAGAACCTGAAAAGTAAATTCGCCTCTATTACTGATTGGTTTAAATCGTGGTGGTCTGGTGATGATAAAAAGGAAGTTGCCGTAAAAACATCAAAGGAAATTACCAAGAGCGACACATCTCAGCAGGCAATACAAATTACCCCACATGATAAAGGAGGATTTATTCCTGCTGGAAAACAAGGCCTTGTAGGAGAATATGGCCCTGAAATTATCAATGGCCCAGCTAATGTTACCAGCCGGAAAAATACCGCGAAATTCGCTGCTTTGAGTCTTGCCCTTAGCTCAATGTCACTGCCGGTTGCGGCGCAGGATGCACCATTACACGCGCAGAGTTTACCTGCCCACGCTTATGAGGAAGTGCAGGCGAAACGAGAGCGGAGCCAGCCACAGCAATACGGTGGCGCAGCACCGCAATATAACATCTATGTCTATGGCGCCCAGGGACAATCCGCGCAGGATATTGCCCGTGTGGTCAGGCAGGAATTGGAACAAAGAGAACGTATGCACCAAGCTCGTATGCGTAGCTCACTTTCAGACAGAGGAGAAGATTTCTCATGATGGCTGCACTTGGTTTGTTTGTTTTTAGGCTGAAAACAACGCCCTATCAGACTTTTCAATATAAACAGAGTTGGCGACATGCCTTCAACAGCCGCGTGGGAGCGCGGCCTGCCTGGCAGTTTGTCGGTTCAGACAATGATACGATCACGCTATCAGGGGAGCTTTACCCTGAATTGACAGGTGGTTCACTTTCATTAACTGCGTTGAAATTGATGGCAGATAGTGGCAAGGCATGGTCTTTTATTGATGGCAGTGGTGCCATTTACGGTATGTTCGTTATCGAAAGCATTGATGAGACTAAAACAGAATTTATGTCAGGCGGTGCAGCCAGAAAAATCAGTTTCACGCTGACTTTGCGACGGGTTGATAATAATTTGTTCGAAATGTTGGGGGACTTGCAGGATCAGCTTTCTGATATCAAAGACAATGTTGTCGGTAAAGTCAGGGGGGTGTTCTCATGAGCGATTTTGAAAAGTGGATACCCGACACGAATTGGGTTCCCCAATTTGATTTGGTCACTGGAAAAGTCAGTAAACCCGCTTTTCGTCTGGAAATCAACAATAAGGATATCAGTGGGAAGATCCAATCACGCCTGATGTCATTAACATTGACGGATAATCGTGGTCTGGAATCAGACCAGCTCGATATTGAGTTGGATGATGCGGATGGCATGCTGGTGATGCCCCGTCGTGGCAATATTCTTACATTAGAACTGGGGTGGCATGGCCACTCCTTAACGCCGAAAGGAAAATTTGTTGTTGATGAAATTGAACATGTCGGTGCACCAGATCGATTGACCATTCGTGCCCGCAGTGCAGATTTTCGTGGTGATCTGAATGTGAAACGGGAGGCGTCTTACCATAAATGCACTTTAGGCAGCATTGTCAGTACCATCGCTGCCAGAAATAAATTGGCGTTTAAGATAAGCTCAGAGTTAGAAAATATCGCTATGCATATCGATCAAACAAACGAATCTGACGTCAGCTTTTTGACCCGACTGGCAAAACAAGAAGGCGCAATCGCTTCAGTCAAAAATGGCGAATTATTGTTTGTTCAGCAGGGGCAGAATAAAACGGTGAATGGTAAGCATATTTCGCCTGTGCTGATTACGCGTAAGTCAGGGGATAATCACAGATTCTCTCTTTCCGATCGTGAGGCCTATACTGGTGTTGTTGCTCAATGGATGGACACACGTACAGCAACTAAACAGACAGTTAAATTGAAGCGAATGGCATCAGAGGAAGGAAAAGTTGAACTTGTCGTTGAATATGAAAGTGGTAGTAGCCAATCATCGGACAATAATTCTTCTCAAACAAACCAAAAAACCACTAAAAAAGAGGATGCTTCTTCTGGGAAAAAACAACCACAATCCTCTAAAAAGGAAAAAGATCTTAAAGCTAAACCATCTGCACCTGGCAAAGTTAATTTGGCGAAGAAAAACCCAAAAACTAAAGGTCGTGGAAAACCGACTTATATTAAAAAGGGGAATAAAAACAAAAATAAAGGTAATGGCAGAATCGAGATAGAAGCAGATCTCGATATTGAAGCCAGCTTATCGTATGAAGAACAGCGTGAATCAACGGTTGAACATCATCAAACAACTACGGAACAGCAAGAATCGGCAAGCTATTTGGTGGGGACTCAGGAGAATGTTCTGACGCTTTCGCGTATTTATTCTAACAAAGAAAGTGCAGAGCGTGCCGCTATCGCCGTGTGGAAAAAAATGCAACGAGGAGCTGCGCAGTTCTCTATCACATTAGCCTTGGGGCGTGCTGATATTTATCCTGAAACGCCCATCCAGTTAGAGGGATTTAAACCAGAAATTGATGAAACTGATTGGACCTTGGTCAAAGTCACTCACACACTCAATAACAGTGGTTTTACGACATCATTAGATCTCGAAATAAAAATCGACTAATTTGAAATGAGGGCTTGATCTCAATATGAGATCTTTGGTATATTGTTCACCAGACGAGATGAGGTTATTTCAAGACAGTTATTTCAAGATAACGATTTCAGAAAGGTGAACAATATGATTAAGTGTCCTCTGTGTGGTCAATCAGCGCATACTCGTAGCAGCTTTGAGCATTCAAGCCAAACAAAGGAGCGCTATAACCAATGTCAGAATATCAATTGCGGAGCAACGTTCGTCAGCCATGAAACCTTTGTCCGTTTCATTTCTAAGCCAGGTGAAGTCCAAAACGTGACGCCACATCCAAGGGCAAAAACCAAGAGACAACCTCGCCAGAAAGCGGCTGCTGTACAATAAATAACGAGAAAATTATTGCTCCAATTTTTTGCCACCGTTATGGTGGCTTTTTTTGGATGTTGGGTTGAATGGAGTTCTCTATTCGAGAACTTCTTGTGACGCCCACTCGTCAACAAAGTAGGCGTCAAAACCATTTGGCTGATTTACTTCTGGTTCTGATATTGCTCCTGCAAAATCCTTTGCATTTCATCTTTGATGTGTAGTTTTTCTTTTTTCAGGCGCACAACTTTATCGTTGTAACCCGCACCATTTGGGCCTTCAAGTTGGATTATCTCGTGGTCAAGTCGGTTATGTTTTTCAAACAGGGATTGGAAGCGGGGATGAGATTCTTTCAGGTTGGATACTAAATCACGATATTCTGGAAACATAAGACCTCCTATACGAAATTCACTACCACACTCAGTGAGTGTAGCAGGTCATTTTAATATCAGATTTGAGAAATATCACATAAAAAAGAACTGGTAGAACCTGTTAGTCTGTTGATGATAAATAAAATTTGATATTGGTTATGAGTGAATAGATTCTCCCTTATCTAATGCCTTTAAGAATCAGAGCATTGCCAAAAAACATAATTTACCCCTGTCTTTTTGTTGTTATTATCTAGTCTCCTTTTTAAACATATTCAGAGGTGATATATGAAAAAGTATCTATTCCCTTTAGCTGCATTGATGGTATCAACTTCGGTTTTTGCCGACAAAAAACTTGAAGATATCGCCCCTTATCCTGCGCCTTCTGAGAAAATGGCTCGTAGTGTGATTGAATTGCCTCAGAAAGAACATGAAAACAACTACATGGTTGAATTAGTGATTGGCAAGGATATGAAAGTGGATTGTAATCATCACTGGTTTGGCGGTAAGTTGGAGACTAAAACGCTGGAAGGGTGGGGATATGACTACTATGTGCTAAATAATGTGACTGGTCCCGCTTCAACAAAAATGGCTTGTCCAAATCAAGAAAAAACAGTACGTTTTGTTCAGGTTCAGTTAGGTAAAGATGCTTTTGTCCGTTATAACAGTAAATTACCTATCGTAGTATATACGCCAAAATCGTTGACAGTTAAATATCGTATTTGGCAAGCCTCGGATGAGGTAAATAAAGCAGTCATTAAATAAGTTATTGATTAAATAAATAAACAACCTGGGTTGTTATATTAAACTCAGGTTGTTTAAAAATGCATTTCTTCGTTGCTTATTATTAAGTTAACAATAAAGCGATCTGTAATAAACCAATTTATATTGGTTTTTTCTTTATTTTTCTGTCTGTGATTCCTTGCCCATAATTAAAAACACTAACTAAACTGTTTTTGGATTCTTTTGCATTCATGCAAATATCATTGAGGAATCGTCGAATGTTTAAAAAGTTATCGGCAGAGTTTTTAGGTACTTTTTGGTTAGTGTTTGGTGGATGTGGTAGTGCTGTTTTAGCTGCGGCATTTCCACAGCTGGGGATTGGTTTTGTGGGAGTATCTCTGGCTTTTGGTTTAACTGTGGTAACGATGGCCTATGCGGTAGGGCATATTTCAGGAGGGCATTTTAATCCGGCAGTAACATTGGGATTGTTCGCTGGCGGACGTATATCAGCTAAAGAGGTTATTCCTTATATTATTGCTCAGGTGATTGGAGGAATTGCGGCAGCCGCGGTACTGTACCTTGTCGCCAGCGGTAAAAGTGGTTTTGATGCAACGGCAAGTGGTTTTGCATCTAATGGCTATGGTGAACATTCTCCTGATGGTTTTTCATTACGAGCTGCAATTATTATTGAATTAGTATTAACCGGATTCTTCTTGATTGTCATTCTTGGAGCAACAGATAAAAATGCACCAGCAGGTTTTGCACCATTGGCTATCGGCTTAGCATTGACACTTATTCACTTAATCAGTATTCCAGTAACAAATACATCGGTTAACCCGGCAAGAAGTACTGCGGTTGCCCTTTTTCAGGGAACCTGGGCTCTGGAGCAGCTTTGGGTATTTTGGTTGGTTCCATTAATTGGTGGTGCTATCGGTGGGTTGATATACCGGACACTATTACAGAAAGAAGATTCATCCGTTAATTAATATTTCCCTCATTTTGATAAGCCATGTTATAGCATGGCTTTTTTTATTCCTTTTTATGGTGGATTTATTCACATTTCAATGTTTTCATATATTTCAGATGTATTTATTATCGATGACTATCAGAAGAAAGGGCTAGGACGTTGGTTGGTCGAATGTGTTTTACAGCATCTGATTATTCCCCATGTAAAACATGTGATGTTGGTGACTTCTAATGCAGGTTGGCTTTATCAGAAACTGGGATTTTCACCTGTCGTAGAGCAGGATTTTGTATGGACATTAGACAAAACTGAAAATACCTGAAATACCTTCATAAACGCTAATAAAGCAGGCGGTTATTGTCAGTATTTGGATAATACCGCCGATGTTATTAGCTAATAAGACTCATAATTTCATCAATATCCATGCAATTTATCCCAACGATGAGTGATCTGTCCAGCAATACCGTAATCACGGGCTTCTTCTGGTTTCATCCAGTCATTCCGAACAGTATCTTTTGTGACCTTATCAAGGGATTGATTACCAATCATCATGACCCTGGGTTTGAGAAATTTGATCGCGTCATGCCGAATATCACCTGCTTCAACGTACCTACTTTGGCTATTGATAAATATTTTTATTGGATCATTACTAATTTCCTGCACAATTATCAATTGTGTCATTACATTTTTAGCAAGTGACTAACTAATTTCCCTAAAAATAATAACGCACCGTAATTTAATGAGTCGATTTTGAGTATATGAGATTGCTGTTATTTTTTTATTATCTATTTGTAAATCCGCAGTGCATTATTTTTTATCCTGTGATAAATAATGTTAGATATATAAATAATATGGCTTTAAAAAATAATGTTTTCTAAAAATTTTGAACTTTATTTCGGTTTTGTAACATCATCAAAAAAATTGAATTATTTTTTTAAAAAAATTTAATTTATTTGTGGAATTATAATGATATATATTTATGTCCATGATTTCCTAGAGTTTTATATTATGTATAATAAAATAAGATAAAATAAAAAACTCAGTATATTTATAGTTGGGTTTGGTTGTATATTGTCATTTTTCTGCTGTGAGTTTTATTTCGATATTTATATGTTCAAAGCATGTGAGTTAATGTTTTATGCTCAGCAATATCTGTAAATTGCTAACTGTATTAATTGGCTGTGATGTAAATGTAATAAATTAGGAATGAATTATGGAACGTCTTGACATAGAAGAAGTGTCTAACAAAATTCTACATGAATTATTGCAGTATCGACGTCGTTTCCCTGAATCTGAACATACACTTCAATATGAAGAAAAAAAGGTTTCTGAGGTTCAGTTGCCACGTATCCGTGCATTTGTGGAGCAAGGGAAACCTATTGAATGTATTTTACCTGCATTTCCGACAAAATCCCCCAATCCTAGAAAAGTCTTGGGTAAAATGCCGGATATGGCAGAAAAATTATCACTGATTTTTCTAAATTCCCTTTGTCAGCGTATTCAGCTTTATTATCCACCTGGGGCAAATATTGTTATTTGTTCTGATGGGCATGTTTTTAGTGATCTTATTCTTGTCGATGATGACACAATTACCCATTATCAATTAGAAATTGAAAAGTTGCTGCATGAACTGGGCGCGACTCATCTTTCAGTTTTTAATCTTGGTAACGTTGAATCACTAACTCAATATACTAATGATTACGATCAACTGCGTGAATTATTGGTCAGTCGTTATGCCTCTTCAATAGAGGAAATTAAGGAAGAACTCAAAAAAACTGAAGAAGGTATTCAATTATATCGGGCGATTACTCGTTTTCTTTATGAAGATAGCTTATTACCAGAATATACAGGTTCAAAAAATGCGTTGCAAAAAGATGCACGCCAGCGCTCGGCTGGGGTTATTCAACGTAGTTGGGCGTGGGGTAATTTGTTGGCAGAACAGTTTCCCTTGGCGATCCGTCTTTCTATTCACCCGCAACCCGTGGACAGTATCAAAATGGGTATTCATATGATGCCGACTCGGGATGATTGGTTGACGCCGTGGCACGGTGTGGCGGCCAACATTAACGGCCAGTTTGTACTGATGAAAAGTGATGAAGTGAAAAAGATGAATGGAAAGCTGATCGAAATTCGGGGTGTTCCAAGCCATTACCTGATTGAAACGCCATCTGAAGAAAACCTGCAAACAGAATTCCAAACGGCGACAGCATAAGCAGAATAACCACGTGGCATCCCGTATTTTAGAGAGAAAAATCATGAATACCTATGAACTTGATTGTCATATTGAGGCGATGAAACCTTTTGGCGTATTTATTACGCCCAATTACCCTGATCAGGATATTACCACATTGTCAGTTGATGCTTTGCGTGAATTAGCTCGTACTCATCTGCTGGTTGTATTGCGTGGTTTTCAATCCGGTTTTACGGATAAAGAGAAATTGGCGGAATATTCTGGTCGTTGGGGTGAAATCATGATGTGGCCATTTGGTGCTGTATTGGATGTTATGGAGCACCCAGAACCGTCTGACCATGTTATGGACAGCGGTAATTTGCCGTTGCATTGGGATGGTATGTATAGAGAAACAATTCCTGAATTTCAGCTATTTCACTGTGTTTCTGCTCCCGAAGCGGCTCAAGGAGGGCGCACCACATTTGTCAACACTGAACAATTGATTCTTGATGCCAGTGATGAAGAGCGTAATACATGGAAAAATACCACCATTACTTACCGTACAAGCCGAGTAACACATTATGGCGGTGAAGTGACTTCACCATTGGTTTGTTCTCACCCAGACGGCAAAAAATGGGTGATGCGTTACAATGAGCCAATGGGTAAAGAAGACATGAAATATGCTGATCATCACGCTTTGAAGATAGATGGCAAGTCACAGGAAGAGCAACAAGCCCTTGAGGAAACATTGTATAACCGATTGTATGATCCACGTTATTTCTATGCTCATCAATGGCAGTCTGGTGACATTGCGATTTGCGATAACTTCACTTTA
Organism: Xenorhabdus taiwanensis; assembly: GCF_036512875.1. Lineage (GTDB taxonomy): Bacteria > Pseudomonadota > Gammaproteobacteria > Enterobacterales > Enterobacteriaceae > Xenorhabdus > Xenorhabdus taiwanensis. The sequence goes on along the minus strand of NZ_AP028978.1, from coordinate 2,715,580 downwards.
TTACATGGGCGTGAAGCTTTTATTTCCCGTTCTCCGCGCCATATTCAACGGGTACATATCCACGGCGTGCCTGTGTGTAAAAATCACAGCTTCCGCACTATTTCTGTTTCCAGTGCTGATTGAGTAGAAGTTGCCTTGAAGGAGGCTTGATTAATGTCTCGTATTGTTTTAGCTGCTATTGCAACGCCTGGCCATGTTTTTCCAATATTCACTATTGCGGAACATTTAATAGGGCAGGGACATGATGTCACCATATTCAGTGGATCCCTGTTTCAACAGCAAACGGAAGCATTGGGAGCCACTTTTGTTCCTTTCGATGAGCAAGTGGATATTGATTACCGTTGTTTGGAAAAATATTTTCCTGAACGGGCAGAACTTCCACCAGGAAATGCCCAGATGGCGCTGGCGTTAAGGCAATTTTTTGCCGCACCTATTCCTGTGTTGTCGAAACAATTGCTGCAAGTTATCGACGAGGGACAAGCTGATCTGTTGATTATCGATAATACTTTTTATGCCGTGCTACCGTTATTGCAGAAACCGGTTGAAAAACGTATCTCTGTCATTGCTGTTGGTGTTACTCCACTGGCGTGGTCAACAAAGGATGCCATATTCTGGGGGGCTCGGATACCACCTGAATTATTGCCTGCTGATTTGACACGCGAGCAATTAGTCGATGAGGAAACGCACCAATTAATTGAGCAGGTCAGGGCAGCATTCAATCAGTCGCTTGCGGCGGTGGATTGTCCCCCACTGACAACGGATCACAATGATGTTTTGATGAGCGGAGTTGATCGCTTCTTACAATTGGCAACTCAATCATTTGAATTTTCTCGTGATGATTTACCAGAATCGGTGGATTTTATCGGATCGCTGCCGGTGAAAGTGGAAGATGATAAAACGCAAATCAGTTGGCCGGATGAAAGCTTGCCGTTGATCCTGGTGACTCAGGGAACATTGGCTAATGTTGATTTTAATCAACTAATCTTACCCACATTGCGTGGATTGGCCACTTTGCCGGTTCGGATATTGGCGATTACAGGCGGTCGTTCTATCGATATCCTGGGCAACGATCTTCCAGAGAATGCCAGAGTGGTAGAGTATCTCAATTTTGAACACTGGCTTCCCAGAGCATCAATTTTTATTACTAATGGTGGTTATGGTTCTCTAAATTCAGCCATTCGTCATGGAGTGCCTTTGGTGGTCGCTGGAACAGGAGATGGTAAATTAGAAGCTGTCGCCCGTGTTATCTGGTCACGTTGTGGTATCAGTTTGCATACTGATACACCAGATGAGCAACAATTATATCAGGCAGTGACAAGGATATTATCTTCCCCGATATGGCACCAGCAGTCACAGATCATTAAGGCAGATTATGATGCCCATAACGCCTTGGCATCAATAACACACCACGTTAATGAATTGATTGCCCAATAGATATTATGTTTGTCTGAAACAGGGTAAATGGAACGCGGTACGTTTTTCTTACCGCGTTCTTTTATGATTAGGCTTTTTCTCGCACGCCTTCAACGGAAATGATCAGTTCGACTTCCTGAGATTTTGGCCCCAGATCTTCTTTGATATTAAAGTCTTTTAATTTGAGTTTGCCTGTTGCCTCAAAACCAGCGCGGTATTCCCCCCACGGGTCGTTTCCTGCATTGATCAATTTTGCATCCAGTGTGACAGGCTTGGTCACGCCATTTAATGTGAGATTTCCGGTAATAAGATAATGTTCACCTTCTTTCTTAACATTCGTTGATGTGAATTTAGCTTCAGGATACTTATTACTGTTCAAAAAGTTAGCGCCACGTAAATGTTTGTCTCGTTCGGCATGTTTGGTGTCTACACTATCGGTTTTGATGACCACACTCACTTTATCGTTTGCTGGATTTTGCGGATCAAAAGTAAAGTTACCATCGAAATCTCTAAAACCACCATAAAGCCAACTAAATCCCAAATGTTGAATACGAAATTCAATAAAGGCGTGTTGGCCTATTTTATCGAATTTATAATTAGCGGCGAGTGCGCTTCCTGTGCTTATAAGCCATCCCCCTACGGTCAGGGCTATTAGCGTCTTTTTCAGCATAATAATTCTCCAAAAGTCATTTTAATTTGGTTTGTAACCAAACATTCTTTTTAGGGTGGTATCACGATCAATAAAGTGGTGTTTCAGTGCAGCAAGCCCATGTAATAGGGAGAGCACTACAACAGTCCAGGCAAGATAAAGATGAATAACGCCCGCCGTATCAGCCTGTATGCCTTGACCTGTTAAGGTTGCAGGGATTTCAAACCAGCCAAAAATGCTGATAGGTTGCCCATCGGCTGTAGAAATGAGATATCCACTAAATAGAATACCAAGTAAGGCGATATAGAGAGTAAGTTGCATTAATTGTGAACTAATGCGTATAAAAAGACTGTAGCTTGCCAAAGGTTTTGGTGGCGGCGAAATAAATCGCCATATTATCCGAATAACCATGATAATAAATAATAAACTACCTATACTTTTATGCAATTCAGGAGCACGATGATACCAGATATCGTAATAACTTAATGTAACCATCCATAATCCAAGAGCAAACATTCCATAAACAACGAGCGCTACTAGCCAGTGAATTAAAATAGAAATATGACCAAAGCTGGTGGGAGTGTTTTTGAGTGACATATTAATATTCTTATTTTTAATATAAAGATGTTTTTACAATATAGACGAGAGTTTTTAAAGTGCATAGTGAATTAATTTCTTTATTTTGTGGGGTGTTTTTTTATAATGCATTGTTTTAATAATTAATTTTAAAACGAATAACTATAATTTTATTAAGGGGATTATTTTATATGATTAACTGATTTACTATTTTAATAGGAAAATATAATGTGATTATGTAATCACTCTGTTTTATCATTATAGCGAGAAAGACGATGTATGCATTGTGGATAGCCAATAAAAATTACTCTTCCTGGTCATTGCGTCCGTGGATTTTACTCAAGGCACTGAATATTCCTTTTAATGAGAAGTTGAGCTATTTTGAAGATGGTAAAAGCAGTCGTGAGAAATTCCAGACATTTTCACCTACGGGTTTGGTTCCTTGTTTGATTGATGGCGAAATTACTGTTTGGGATTCTCTGGCAATTGTGGAATATATTGCTGAGGATCATGCGCAAGTCTGGCCATCAGATAAAACAGCCAGAGCGTGGGCGAGAAGTGCTGCTGCGGAAATGCACTCTGGTTTTGCGACATTACGTCAGCTTTGCACGATGAATTGTTCTGTCCGCACTGAGTTAAATGAAATAACCCCCGAATTGCAGTGTGATATTGAGCGAATTGATACGCTTTGGGCAGAAGGGTTAGCTAGATTTGGTGGTGAATGGCTGGCGGGAGATAAATTTACGGCTGTCGATGCGTTTTATGCTCCAGTAGCTTGCCGTGTTCAAACCTACGGATTGAAGCTTTCTGAAATTAGCCAGGAGTGGGTTAATCGTATGTTAAAACATCCAGCAATGATGGAATGGGTAGAGTCTGCACTAAGGGAACCCAAAATAGCACATTAATTCACATTTTATGAATGAAATTATGATTCAGGGTGCTTTGTGTGCCCTGATTTAATAAAGGAGAAAAACTGTTCAATTATGTCGTTATTTGATGTATCTGATGCAGTGAAATATAAAAATTTTATTTATATATTATTAAATTTAGTAGATCTATTATAGTCGTTAACCTTTTATTCATTCATGTTAGCAGTTGTCTAATCAAATTTAACTACCATTGCATTTTAAAAATCAACAAACAGAAGCGTTAATCTATTTATCTGGATAAAAAAAGCTCCGTGTAGGAACGGAGCGAGAATGGGTAAAAGTAGCTGGGAAAATGTAGTACAAAGGTATAATAACTCTGCAGCATTAAATGCGGATTAAACAAAGAAGAGATGAGTATATGAGTGCTTAATGGGAAATTGCCTCTCGAATGGCTTCCAGTGAAGCGGGGTTTTCAATCAGGGCAATATCGCCTGGCTCACGTCCTTCACAAATGGCCTGCATGGTGCGGCGCAACATTTTTCCTGAACGAGTTTTCGGTAATTGCGTCACAAAATAGACGCGTGCCGGACGTCCGACGCTGCCAATTTTCTTATCTACCAATTCCATCAATGCCTTTTCTAGTATGGCAAAATGGTCAGCATTCTGAATTTCTCGTCCTTCTTTGAGGACAGCAAAAGCTACTGCAGCTTGCCCTTTTACTTCATCTTTGATACCAATGACGGCCACTTCGGCAACATCTGCGTGGCTGGCGATGCACTCTTCAATCTCCCGCGTTCCTAAACGGTGGCCGGAAACATTAATCACATCATCCGAACGTCCCAGAATAAAATAATAACCATCGCTGTCACGAATCCCCCAGTCAAATGTCGAATAGACTTGTTGGTCAAAGTGACTCCAGTAAGTATTAATGAAACGAGGATCGTCACCATAGATAGTCTGAATACAACCTGGAGGCAAGGGACCTCTGATGACCAGCATGCCTTTTTCATTATCACCACATTCCTGACCAGTCAGTTCGTTGAGCAGTTTGACGTTAAAACCGTACATGGGAAAGCCTGTGCTACCAAAACGGCTTGGCCTGTCATCCAGACTACGTGCAATTGCCATAATGGGCCAGCCGGTTTCAGTTTGCCAGTAATTATCAATGACAGGTACGTTAATGGCTTCGGCAACCCAACGGGCAGTATGTTCATCAAGGGGTTCTCCCGCTAAATAGAGTGTTTCAAGCGATGAGATATCATATTTGGCGATAAAATCTGTAGGATATTTTTTCAGAACGCGGATTGCCGTAGGGGCAGAAAACATTCTAGTGACACGGTATTTTTCGACAATTTGCCACCAAATGCCCGCGTCTGGGCGTATCGGGAGACCTTCATACATGATCGTTGCCATGCCGGCGATCAAGGGCGCATAGATAATATAAGAGTGTCCGACAACCCAGCCAATATCCGATGTACAGAAAAAAACGCCACCAGCATTACCACCAAAAATAACGTCCATTGATGTCGCCAGCGCTACGGCATAACCGCCGACATCACGTTGAACCCCTTTCGGGGTTCCGGTTGTACCTGATGTATAGAGCACACAAGAAGTTTCATTGGATTCGAGCCATGTGACAGGAACTTCTGCATCAAGATGCTTCTGCCGTAATGTAGCAAAATCGACGTCCCTGCCATTCACCCAATTAATATCGGCCAGCCCGCGATCAACCATTAAAACATAGCGTGGTTTGTGCTTGGCTAACCCAATCGCTTCATCAAGCAGTGGCTTATAGGGGATGATTTTTCCTCCACGCGAACCAGCATCTGCTGAGACGACTAAAACCGGTTCAGCGTTATCCAGTCGGGTAGCGAGGCTGTGGGAAGCAAACCCACCAAATACGACGGAATGAATTGCCCCAATACGGGCGCAAGCCAGTAAAATAAATAGGGCTTCGGCCACCATTGGCATATAAACAACGACCCGATCGCCTTTTTTTACGCCAAGTGACAACATGATAGCGGCGGCTCGATTCACTTCCCGATGTAATTCTTTATAGGTGAAAACTCGCTCGCTATTGGTTTTAGTTTCCGTTGAAATGGCAATCAGTGCCTTGGCATCGGGTTGGCTTTCCAGCCAGCGGTCTAGTGCGTTGTAGCAGAGATTAGTTTTTCCTCCACAAAACCAACGGGCAAACGGAGGGTGACTATGATCCAGTGCCTGCTCAAAAGGCTGTTGCCAGTGAATGCGTTTGGCCTGTTCTGCCCAGAAAGTATCGGGATCATCAATTGAATGCTGATAGAAATCCTGGAATGACATAATCTCTCCTACATTCATCTCTCAAGGGTATACAAATTATATGACATACAAATCAAGGTATTCGTTTACCGGGATGTCTCTTAATGACATCAGGTCAAGAGATACCGCTAAAATTTTTTGTTGCTGCTCTTGCGGGAAGCGACGCGCCAGATTGATTTTGAATTTCTCCTCTAATAGCGGAATGCCATCTTTACGGCGACGAGCATGTCCAATCGGGAATTCAATTTTAACTTCGTCCAATTGAGTGCCATCGGTGAATGTCAAAGTCAGGGCATTGGCGATGGAGCGTTTTTCGGGATCATGATAGTCACGGGTGAAATCGGGGTCTTCGACGCAGACTATTTTTTCCCGCAAGGTGTCAATGCGTGGATCGGCAGCGATATCATCTTCATAATCCGCAGCCGTCAGACGACCAAAAATCAGAGGAATGGCAACCATATATTGGATGCAGTGATCCCGGTCTGCGGGATTATTCAATGGTCCCTGTTTATCAATAATTCTGATACAGGCTTCGTGGGTACGGATAGTGATTTGGGCAATATCTTCAATGCTCTTGCCGTGTTCTTTCAGTTGTTGATGCAAGATCATTGCTGCTTCTACGGCTGTTTGTGAATGGAATTCTGCTGGGAAAGAGATTTTGAACAGTACATTTTCCATGACATAAGAACCATAAGGGCGCTGGAATTCGAATGGCTGGCCATTGAACAAGACGTCGTAAAATCCCCAGGTTTTGGCTGTCAATGCGGAGGGATAGCCCATTTCGCCTGTTTGGGCTATCAGAGCCAGACGTACAGCACGGGAAGTTGCATCTCCCGCCGCCCAGGATTTGCGAGAGCCAGTATTGGGGGCATGGCGGTAAGTTCTCAAGGATTGTCCATCAACCCAGGCCAATGAAACCGCACTGAATATTTCTTCACGTTTCAGCCCTAACAGTTGAGCAACAACCGCCGTGGAAGCCACTTTGACTAAAATGACGTGATCCAGACCAACTTTATTGAAAGCATTTTCCAATGCCAGACAGCCCTGAATTTCATGCGCTTTAATCATCGCTGTCAGAACATCCCACATAGTGAGTGGTTTTTCTTCGCGGGCAATTGCATTTCTTGACAACCAGTCGGCGGTGGCAAGTATTCCGCCAAGATTATCAGAAGGATGTCCCCATTCGGCCGCCAGCCAGGTGTCATTGAAATCAAGCCAGCGAATCATGGCACCAATGTTAAATGCAGCCTGAACGGGATCGAGCTGAAATTGGGTGCCTGGTACGCGCGCACCATTAAGCACCGTTGTTCCCGGCACAATTGGCCCTAATAGTTTTGTGCAGGCGGGGTATTCGAGTGCTTCTAATCCACAACCCAGAGTATCTATCAGGCAGTGGTGGGCTGTAGCGTAAGCAATTGGGGATGTAATGATGTAGTCCATGACATAATCCACAATATCTACAATCACCTGATCGTAATCAGGGCGGTTTTTAACAACAGAGGTAGACATAATCAATCCTTAAATCGTGTTATTTGTAAATCAGATTATTAACGTTGTTCAATCGGTATAAATGCTAAATTTTCAGGGCCAATATAGTTAGCGGATGGACGGATGATTTTGTTATCAATACGCTGTTCAATAATGTGAGCGGCCCAACCAGATGTACGGGCAATCACAAACAGCGGGGTAAACATGGCAGTAGGAACCCCCATCATGTAATAGGAAACCGCAGAGAACCAATCAAGATTCGGGAACATTTTCTTGTTATCCCACATCACGGATTCAATTCGATCGGCAATGCTATACATTTGGGTTGTACCTGCTTCTTGGGAAAGTTGCAGGGCAATTTCTTTAATGACCTTATGGCGGGGATCGGAGACGGTATAAACCGGATGACCGAAACCGATAATAACTTCTTTTCTTTCCAAACGGGCCAGAATGTCGGCCTCGGCTTGCGCAGGAGTGTCATAGCGTTGTTGGATTTCAAACGAAACTTCATTGGCCCCACCATGCTTTGGTCCACGCAAGGCTCCTATCCCACCAATAAGGGCAGAGTAAATATCCGATCCCGTACCTGCGATTACTCGGCTGGTAAAAGTAGACGCATTAAATTCATGCTCGGCGTACAAGATCAGGGAAGTTTGCATGGCTTTTTCCCATGATCCCCGTGGTTTTTGACCATGCAAGAGATGGAGAAAGTGCCCGCCAATGGAGTCATCATCGGTTTCCACTTCAATGCGGCGGCCATTATGGCTGTAGTGATACCAATAAAGCAGTATTGAACTGAGAGAGGCGAGTAAACGATCAGCAATATCGCGGGCACCGGCCAGGTTGTGATCTTCTTTTTCTGGCAAAGTACAACCCAGTACAGAAACGCCAGTACGCATGACATCCATAGGATGTGCTACCGCAGGCAGTGCTTCCAATGCGGCTTTGACACTGCTAGGCAGGCCACGTAAGGATTTCAATTTGTTTTTGTAGGAGGCTAGTTCTGCGTGGGAAGGGAGCTTGCCATAGATGAGAAGATAAGCGACCTCTTCAAACTCGCAATGGGCGGCCAAATCGAGAATATCATAGCCACGGTAATGTAAATCATTGCCATTTTTGCCAACGGTACAGAGCGCTGTATTACCTGCTGTAACGCCGGACAGGGCAACTGATTTTTTGGGTTTAAATGGTGTAGATTCAGAGACTCTCGTTGCCGTATTCTGCTTACTCATGAGTATCACCTCTGCTAGTTTTCTGGGAAAACAGGGCATCCAGTTTTCGTTCAAAATCGTAGTAGTTGATGCTTTCATAAAGTTCATTACGGGTTTGCATCGTATCGATGACATTTTTCTGTGTGCCATCCCGACGCAAAGCGGTATAGACCTGTTCGGCAGCTTTATTCATAGCCCGAAATGCCGATAGAGGATAAAGGGCAATGGCGACGTTTACGCTCCTTAATTCTTTGATTGTAAAGAGCGGTGTCGCACCGAATTCGGTAATATTCGCTAAAACAGGAACCTGCGTTTTGGTTGCGAATTTCTGATACATATGCAACTCGGTGATCGCTTCAGGAAATAGCATATCGGCGCCGGCTTCGATATAAGCTGCGGCCCTGTCCAGTGCTGCATCCAACCCTTCTACTGCCAGTGCATCTGTGCGGGCCATAATGACAAAATGCTCATCGGTACGGGCGTCAACAGCAGCCTTAATGCGATCTACCATTTCCTGCTTGGAAACAATTTCTTTATTTGGACGATGACCACAACGTTTGGCACCGACCTGATCTTCAATATGAACACCTGCGGCTCCTGCTTTTATAATAGACCGGATTGTGCGGGCGACATTAAACGCTGAGGAACCGAATCCAATATCAGCATCGACAAGCAGTGGTAAGTCACAGACGTCAGTAATGCGACGGATATCAATCAACACATCATCCAGTGTAGAGATCCCCAAATCGGGTAACCCCAGCGAACCCGCAGAAACCCCCCCGCCTGAAAGGTAAATAGCCTTGTAGCCCGCCCGTTTTGCCAGCAATGCATGGTTTGCATTGATGGTTCCGACAACTTGTAACGGAGATTCAGCCTCTATTGCTTGACGAAAAGCCAAACCAGCGGAAGAAAATGCCATACATAACCTCTTTGTTGTCAAAATGAAATCAATTTGTGTTTAATTGTTGCTATAAAAAGATAAAGCAAGATTTATGCCAATACTTGGAAAATGGAGATGTGAGCCAATAGGGACATAAAAAACACATTGTTTTTATTATCTAAATTAATTGGGCGGATAAGTTTTGATTGATAAATGGTTACTATTTAGCTATTGGCTATAATGTATATTTGTTTCATATTGAATCAATTGTGTTTCATTTTGTTTCAAATTTTGGTGATGAAACAGAAGGTGAGATTAACAAAATATATGGGAGGAAATATGGCATCAGTACACTCAGGGGAGCGTGATAACAATAAACCGGTCATCTGGACAGTCTCTGTTTCCAGACTTTTTGATCTTTTTCGTGATATTACGCCGGAATTTGATCACCAAGCTAATATCACGCCGATTCAGTTGGGTTTTGAGCGTGCGGTTCAACATATTCGCAAGCGACTGGAAACCGAACACTGTGATGCTGTGATTTGCGCGGGATCTAATGGGGCCTATTTAAAAAGCCGTTTATCTGTACCGGTGATTATTGCCAAAGCCAGCGGATTCGATTTTATGCAGGCATTGGCTCGTGCCCGACAAATCAGTTCCCGAATTGGTGTCATTACCTACCAGAATACTTTGCCTGCATTAGAAGAATTTCAGCAGCGTTTCAATTTGCGCATTGAACAACGCAGTTATGTCACAGAGGAAGATGCCAGGACGCAGGTCAATGCGTTGAAGGCGATGGGTATCAAAGTGATTGTAGGGGCAGGATTGATTACCGATCTTACTTATGAAGCTGAGTTAGTGGGGATTTTTGTCTATTCAGCGGATTCCATTCGGCAGGCATTTCAAGATGCTTTGGAGATGGCTCGAGTGAGCAAACTCAACCAAGCTGTGATTTCTCCCTATCCTGCAGAAGACAAACTACGCACACGACATACAATCAACGATATTAGAGGCAATTCTGCTGTGGTAGAACATGTGCGCAATACCATTATGCTGTACTCCCGTTCGACGGCTACGGTTTTAATTCAGGGAGAAAGTGGTACAGGAAAGGAGCTGGTGGCGCAGGCTATTCATCATGAATATACCTTGCGATATGGGCCGTTAGCGGGTAAGCATCCACGGCCGTTTGTGGCGGTTAACTGTGGAGCGATTACCGAGTCTTTGCTGGAGGCTGAACTATTTGGTTATGAGGAAGGTGCCTTCACAGGTTCACGGCGTGGTGGTCGTGCCGGGTTATTTGAAATTGCACACAGGGGAACGTTATTTCTGGATGAAATCGGTGAAATGCCGTTACCTTTGCAAACGCGGTTATTAAGGGTATTGGAAGAAAAATCTGTTGTCAGGGTTGGTGGATATCGTCCAATTGCCGTCGATGTACGGATCATCTGTGCTACACATTGTGATTTGGATACTTGGGTCAGGGAAGGGCGTTTTCGGGCAGATTTGTTCTACCGTTTAAGTGTATTGCGGATCAACGTACCCGCATTAAGGGAGAGGGGAAATGATATTAGTTTGTTGGCAATAGAGCATTTACAACGGGCTTTTGCGGTACTTAATTTACCGGTTTCTGCACCAAGGATACAAGAGCTGGCGGGGTGTCATGATGTGTTGCACACCTATCATTGGCCAGGGAATGTGCGTGAACTACGTAACTTAATGGAACGGATAGCGCTTTATTTGAGTGCGCATCCAGAACAGGCGTTAACCTCTGCATTGATATTATCACTTTCACCTGAGCATCAGCTTAACCCCGCTGTTATCAACAACAGTGTAAGAACCACCCGGGCAGAGCCATTTCCTTATACCGAAAATACGCTTTCAGTGCATGATATTGTGGCACAATTTTCAGGTAATCGACGTGCGGCAGCGGAATATTTAGGAATTAGCCGCACGACGTTATGGCGGAGGTTAAAGCAGAAGTAGGGCACATGTGTTTGAAAATAAGAGAATTAACATTGCGTTGCTAATTTCTCTTGTTAAAGATTATCAATGACCTTTTTGGCATCAGTAAATTTATCTATAGTTACCAGTTCTATATGATGATCTTTTTTACTTTCCATTAATGCGATAGCATGGTTAAGTTCTGAATAAGTAATAGGAAAATTTCTACTATTAGAACCAATATCTGTAAAATCACTATTTCTCCATTTATGATGGAAATTTTTTGCATTAATATTATTTACTTTTCTCGAATCAAGAGTGGGATGTTCTTCTGCGTAAAAAATAATTTTTTTTACAGGGGAATGTTTTTTGCTGGCCTCTTGTTCAGCCCAGTCAAGTGATTGTTTACTCAATTTTCGTATGAAAGCCAGTGAAAAACAATTCGCCATTAGATCTCCGTGTGCGAACATTTCTCTATCCTGCTCGGTAACCTCTCCCGTGTAATAACGATTGTCCCGTTCATCGATATCGTTTTTCATAGCCAAAATATTTTCAAATCCTTTCTTATCACTTTCAATAAATGCATTAAAAGCTTGAGAGGTATATGCTTTATTTCCGATGTTACAATTTCCGTAAAAAGAGCCTGTGACAAATTCACGGCTTGAACGATCCGGGTAATTTTTAGAATTGAATGCTTCTCTGATTGTATTCCTCGATAAGATATCAATATTATCTGAAGTTATGTTTAATTGGTTGTTCATTTTCTCCTTTAAAATATTCTGATTTCTTTTCTTGTTGTTTAGCGCGTTTTTTGCAAGAAATCCAGCTTGATAATTTTTGTACTCTTTATAATCTCCTGTTTTTGTTATGTTTTCTTTTCTTCTGTTTAATGTGGCACTGATTGATAGCTGAGGTAGTCTGCTTTTGAAAAAAATACTGAGGCTACGCAATAAATACTCTACGGTAGAGCTATTTATTTTATCTAAATAATGTTCTAAATTTTTTGCACCCACAGGATTTTGAGTTGAAAACAAACAATTACCCCTGATAGATTCGTAAAAATGATTAATAAGGTAACTTGGGTCTTTTTCCGAAAGAAATCTGGTTTTTCCATCGTTATGAAAAAAACGGTTAATTGAATTAATATGATTCCCCCCACCGGGAATGAGTATGTACAAGCTAAAAAGAAGATCATCCATAGTGATATAAATATCATGAGTAGATGAATTATTCATGTCAATTAAGTATTTTTTTCTATACTCTGAAAAACCATAAACAATGATAATATTTTTATTCATTTCATTACCTCTTGAAAAATGCAACAATATTTAACAATAATTGGCTTGTCCATTCTGTTGCGGTTGCTGTTTTTGATAATTAATGAAAAATTTGATTAGCTATAAATACCATTTACTTGTGTTTTTATCAACCATATAAAACATGGTGTGAAATGAAAAGTTTAGTAGTTCAATGTTGTTAGTTGGATTAGAGAGTTAATATGAATTCAATGAATTTTTATTTTATATTATCAGTGTGATATGTTCGTTACCTTGCATTTTGTAAAGAAAGAACTTAAAAATATATATTAAAATTATTTTATCCAGATCTGTCATTATAATAACAGGCTCTCTGTTTTTTCTATTGTTATCAGGTGCTAATTGATAATCAACAGATATTAATCAGTTTTTATTTGCCAATAAATTTGCATATTGTTTCTTGCATTCACATAATAAGTGCAACACCGTTATGAATGAAGTAAACGAGTGGGTATTCCTTTAAATAACTCATTCGGTGTTTTGTAATCTCGTGTTTTCCGAGGCCGTTTATTTAATCGATTGGCGACGAGATTTATTTCCCGCTCTGATACCTGATTAAAATTGGTTCCTTTTGGGAAGTCATCTCTGATTAATCCATTGGTGTTCTCATTTATTCCTCTTTCCCAAGGCGAATAAGGGGGAAAATAAATCTTTGTCTCTAAATTTTTACTGATAAGTTTGTGTTCGGCAAATTCCAATCCGTTGATCACAACGTTTGGCATCGATCTGATCTTCAATATGAACACCCGCAGCTTCTGCTTTAATCATAGAACGTATTGTGCGGGCGATATGAGGAACCGAATCCAATAGCGCTTTATTTGAGTGCTCATTCAGAACAGGTGTTAACCTCTGCATTGATATTATCACTTTCACCTGAACGCTAAACCGAGACAGTTTCTTTTATCGAAAACACACGTTCAGTGCATAATATTTCAGCACTCGATATTGTGGCGCGGTTTTCAGGTAATCGGCGTGCGGCAGCAGAATATCTGGGAATTAGCCGCACAACGTTATGGCGGAGGTTAAAGCAGGAGCAGAAAAACGTTAAGTAGAAACATTTTTCACATTTTTATTATGCTAATTAGATCTTGTTGGCTAACAAATGTGTATATTGTTTTATATCGATATTCCCGCCACTCAAGATAATTCCGATACGTTGCCCTTTCAATTGTTCCCGCATTGCTTTTGCCGCAGCAAATCCCAAACAACCGGTAGGTTCGACAATGGTTTTCATTCGCTCTGCCAAAAAGTACATAGCATCAATTAATTGATTATCTGACGCGGTAAGAATATCTTTGACGAGGTGGCGAATGATAGCAAAAGTAAGTTGCCCCAAGTGTTGTGTTTGAGCGCCATCTGCAATTGTTTTTGGGGTATCTATATGGACTATTTCACCTTTTTTAAAAGATTGCTGACCATCATTACCGGCTGCTGGCTCGACACCAAAAACCTGACATTTAGGGGATAAGTGAGCAGTGGCAAGTGCAGAGCCAGACAATAAACCACCGCCACCAAGAGGTATAAACAGTGCATCCAAATCGCCGATTTCTTCCAGTAGCTCCTTAGCGACAGTACCTTGACCAGCAATAATATGTGGATGATCGAAAGGTGGGATGAGTGTCATACCGTGTTTTTCCGCCAATTGCCGACCGATTTCTTCGCGATCTTCCGTATATCTGTCATAAAAAACGATTTTACCACCATAACTTTTTGTGGCTGTTATTTTAGCCTGGGGAGCATCGTGTGGCATGACAATGGTGGCAGACATATTCAGTAACTTAGCTGCCAGTGCAATTGCTTGTGCATGATTGCCTGATGAAAAAGCAATAACTCCTGCTTTTTTCTGCTCATCACTAAACTGGCATAGGGCATTTATGGCTCCGCGGAATTTGAATGCGCCCATTTTTTGATAGTTTTCACACTTGAAATAAACTTGAGCGTCAAAGAGTTCATTGACCGTTGTTGATGTGAAGACAGGTGTTTTATTGATATAAGGTTTAATACGAGAATGTGCTGCATGGATATGATTATAATCGGGAATAAACTTCATTACTTTAGCCTCTTTCACTCAGTAAAATATCTCATTGATGTTACTGCATACCTTGATAATAAGAGAGAAATATAATCACAATATTGTGATTAATACTGGGATGGCTGTATCATTACGATTGCTTTATTGGCAGTGAATTTTTCGAATAAAATAATGACGGGCATTCTTCAATGATTACACTACCAATATTGTTGTTCCGTAATACTGATTTTTAGTTATTCAGACATAGCAATATCTGACAGGCACTCCCGCAACAGTAACAAGACTTCATCACTGTGACCAGTGCGTTGCATCATAATGATGGCACCTTCGATAAGTAAAGCAAATTTCCGCGCCTGACGTTTTCCGTTAAGTTCTGAAGGTAGAGAAGATGCAATTATCTGTTCCATCTGCTTTTTATGTTCCTGAATCAGGGGAATAACCTGTGGTTGTTCCTTTCCTATTTCGACGACCGTATTGATGAATGCACAACCTCTGAATTCATTAGAGTTGAACCACTCAGCTAACGTTTCTGTCAGAGCTTCAATCGGTGAGTTATAACGGTCTATGTTGGCTTGGAGGGATTCTTTAAACCACTGAATCCACAGTTCATGGCGATAGTCAAGAAAGGCCAGTATCAGGTCATTTTTGGATGGAAAGTGACGGTAGAATGTTACTTTCGTTACCTCAGATTCCTTAATGATGCGGTCAATACCTGTAGCTCGTATACCATCACGATAAAATAACATATGGGCTGTTTTTAGTATGCGCTCACGTGCCTTGGATGCTTTTTTACTCATAATCTCTTCCTATGCAATGATTATTTTTGTAGACAGATTGGTCTACTTAATTTACTGTATGTAGACAAATCTGTCTACATGAAAATAGGGAGACATTATGGCAATCAGACAACCTGTACCTCCATTTACATTTGAAACTGCTGAACTGAAAGTTCGTCTGGCAGAAGACGCCTGGAACACCCGGAATCCAGAGAAGGTTTCGCTAGTGTATACAAAAGATACATTCTGGCGTAACCGAACTGAATTTTTGAAGGGGCGTGAAGCCGTTGTCGATTTTTTGACACACAAATGGAATAGGGAGATTGATTACCGCCTGATCAAAGAATTATGGGCATTTGATACAAATCGCATTGCTGTACGTTTTGCCTATGAATGGCATGATGACTCAGATAATTGGTTCCGTAGTTTCGGCAATGAAAACTGGGAGTTTAATGGACAGGGCTTGATGACACGTCGTTTCGCATGTATCAATGATATGCCAATCAAGGAAACGGAAAGGCTTTTTTATTGGCCACTAGGACGTCGTCCTGATGAACATAAAGGGTTAAGTGAATATGGTTTATGAACTAATAAAAATTGTTTTGTAAGTTAAGAAATTATCATAATAATGTACCTCAATAGGGACTGAGGAAGAAAGAATGAAGTGATAGTATTTTCTCGGTTACGGGAAAATACTACATGAGGAAACACATCAATATCCTCACGCGGTGCCTTAAGTTATACATGACTTTAAATTCGTTCAGTGATTAATTTCATTACCTTAATTTAATAATTAGAGTGTGGTGAAGAAACTAAAGTGTAAAGTTGGTTGTAGTTTTTTATTTTTTAATACGATGGAAAATCTGGCTTATATATCTACCGCGACAGCTTTGTTGGTAAGGCTCTAAAAAAAGACATTCATGTCGATGGGAAGTGCCTTGGAGAAACAGTAGATAAAACGTTTTTCTACACACAAGTATTAGGTGACAGAGACCATAAAATATCCACTGAATCTGAGTTTTCTCCTAATGATCTACTGATTTTTACTGAATCTGGAAAAAATTACTTCATAAGGCAATATATAAAAATGGGAGTTTTTGTTGGTGGTGCTGATTTGAGTGTGTCAACAGAGGAAGAAGGAAAAAGGGTAATATCTAAGGCAGACGTTCATCTTGCCAAAGAAGGGCATTGTGATAATTGATTTTCACTACTGACTGGATTTGATGGTTAAGTAACAGTTAATATTTTTCTGTAGTTTGCTGTAGTGTTATGTGAAAAATTTTGAATGATTTTGGCTCGCGCTCTTGCTTGCTCATAGCTTCATTGAACCGTTCGGCGGTGTGCTTTGCCTTCAGAGATGAGCTAATTTTTTAATCATTAGTATAATCATGTGCTTAACTGTACCTCAGCTCCCCGGCTTATCCCAGCCCAGTTTTCTAAGTCCTGCTCTCATAAAGTCATACGCAATTATTGCCGCCTCGGTATTCTTTGCGTGTCGAGTACCGAAGAATACAGAAGCTCCCTGACAAGAATTAACAGGGAAGCTATAAAAGAAAGGAATACCCATATCATTTATTTTTTGGTGCTCTTTTTCGAATACTGTTCGGGTATCAGAGCGAACGGCTCCATCAGCTCAAATATCGTTAACTGTAATGGTATGATAATTTCGGATACCTCAGAAACCTGTTAGTAAGATCCGCCGTAAACCCTCGCCCAATGCGGGCGGGGATATAAGGCAAAAAGCCCGTAGGGCTTTAAAACATGTCACTCCGGCGTATTTTGCTGGTGAAGCAATCGGGAAGAGACTGATTTTAAATTATTCACCAAAATGCTTACCTGCATTGTGTATACTCAATTGAAATATTCCTTTCACGTGTTACGATAGTTGAAATATATCAATGAGCGCTGATGATGTTAAGAGCCACAAAAGTCCGCATTTATCCCACTCCCGAACATGCTGAATATCTTAATGCCCAGTTCGGTGCGGTGCGTTTTGCATATAACAAGGCTCTGCACATAAAAAAACACATTTATAAGCATCATGGGGTGAGTTTAAGCCCCCGTAAACACGCGCAAGCCGCGGCCTGTGAAGTGGGAAGCCTCGTCCGATAGGGTGGGAACAGTCACTCTAACGACAGTCAAAGAAGGTGTAATCACTTTCTCGTTATCGTATGAGGCGGTATCTTGACTCATATAGCAGTGTTTAACGAAAAGGGTAACTCAATGAATCTCAAAAATAGAATATATAAAGCCGCAGGAAGAATACCGCTAATTAATTCTCATGAATGGCCTTTTGGCAAGATAGAAGTTGTCTTAGCTTACGACTTTAAAAAGCGTAGGCCGCAAGAGTATAGCTATTTAAAGTCAAAATATAAGGATATGCTTGAACTAGTGGGGAGAGAATCCGCCAGTGAGGAACGAAGATATTTTTATAATAATTTCCATTATCTTCAATGGGTGACGGAAAATGACCGCGTAGATATTTTTGCTCATTCCAGCGAGAGTTCTTTAGGGAGTCGTTATAACAGTCCAGAAGACCTAGCTAACGATTTGAAAAGAATGTCGCTTCGCCGGGTTGGCGTAATTAAATTCCAAGCATGCTATATCGGGAGAGGGAACTGGCTGGAAAATGCACGAAATGCCTTTATTGAAGCAGGAATTGATTTCGCTTATATGGCAGGACCCACCGACCGCGTGGTCTGGAATAATCCTTTTATAAAATATGTGCATGGTGACAGACATCAGGCATATAAAGTGGTTAAGGGTAACATCGTTAAACAATTCCCTGGGACAAGATACACGTAATTCACGGACATTGTGTAGTAGCCTAATTTGTCCAGAACGCTAAGGCGGACTCCCGCCTTTGACCAATCCGATTACGTTTACCAGCCCGCATCCGCCGCTAATTTAACAAGTCCGTTTTGCATAGTTTGTAATCGGTATTATTTAGTTTATAGAAGGGTGAGAGGATAGTTTATCAAGCCTCGCTTTGCGGGTGAAATAAACAATAGAATATTCTTAAAGTGGCCCTATACCCGAAATTTATTTACAAAAGTCCCAATTACGATAGGATTAACTCGTTGAGTTTTATCCGATTAAACATCATCCAATACTGTACTTTAATTGCTATATGCACTTCATGGTGTAGACGTTATATTGAGCCATATTATTAGAGGTGGTCATGACATCCAATTCAAACACTGAACTTCTTTTTTCTTATGGAACACTCCAACTGGAATCAGTACAGCAAGCAAACTTTGGGCGCTTATTGGAGGGAAAACCTGCCGCAATGGTTGGCTGGCGTAAAGATATGCTCGAAATCACTGACCCAGAAGTTTTGACAGAAAGTAGAAAACGGTTTCACCCGATTGTTAGCCAGAGTGGGAACGATAGCGACAGGGTTGAAGGAACAGTTTTTTATGTTTCATCAGATGAGCTTCTCAAAGCCGATGCTTATGAGGTATCAGACTATCACCGTATTAGCGTGAATCTGACATCAGGCGATGTTGCGTGGGTTTATGTCGCTAAAGAGTGAAATGTAAAAGGCTCTACTTGCTTTGAGATGGTCAAGAAATTGGCCATGATCCAAAAATTGCTTCATGACCAAAATCAGTGAGCCACTTTACCTCACTGTGGTCTACGTGCGCACAGCGACGTGAATGCAAATCGAAATCTGGCACAGATTGGCACAACAGCCATTTTGCCAAAGGCGTCTGTAAATACGCCTGATGTTGGGAGTCAAAGTCTGACTCTACAATAATCCTCGTTGCCGATGTCGCAGTGAAAAGCCTGCGACTTCAGTCGCGGGTTATTTACTGGAATATAGAGCCTGTTCAGAGTATTTACTAAAACTCCTTTTAAAACTTTTTACATTAGGTAAAATTCGTATACTCTGTTTTAACATATTTTTACCCTTAACCTTTCTGATTCAACTTATAGTGCATGGGGTATATTTAAAGATGTCGTTATTAGATGCTGATAAATTTGGAGGAAATTGGATATTTCGCTTCAATCAAACTCTGAATTTTCCCCTTAAGTTCTCTTCGACTACGCAAAATGGAGCCTGTAGTAGCTTAGTAATGGCTTGGGTAAAGATGCACAAATCAGGAAAGTCTCACCTATTCCCAGGAAATATAAAACTTCCTAGTTATATAAAAATAGTTGAAAATCTTAAAGCGAAAAGCATGGATGGTATACAGTTTCTTAATGAAAATGGATTACATTATAGTCATGCAATCTGTTATAATGAAAAGAATGTCGTAGGAAATTTAGCCGCCATCGGTGAAGGTTATGAAGCTTTGGCGTATGGAGATCATGCTATTGGATTAGCAATGACTTTCTATGGTGTTGATTTTTTTGATCCTAATTTTGGTTGCGTCCATTTTTCGGCACGTAATAATTTTAGAACATGGTTTAAGGAAAGCTATTGGCCTAACCGTGATGGAATAGGAGCGATTGCAAGGCCATGTAATGACATTTTTGTGCTCAACATAGAAGCTATGATTGCACTGTAGCGGTCAAGAAGTTTCGGACACATTTCTAGCCTCTTCCCACTGCCTTTCGTATTCAGCAGGAGAAATTCTCCCATTAAAGCGATGAGGACGGATGTGGTTGCAATACCCGCCCAAATATTGAGTGATATCCCGTATTGCATCATGGATATCCAGATAGCCTTCCGCTGGCACCCATTCGCTTTTCAGACTCCGGAATACTCGTTCCATCGGCGAATTATCATAACAGCAGCCCCGGCGGCTCATGCTTTGGATAATCTGGTTTCGCCAAAGTAAGCGGCGGAACTTTTTGCTACTGTATTGACTGCCTTGATCTGAATGAAAAATCAGCCGCCCTTCTATATGGCGCGTTTCCAGGGCATGACTCAGTGCCCGACAGACCAACTCGGCATCCGGTGAGGACGAGATGGCCATGCCCACCACGCGGCGGGAAAATAAATCCATCACCACCGCGAGGTAACGCCAACCTTCCTGCGTACGAATGTACGTGATGTCCCCGCACCACCGGGTATTTGGGCTAGCCGGGGCAAAATGCTGCTGCAAAAAATCCGGCGACGCCACATGTTCTTTCCCCGGTGGACGATAACGGTGTGCCCCCGGCTGACGACTTTGCAGACCGCATTCTTGCATTAGCCGGCGAGCCAGCCAGCGCCCAACCGGTGTGCCCTCATTGGTCAGCAAGTGGCTCAGGGAGCGGCTGCCGATGGCTCCCCGACTTTGGTTATACCATTCACGGGTCCGGATGCGCAGCCGCAGACGTTCTGTATCGACAGGACGTTCTCGCCAATCGTAATAGGCGCTGCGTGACACCTTAAGTGCCTGACAGAGTTCCGTGACCGGCCATTGGGCACCCAGCCGTGTGATCAACGAATAGCACCACTGCGTATCTCGCTCATCAACACGGCCGCCTGCTTTAGAATTTCTTTTTCCATTTCCAGACGCCGGACCTGTTTTTCCAACGCCTGTATCTGGCGTTGTTCGGGCGTTAAAGCTTTACCGGCAGGCGTTACCCCCTGTATTTCGGCCTTATACTGGCGGATCCATTTTCTCAAGGTACTGGCATCAACGGCCAGTGAACGGGCGATATCATTAACCCGTTGATGATGGAGAACAACCTGCTGAACCGCTTCCAGCTTAAATTCAACGGAATAGTGGCGTTTGGTCGGTTTCAATTTCATTGTCATACCTCATTGTCATGTTAATAACATTAGCAGGCTTTTGAGGTGTCCGAGATCCTTATACCATATATGGACGCCCCGGTTGTGCAAGCACTAAATTGATACGGTTTGCGACCATATATCCGGCGTCATTATGGACTCATTTGTCCGCGCCATGATGGCATCCGCACCCTGTTTCCTTATCACTACACCGGTCTATCACTACCTTGGTCAATATCAGGCTATGACAGGGACGGTAGCCGTTTTCTCATCAGTGTTTGCAAACTCGATAATGCGTCTATTTTTTGTTACTCAATTAATGGATAGTAAAGGCTTTTTTCATATTAAAATCTACGTCATCCCGCAGAACACGCCAGATAATCCGGGTCAATTTGTTGGCTAAAGCCACCGTGGCTTTCATGACCCCACACCGGCCAAGCCATTTTCTCAGCCACTCTCCCAGATAATCATCCCGTTTTTGAACACAACGCATCACGGCACGGGCACCGTGAATGATTAACGTTCGGAGATGACGGTTGCCATTTTTGCTCAGGGAAGACAGACGGCTTTTTCCTCCCGAACTGTGTTGCCGGGGAACCAGGCCACACCAGGCTGAAAGTTGCCGGCCATTGGCAAATTGGGACGCACTGACGTCACTCACGAAGGCGGCCGCAATAAGGGGACCAACGCCGGGAATAGTGAGCAGATGCTCATAGCCAGTTTGCTGACGGGAAAGGGCCGCTATTTCGTTATCCATGTCATGAATACCGGTGTTCAAATTCCGCAGGTCTTCCCATAAGGTCTGCAATAAACGACGCAGTACACAAGACAGGTTAGTGCTGTCATCTTCCAGAATATCCGGGAGAGGCTGTTGAAGTTTTTGAATGCCGGCAGGCACAATCAGTCCCGATTCAGCGAGAAAAGCCCGCATTTGGTTAGCAAGTGCGGTACGCTGTTCCATCATGAGTTGCCGGGCACTACGCAGGGCTTTAATATCCTGCTGTTCCACGGTCTTGACGGGAACAAAATGAAGACCTGGACGACAGGCCGTTTCACCAATAGCCAGCGCATCATTGGCATCGTTTTTTTGATGATGACTGAAGGCCTTGACGTGTTGAGTCGGGACTAACCTGACGGTATATCCCATCGCTTGCAGCGTTCGCCCCCAGTAGTGAGATGTTGCACAAGCTTCCATCGCAATGACAGTGCCGGGCGGAAAAGTGCGCACAGTATCAAGCAATTTTTGCCGTGAAATTTTTCGGTTCGAGGCGACAGAACCGTCCTCCATCCAGACACAGACTTGAAAAACGTTTTTGGCGAGGTCAATGCCAATGACTTTAATCGCATTCATGAGATGTTCTCCCGAAATTCAGTGCATCGGAAAAAAAGATGGCACTATTTACTGCTGAAAAAGGGGACGTCCATCACATCACTACAGTAGAAACCTCTTTCCCACACTCTTTACATTTTTTTAGTGCCATAGATTAATTATCTTTAAATATTAAAAAACGCAGTAAGAATAACGGATTCAGGTTTAAAGAAAAGTTGTATGGACATTTATTTATTTTGAGTGGACGTAAAGTGGACATTGGACAAACAAAAAGGGCTACACTTTCGTGTAACCCCTTGATTTAGCTGGCGGGATTTGAACTGGAAATATAACAAATTGATAAATAATGTTTTTATTAATTGTAAATTGGCTTGTTACTACCAAGCTTACTACCAAAAACATTTACGATTGCTTTTTGACCGAGGAGGGGATTAGCTGTGTATATTCATATTTATAAACAATATTTTTATGTGTCCCGCTGTCCCTGTGTCCCTTACTTATTTATATAAATATAAAAATATTATATATATTATATATTTATATGTATTTTATAAAATGCATACTCAGTACAAACGAGGGACAAGAGCGGGACAACACCTAATATATGTGTCCCGATGTTTCAATAAAACCCTCCCCGGAAATGGGCAACACTTTTTGCCTACGGTAAATGTTTATACGGCTATACCAGATTTAGCGATAGAGTTAAGCAGGAACTCTTGCTTAGGTCTGTAGGAGAAAAATTTCTACATGCAGCTCTCTTTTCTGTCTGGCTACTCTATCCATTATGGATTTCTCGCCGGGCGTAATATCTTGGCTTTCAAGTCCAGTAGTTTGATGTAGTTTAGGAGTGGTCAATATTTTTCTGTAGTTTACTGTAGTGTTATGTGAAAAATTTTGAATGATGTTGGCTCGCGCTCTTGCTGGCTTTTAGCCCTAACGCAAATATGCCACCAGCCCAGTTATCCCGATAAACCATCCCATACGATTTAATACCAGATTCTGACTGATGTTTTTTTGGTCTGTAGTTATCTGTAGTTAAAGGTGTTTGATATTCAGCTAGGCGGCATAGCGTATAGAATGCGTATACAGTATATGGGCGTTGCTAGCTGGATATTAGATATTATGCACCCGAATAGCGAGCCGATGGTATTAGGAATACCGCTCGTTACTGGCGTAGATATTCTGGAATCATACCAGAGCTTAGGCTTTAACGGCGCATTGGTTTTTGTTTGCAAAGACGGTAATGAGACGAGCGGAGAAGGCTTAGGCGATACCAAGCGGCTATATTTCATATCTTCTTGAGATGGTCAAGAAATTGACCATGATCCAAAACTCGCCTCATGATTAAAATCAAACAGTTACCCGTAAAGCAAAGTTGCGTTACGAACAATATCAAACAGATAAACCTCTTATGCCGGGGGAACTACCGATATCCGGGCAGTTAAAAGCGAGGGGCTTTTCAATTCTACCGAATCGGTATAATTAAACGAAATCAGTAGGTTAAAGTGAGGGTTGAAAAACCAACCATCACAATTACAGATAACCCTTTGGTTTTGTTCATGATGGAAAAAGCCAGCATCACCACTACGGATAACCCTTTGATTACATCAGTACCCCAAATTTGGGGCACGATAGTTAACCTTCTGTTTTCCCTCATGAAGCAAACTTGCGTCATCATATCTTGCCCGTTAATTAATCAGATGAAAACTTCCCCGGCAACCTATTGATAAGGCTTAATTCTAGCGAATAGCGAGAATTAAAAACCCTTTTAAATCAAGATAGTCCAAAGTTGGGCCATCTATTTCTTATACCCCCAACCGATGCTAAGATGTACTAGTTATCTGGTACAACCAAAGCGGATAAAAAATCATGCACAGAGATATACCGAAGATATTAACGCATTGGGGCGGGTGGGTAGTGCAAGGCAGAGTTAACATTGGTTGGAAGTCGGTATCCGCCGGGTTTAAAAATGCAGTGACTTATGCCGGTAATAACAAGCTGTCGTGCAGTGACGAGGACGGTATGATCATAGATAGCTGTGTCGCCAAGCTGCGTAATGTCGGTATGGCTCAGGAGTGCGATTTTATCGAGCACCACTACGTTAGCGGCATGTCGAAAAGAGCCATAGGCCGTAAGTTCAAGCTCAGTGAAAGCGAAGTCAGAAAGCGAATGCGGGTGGCCGAAAGTTTTATTCTTGGGTGCCTGGAGGTTTTAGACGAACCATTAGAAATAGACCTTATCTATGGCTTCCACGGTAACCGGGCGAATTTGTCCAGTTCAGCATTGAGCGCCCAACTGTAAAGAGCCTACCCCTTACCCTACTACCTGTACGAACGGCTACCGCCAAATATGGCGGTAGGGTTAATATATTCAGTATGGTAAGGCGTGATGCCCACTTAGAGTATGGAAGTATCAAAAGGTTAGGCGTATCTTTCCGTGTGCCGTTCTGAACCAAGCTGCATATTTACATCTTGCCCGTAAACCCACCAGCAAAGTGATTCCGTCTACTAAACGGAATTAAGCAAATTCAATGAGTTAAATACCTTCCCCGGTCAATTTCCTGCATTGCAGGAAGTTAATACTAATCAATAAGTTATATAGTTAGTCTACCTATAACCATTTGATTAGGTTTAATTGTTCCATTTCGGAGTAATCAGACTTTGGACAAAAACCACCAGCTATAGCACAATGTTATTCGATGAGGCTATCTTACCGGAAGAGAAAAGCGGTACGCCTTACCGCCTGCCTCATCACCTCCATTGTTAAGGCACAACGTTATAAGGCGGACGTGATGAAAGAGCCAAAACCTCTGACGTGTATGTTTGAAAATCCCTCCATGAGCGTTGCATTAGACCTACTCAACGCAACCGAACCTCCTTTTAAAATTGAACCCAGACATATTACTGGTTGGTTTAAAGAGGGGCGTATAGGTATGTATCATCTCGTTGAGGATGTACGGGAACTATGGTTTAAAGAAAAACTTGGATACCTATTCGGGGTGCTGTTGGGAGAAGCTGAGAATTATAAATACCTCGCTGTACGTATTAATGATTCAGAGTGGACTACAACGATTAATAGCGGTTTTAATTTAACTACCGGAGAAATAAATGAGGAAAAAATAGGAGAAGAAAGCAAATGCCGCAGTTATATGCAATACATAATTAACAATGCTGAAGAGCTTTATACTGACAATAAGCAAAAGAACACCAATAAGAAAACGGGCACGGTATCTCATAAAACCCCAGCGGAGGAATATATCGCTTATGAAGATTTTCCTATGCCAGAACCTGTTATCCCTCGCTTTGAGTTAGAGAAAATATACTCGCTTATCCACAATACCCCCATATCTAAAAATAGCATGAAACCAACAGGTGAAACCGTATCCATCAAGACGTTTAATACTCTTGCCCGGTTTACAAAGGCGGCACTTTATGCGACTTATGGCGCTGATACCGCTGAATACCCCCGCCGAGCAATGGAGAACCCCAACAGTGCAATATGCCAAGCTTTCAAAAATGCAGGTGTAGCACACTTGGACGGGAGAGAAATACAAGACTACTTCAATGAAGCTGCCTGTGAGATAACGCCCCATCTTGAAAACGTGGACATCAAAATGGTGCGTAATAAATAACCACTTAATCCTCACCTATTTGGAATGTTGGAATATTCCCGGAATATTGGAATATTCCAAAATAAAAGGTAGTAGTCTTTCTCTCGTACCGATCAACAACAACCGAGGAAGACTATTATTCATGAAACACTCTCTTATCAGATTACCCGAAGTTTGTCGCCGTACTGGTTTAGGCAAGTCCACGGTATACAAATACATTTCCGAAGGGAAATTCCCCAAACAAATAAAGACCGGCGAACGCGCTTCTGCGTTTATCGAAAGTGAAATAGATGCCTGGATTAATCAGCGCATTATTGCCGCACGTTTAGATGAACGTTTGGAGTCAGTGCGTAATGGCTAATACAGATATTTTGTTGGTATCCATTGCCCGGCAATTTACAGGATTATCTTTGCTGGTGGATATACGGGCAAGACTAACAACGCAAACCGAATTAATTTCATCGCAGTACCCTACCGAATAACGGAGTTATAAACGTGGAATATTTAAAAAGTGGCTTAAATGCCACCGGACAAACTCGCTCTAAATTTAGGCTTGGCGATATTACCGCTACGACATTTGCGGACGTATTGCCCGTTATTCAAAGCAATATTAATGGGCGAGCAATTAACTGTGTCAGCGCAAAAGCACTACATGAAGTATTAGGTGTAAGACGTGATTTTTCATCATGGATCGATGGACGTATTACGGAATATGGCTTTATTAAAAATGTTGATTTTTCTGTGCTTTGATCCCCCCGTTTCGGGGAACCAAAGCACAGAAAATGAACAATGGAAAACAAGGCGTGGAGGTGATAGACGAAGTAAAGATTATTTAATCACTTTCAACATGGCTAAAGAGCTTGGCATGGTTGAGCGTACCGAGCAAGGGCGCTTAATCCGCCAGTATTTTATCAAGTGCGAGGAAGCGTTACACAAAGTAGCCCCAACCGTGACCAAACAGCTACGCAATGAACTGAAAGCACGCTTAAAGGCGCAGAGCTACCACAAGCCTATGTGCGCAGCGTTGGAAGTCGCACGCATGGAGCAGGGCAAAACCACACTGCCACGCCACTACACCAATGAATCAAACATGCTGAACCGTATTGTTCTGGCAGGCATGACAGCTAAGCAATGGGCACAGCACCACGGCGTTATGGGCAACCCTCGTGATGCGATGAGCGAATTACAGCTTGAGCACCTTTCTTATCTGGAGCAGACCAACACAACGCTGATTGAGTTAGGTATGGGCTACCCTGCACGTAAGGACAAGCTGGCTGGACTATCTCAGAAATGGCTGGTGCAGCGCATGGAGGCCAAGCAATGACAACGTGCTTCACTACACAACATATTGAGCTTTTTGACTCTATAAGTGAGAGCCGTCACGAAAATAGTGCTCATTGTCTCTTTACTTTGTCATTCAACATTGGCTATATTGACCCCGCATCAGCAAAATCTGGTGTCAGGATTGAGACCCTGAGAATAGAAAAGGCGACATATGACGCGCCAAGCGTCTTTTTTTATGTCACTGCACCACAGCACCTACCATTTAAGGCGGTATTCGCCTATACATATTCAATGGTGGCGCGTTCAAGGCAGCTTTCGGGCTGGCTGGTTTCCTTTTCTACCAGTAGTCTCAACCTTGTCTGCGTCACCGCCCCTATAGAGATTGAGACCTCTCGCGGTGACTCCTTTGAAAAAGAAAAGGAGATCGCAACTATGGCGACTATCCCTACCCCGACTCATTTCAAATTCGTATTTCTGAGCATCAAACGTGCAGATTTAGACTCTATTCCCCGCCGTATAGAGGCGATAGCCTCCGACGAGCACAACGCCCGTTCTGCGCTTTCCCGTGATTTCGTCCTGCTCTTTGCTGGTCGCCTGCCTGTTCAGGGGGTGCGCCATGTCTGATTGTTCCTTAGCAACTCTCTATGCTCAGCCTGCTGATGTGTTAGAGCCAGTAGCGGCATTCCTTAAGGCCGTAGAGTACCTGCGATTAGACCCCGAAGCGAGGGATATCGAGGCCGATTTACTGGAATATGCGCAGCAACTGTTACAACTGCATACCGACAACGCCAAGCGTGCTTACTGGACGGCTGAGGCTGCCCCCTGTGTTACCCATGCTAATGAGGTGCAATATGCTTAATAATTACCGTTCTGCCATAGAAAACGGCATTGTGACGCTGTACTACACGCCAGAAGAAAACAGCCCAGAGATGATAGTGGCTTCCCTGCCCGTTACCTCCATCTTAGACCGGGTTAATGGTGGCGAATGGGACACCCAAAGCGAATTAGCTTTACAGCTACTCATAGTGTGGTTGAAAGCGCTTCCCGAAGGGCAACCCGTCGAGGATATTCGCTTCTTTCGTTGGGTAGTGGCGCATGCATGGATTTCTGAGCAAAGGAAAAAGCATCACGGTAAAGCGATCTTCAAGCTGGAAAATTCCCCTATCGTTTTACCGCTTTACTTATCAAGTGAATGTTCTGCCTTGGCAAATAACATTGAGGGCACGTTGATTGAGCGATTCGGTCACGAGCAAGGGATAAAAAACGCCGCTATTTTCTATCAAAAAATGCTGGTGGGTTCCCCCGGTCAAGGATTGTCTCTTTCTGATTTTGGTCATGAAGTGCTGTTCGAGCTGCATCGCAGCTTTATTGAAGAGGGATTACCTCAGATGGCTTTCAACAAGCCGAGGGCTTTTCACTGATGAACAAATCGATAACCAGCGTTGTAGCTGAAACAGTGAGTGATTGCGAGAACGACAATACAGAGGGAGTCATGGATATGGTTAAAGAAATCGATTTTGGCGAAGATTTTCGAGAGCCAAGAGTTGTTTCAACAATTGCAGTGTTTGAAGAAAACAAGGCTCAATCACGTAGTCGAAAACTCACAAAAAACGTAACCAGAACTACTCCACGTGCCCAGTTGGTTAAAGGCCATAAAACTATGTTGTTTAGTGGTGGCTCAAAGCATACCGGAACCAAGTCTAAAAAATGTAAGCGTAAGCAAGGGAAGAAGAATAAGAAGAAAGGGAATCGGTAGCGGGGTAATACCAGTTATAAACGCGAACGCTAAAAGAAGCCCATTACTAATTTAGAGCGAAATAAACACTTATCCCCTCCACGGAATAATAGCCAATACGTAAAAAATTACATATTGGCTCTCTGTGTTTTGCTATTACAGCCTGCATATGCAGAGTACATTTCTTATTACAGTCTGCGCATGTAAAGGGATTATTTTTTATTTCCTTAGTGGTTATGTTGCTTGCGTTTATAGCCGTTTATGACCGTTTAACGCAGGAGAAAATGCAATGAGTATTAGTGAATCGATGCTGACTAAAAAAGAAGTTAAAGCGGCGCTGCACTATAAATCCGATAGTGGATTCCATGAGTTTTTAAAAAGAACACCTGAATTTCCAAAGTCTGTGAAATTGGGGTTAAGGCGTGTGGGATGGGCAGCAAGTGAAGTTAATGAATATATAGCATCCCGTCTTAATACCCGTGGACAGGAGGATAAATAACATGATTAAAACACATCCCAAAATAACTATCACTTTACCGCGTCCAAAAAGTTTTATTAAAGGGGGTAATTATGCCGCGTAAACATCGCTCTTCGGCAAGCCTTACTCATTTAATTGAATGCCAGCAAAAAGTAGATCGGTTAGGTCTTCAAACAATGGTTAACAGCCCAGTTCCACTTAATGGAGAAACGGGAACTTATGCCACAAACCGACATACCCGTCGTAGATTGAAGAAGCTTCATGGTATAGAGGCAAAGAGAATGTGTGACTTGGGTAAGGGCAAATAATGGCAGATAAAATTTACTATTCCCGTGGACGGGATGTATACGATATTACCCCTGAGCAACGATGCGCCGAAAATACAGATCAGTTCATTGAGCAATTAATAACTGATACGGCGACTGCCAAGAAGAAACAATATTTTTGTGCGGCAATGGAACAGGGGGAACACCCAAAAGGCCAAGACCCAAAAGAAAAATACCCTGAGAAGTTTCAGGGTATCAAAAACTGGAGGCTTTCAGCATTAGCGGCTAAACGCCGCTTTGCATCGTTTGACTGCGATAGTTTTGACAGCCCCAAGACGTTTGATGCGTTAGTCAGTTACTTAAAAAAGACGTTTAAAGGTGTACTCTATACGACTTTCAATTATACCGCAGATGCTCCGCGTTGTCGTTTTGTTATTATCTTGGATTCTGAGGTAGATCGCACTGTGGGTATTCATGTCTGCCAGATGATAGCCCATGAAATAGAAACGGCGATACAGCAAATCGCGGAAGAGGATTTGATCAGCGAGTGGACTCCTGTCATTGGGTGGGATGAGTCTGTCTATCGTGCCGAGCAACAATGTTATTTGCCAATAGTTAACGCTGTACGCCGGAAAACGAAAAGCGGGGAGGATGTGACTAATGCGATTATTCACCGTTTAGACGGCGAATTGGCAGACGTAGAGAACTATCTTGCAATGGCTCCGCTTGTGTCGAAGACAACTCCTCGGCCTGTACAGCATTATGATAGTGATGCCGATTTAGAACTCTGGTTTGAAGTGGATGAGCATACATTAGCTGATTTACATGCTGCGCTATTTTCCCCCGCGATGCTGGCGATATCAGAGGGTGGCAGACAAAATTGGCAGAGAGTTATCGCTGCTCTTGCCAGTTTGAAAAACACACCCTATGAAGATAATGCCTATCAGTTGGCGCTGGAATGGTCAGAGGCTGGTGGAGCAACATTTGATGCTGAACATTTTGAAGCAACTTGGGATACTTCCCGTGCTGATCTCACCAGCTATAAATGGATATTTTCGAAAGCTGCCTCGCAGGGGTGGGAAAATCCCCAAATTCTTCGACCTTATTTAGCGCTGGAAAAAGTCGGTTTTTATATGACCGAGAACGGGTTAATGAAGAATGTTGAGGAGGGAAAAGGTAAGGCAAAAAGCATTGTAGCTCGGAAGATATCTGCGCCGTTCTCAGTGCTGGGATTAACCCGCGATGTGTATAGTGGTAATTGGGGCAAGCTTATCTCATTTAAAGACAAGGATAGGGAAACTAAGCAATTCATTGTACCCGATGAGCAATTACATAAGCCTGGGAGTGATATCCCTCACCAGTTGGCGGGGTTAGGGTTTTGGATCAATACCAACATGAGCCGTGACTTATTGGGTTATCTGAATATCACAACGGCAAAAGAGCGCATAACCTTAGCAACTTCGACGGGCTGGTTTAATGATCACTTGTTTGTACTGCCTGAAAGCACAATAGGCAGCTCCACCAGCAAAGTGATGTACCAATTATCCGGGCGTAAAAAGAGCGAACGCAGCCAGTTAGCGCAATCAGAATCCCTTGAAGACTGGCAGAAACTTATCAGCGCGAAATGTGCTGGTAATACCCGGTTAGTATTTTCTCTCTGTGTTGCTTTTGCTGCTCCTTTACTCAATGTATTGGGAGTTGATGGTGGTGTATTCAGCCTGAAAGGGGCTTCAACCAAAGGTAAAAGTACGGCTCAGCATGTCGCGGCCTCTGTATGGGGGAGTGGTGCAACAACAGGCGGATATTCCCATAGTTGCAATACTACCTTAGTCGGGATCGAGGTATTGGCCACAGCGCATAATGACTTACCGTTAATTCTGGATGAACTGAAAAGCGTTAACCCTAAGCTGGTGGGTCAGGTTGCTTATATGCTGGCTCTTGGGCAGGGAAAGGCACGAGGCACAAAAGACGTTACTTTGCGTGAAACGCTACAATGGCGAACTCTGGTGCTGGCATCAAGCGAAGATGCTTTCGAAAGTTATCTTAAGGCTTCGGGTGAAAGCGTTGCCGCAGGCCAGCAAGCTCGCTTTGTGGATATCCCGGCGATAGTAAGCGATGAGAATGGCGTTTTTGATACCCTCCACGGATTAGGCACAGCTAAAGAATTTGCTGATTCTCTGAATGCCTTAACAACGAAATATTATGGATGTGCTGGTATCACATGGCTTGAAAAGCTTACTGCTTCTTCCCGTTCAGAGCTGGTTGACCGCTTGCGAGCGTTAATTATTCAGTTCAAGGAAGCTTATAGACCAGAAGATGCAGGAGCACAGTTAGACCGGGTATTAGAGCGGTTCGCGCTCTGTGCTGCTGCGGGGGAATTGGCGACTGAATGGGGTATTACAGGTTGGGATACCGGGGAAGCTCTACGCTGTGTTGGTGAGTGCTTCAAAGCCTATGTAGATAGTAGGGGCACGACTGGTGATCTGGAAGCGGTAAATGGCATTGAGCGGCTAAGTGTGTACCTCAGTACCTATGGTGAATCACGCTTCCGTTCTTATTCTAATGACGTTAGGAATATGCCGATATTTGACGGTTATATTGCTTTATCTACCGGTGAAGCTGTAGATAGCTCTGATGTTAGTAGCGAATCGATACTTGAGGATGATAATCCCCCATCGCGTATTTATTGGATTACATCAGAAGCATTGAAAGAACGTGTTTTGGAGGGCTGTAATTTTGATATAACAATTGCCGCTTTACACAAAAAAGGGGTACTTGTTGGTGTAACAGAAGAGGTAAGTAAGAACGGTAAACCTCGTACCGTTTATAACCCTAAGAAACGTAATCCACTTGGTTATAAAGACCAGCGCAGATTTTACAGGATAGACGCAGGTAAGCTATTTGAGTGATAAGAGAGCCGGAGCAATCCGGCTTATTTCTTATTTCTTGCTCTTCTATTTGTGGGAAGTAGGTCTTTTACCCATCCGTAGATAGTACGGTATGTTGGTTCTTTCAATGATTCGCCGTTATCATTCCATGGGTGTAGTTTCCGATATTCGGTGGTTCCCCGCGGTTTTTCTTTTATCCAATCGCGATAATGCGAGTCTACAGCATTGGCTAACTCTGTTTTGGTCATGGTATCAGCGTTTGAATCGATGATTTCTTGCGCCCATTTCCTAAGAAAAAGTTTAAGTGGTGCGTAGTACACCTCGTGTCTTGCGTTTGCTGCTTTCCGACGCTTATCTTTGATGCCCAGATTTTCAAAGTCATTCAGTACAGCGCTGTCATACTGCTCTTGTGCCAAGACTGCAAAGACGAGATTAGAGGCCGCTAGGTGATATGAGGTACTATCAGACTCCACGGTTAACCCCCATCCCCATATAGCACATGCACTTACCAGTAACTCATTCTTATTGTTATCCGCCAGTGTTTCGACGATAGAATAGTGCCAAACATCACTGCCGGGCTGACAGAGTTTTTTTACGGTTATGGCAGGATAATCAATCAAATCCCATACACTTAACCTGAACAGTGCCGCTTTTCGTTCATCATTGGTTAATTTGCCAACTTGCTCAGCACACCAATAAGCCGGGGAGTGGGGATATAAACCGTTTTCAATACCATTGCCAATAGAGTAATGTTTGAGTGCTGCGTTTACATTCTCAAGAATAAAAATATCATCCGACATAGTAATCACTTCCTACGATGCGCAATCCTTTGACACTTCCAGCTACCGTTAAATCACCCATTGCTGCACCTTTTACATATAGTCCCCACCAATCCATCATAACCCTGCGTTGTTCTAAATAAGTGGCTCGGTTATACGCTGCACGGACAGAGTTCTTTTCCCCGTGAGCCAACACAGCTTCTATAGCATCGGGCATAAAGCCCTGCTCATTTAATGCTGTGCTGATGATTGAGCGGATACCATGAGCCGTAAGAGTATCTTGGTACCCCATGCGCTTTAGTGCCATATTTGCCGTCTGGCTGCTCATGTGTGTATTTGGGGTGGATCTATGAGGAAAGACAAATTCTCTATACCTGCTGATAGGCTTCATCACTTCAAGAATGTCTAAAGCTGGTTGGCATAAGGGTACTGTGTGAGGGCGATCCATCTTCATAGTTTCCGCTGGCACATTCCAGAGCCTGTTATCAAAGTCTATTTCAGACCAACGAGCCTTTACTGCTTCCCCCGGACGCATAGCGGTTAATAGTTGCCACTCAATGACTAAACGTGTTTGCCGTTCTACCTGTGCAACGGAGAGCGCTTGCATTAATCCGGGGAGTTCTTCGGGTCGAATAGTCGGGTTATGCTTTTTCTTTGGTTTAGGAAATGCCTTGCTGACAGTGGTAAAAGGGTTAGCATCAATAACGCCTAAATTCATGGCATAGTCGATGATCTCTACCGTTCTTTGCGTCAGGCGTTTAATCGTTTCCAGATTGCCCCGTGCTTCAATCGGCTTGAGCACTTCCACCAGCATAGGTGCTTTAAGGCTTGATATTGGTACATCACCGAGTTTAGGGAATATATCTTTTTCCAGTGAGCGCCAGATATCTTTGGCGTAATCTTCACTGACAGTGGTTTTCTTTACCTCAAACCAGCGGGTAGCAATATTCCGTAAGGTGTTGCTGTTCTCTTCCTGTATTGCCGCTGCTTGCTGTTTACGCCAATCAACAGGATCAATATCTTTAGCTAGCATCGCTTTTGCTTCGTCTTTGAGTCGGCGAGCGTCAGCCAGCTTAATAGAGGGGTATTCACCAAATGCAATCATCGTGCGCTTTTGGGTGAATGGCTTGTAGTATCGGAAATACCAAAGCTTAATGCCTGATGCTTTTACGAGGAGTTCTAAATTATCCCCGTCACGGTAGATCGTGTCTTTGGGCTTACCTGTTTTGTTATCAAGTTTGGCTTTGGCATTAGATACCGTTGTAGGGGAAAGCGGCGTTATCTTTTTAGGCATCGGGCACCTCTAACCGTAGTAGTAAGTATTCTATGTGGTAGTAGTAAGCATTTATTGGTGTCGTTGGGCTGTTACTACTAACTTTTTACCTCTTTAACCTTGTACTGTGTGTCGGGGACAAGTGTTTTATTTATTTTTTGGTATATAAATCAACATATTGATATAACTTTACTGCTTTGGGACGTGTGAGAAAACATGTCAGGGACGGCATTCCCATAGATTTTTATTTTATAAATCATATAGTTAATTGTTTTGGGACGGCGGGGCGTCATTTTTTGCAAAAAACTTAACTATATATATGAGTTTCTCTTGGACACTTGGGTATTTACGTTTTGGTAGTAAGTGTTTTTGTAGTGTAGCCGACTTACTACCAAACATACTACCAAAACTATCGAGTTATAACGATACTAAACGAATACTAACGGGCAATAAAAAAGCCCTAACTCATTATGATTTAGGGCTTTTTCTTGGGTTTTCGGTGTATTCCGATGCTTTCCGAATACAAAATTGGTGGAGCTGGCGGGAGTTGAACCCGCGTCCGAAATTCCTACATCCTTGGTACTACATGCTTAGTCTAATCTTTACATTCGCTTGCCAGCTGCGGACAGACACGCCACTGACAAACTAGCCTGATTGGATTTAACGCTTCAACCCCAGGCAGGATATCCACGCGATCTCTTTTGGGTTTGACCTCTCTTGATCCCCGTCCTAAGAGCGGAGGCTAGGGAGAGAGGGCTCTGCGCAGGTTATTAAGCTGCCAGTGCGTAGTTTTCGTCGTTTGCGACTATTGTTTTGCGGCTTTTTACGAGGCCAACCGCCCCTCGGCATGCACCTTGGGTTTCGCGAATCCCGTCGAATCCAGAATCAGCCCCAAGTGTATCTGGAAGCAAGTATATCAGAATATTGAGCGATAATGCCAGTGATTAACGCCCTGAATTCTTCATAATTCTTGCTTTGTCTAATTTCCACTCACGTTCTTTGATGTCTGAACGTTTATCGTGCGCTTTTTTACCTTTTGCAACGCCAATTTTGATTTTGCACCAGGCATTTTTCCAATACATGGAAAGTGCGACGATGGTGTAACCTTCTCGATTGATTCGACCATACAGTGAATCAAGCTCGCGTTTGTTAAGCAGTAGCTTGCGTGATCGTGTCGGATCACAAACTACGTGGGAAGAAGCAACGTTTAATGGCGTAATCGTGGCACCAAAAAGATAAGCATCACCATCTTTGAGCAAAACATAACTCTCACTGATGTTAGCTTTGCCAGCGCGTAGTGATTTAACTTCCCAACCTTGTAGGGATAAGCCTGCTTCGAATTCTTCCTCAATGAAGTATTCGTGGCGGGCTCGCTTATTCATGGCAATTGTTGCCGAACCGGGTTTGTATGCTTTTTTCTTTGTCATAATGCGTTGTATTATACTGTATGCGTTAGTGAAAGAAATCTCTTCTGTATGATATTTAGCGATAAGTGCGCATTTATTGTTCTAAATGTCATCGGGTTTTTATTTAACCATGTTTAAGTGATACTATTCAGCGCTGTTATGTTTTACAGGAAATGATATGCCACAGATTAGTCGCTCTGCGCTAGTGCCTTACAGCGTGGAACAAATGTATAAATTGGTCAACGATGTGACATCTTATCCGGATTTTTTACCGGGATGTGTGGGTAGCCGTGTACTAAGCAGTAGCAATAATGAAATGACGGCTTCCGTTGAGGTTTCTAAAGCAGGGATTAGTAAGACGTTCGTAACGCGCAATACGTTATTTGATAATCAACGTATCAGTATGCAGCTTGTTGATGGACCTTTCCGTAAGTTGATGGGAGGGTGGCATTTTATTCCGTTAAGTGAAGATGCTTGTAAGGTTGAGTTGCATCTCGATTTTGAATTTACCAACAAGTTGATTGAACTGGCCTTTGGCAAGGTATTTAAAGAGCTGGCTGGAAATATGGTTCAGGCTTTTACTCAACGTGCACGTGAGGTTTATAGTGTCTGAGATTAATATTGAAGTCGTTTATGCTCTGCCTGAACGGCAATATCTGCGTAATGTGAAAGTACCGCAAGGAGCAACCGTCGAACAGGCGATTGTAACGTCTGGCCTTTTGACATTACGTAATGATATCGATTTGGCTAAAAATAAAGTGGGTATTTATAGCCGCCCTGCCAAACTGACTGATACATTGGAAGAGGGGGATCGTGTAGAGATTTATCGTCCTCTGGTTGCTGATCCAAAAGAAATGCGCCGTAAACGAGCAGAGCGCGCAAAAAATAATGCCCGATAATGTTTATTTATTCGCCAGGTTCTCTACTGGCGAATAAATAAAACACACATCTCACTGATTCTCTGGCAGTGATTTTTCATCCTTGATATCAGTTAGCACACCTTGGTTGTCAAAGGTAAGTGTCAGAGTTTCCTGAGTTGTTTTCCCATGGCCTGGTTGTTGGCGGAATATGTAATACCAAGTCTGGCTCCCAAACGGATCGGTCAGCATTGGTGTTCCCAAAGTGTAAGAAACTTGCTGCTGAGTCATTCCTTTATGGATTTTTGATACCGCAGCCGGCGTAAGGTAGTTCCCTTGATTAATATCAGGACGATAAACAATTCGCTCAAACATGGAGCAACCCGCAGTCAGCATAACAAGAGATACAGTAGCGGCAGTCAACAATTTACAGCGCATAGTAATTACATTCCTTTAGGAGTTAGGCCGTCGATAATAATAAACATTGAAGAGATTGAAAACCTCTATGCATTTACCTATGACTGCAATTATACAAGAAAGTTGTCTCAATTTATGCCGCTAACAGCTCTTTTGCATTAGCCAAAGTATTTTTTGTAACCTCACTTCCCGCCAAAAGCCGCGCGAGTTCTTGAAGTCGTGCTTTTTTATCTAATAGTTGCATTTGGGTTTCAGTTTCTTCACCGTCGGTTTGCTTGCTGACATAAAAATGCTGATGTCCACATCCTGCGACTTGAGGTAAGTGGGTGACACACATAACTTGGGTCGATTCCCCCAATTCACGTAGCAAACGCCCAACAATTGCCGCTGTTGGACCGCTGATGCCTACATCAACTTCATCGAAAATCAACGCAGGGGTTTCCATTTTTTTCGCTGTAATGACCTGGATTGCCAGTGCAATACGGGAAAGTTCACCACCTGATGCCACTTTTGCTAATGGTTGATGAGGTTGACCGGGGTTGGTTGTGACATTGAATTCAACTTTGCTGGCCCCATCAATATTTAAATGCTCCGCTTCAAAGGTAACATCAATGGTAAAACGGCCATGAGGCATAGAAAGTTGGTGCATACTGTTTGTTATCAGTTGTCCCAATTCTGCGGCATATTTCTGGCGAACATGGTGCAATTTTTCTGCCACAGTCAAGGCTTGCTGGTAATGCAAACTGACAAGTTCACTAAGGTGGGCACAATCATTTTCCTGCTGGGATAATTGATACTGTTCTTCCAACAATTGTTGATGTAATGCAGGTAACTCTTCTGGCGCAACATGGTGTTTACGGGCCATGCTGATTTGTTGGGAAATTTTTTGTTCCAGTTCAAATAAACGATTGGGGTCCAGTTCCAGTTGGTCGCTGTAATGACGTAACTCGTCACTAACTTCATTGATTTGGATAGCAGCTTCTTCCAGCATGTTAAGCAGGCCACTGAGTTTGTGATCCATGTTGGCAAGCTCTGTCAGTTCATTGCGGGCATAGCTAAGAAGACTGACAATGTTCTGTTCATCATTATCACTTAAAATCTGGAGGATATTTTGGCTGACGGACAAAAATTGCCCGCAATTTGCCAGCCGTTTGTATTCACTATCCTGTTCTTGATAATTACCTGGCTGTGGTGACAGTTCGTCCAGTTCTTTCAGGTGATATTCCAGCAATTGCTGACGTGAGCGACGTTCAAGAGCTTGTTGTTGGAATTGGGAGAGAGCCTGACAGCTTTGGTGCCATTGTTGGTAAGCCTGTTTCATTTCTTGCTGGAGTTCGAAATCACCCGTGTAAATATCCAATAAGCGCCTTTGGTGACGATTTTCCAACAATAACTGGTGAGCATGTTGCCCGTGAATTTGAATCAGATGAGAACCCAGTTCACGTAATTGAGAAAGTGGTACAGCAGTGCCATTGATAAAACCGCGAGAGCGCCCATCCGCAGTAATTGTACGACGCAGCAGGCACTCATTGTCATCATCAAAACTTCTATCAAGCTGGTGGTCGATAAGCCATTTGCGGGCAGAAGGAGCATCAGCCAGTGAAAAACAGGCACAAAGATCGGTACGCGGAGCACCCGGGCGAACCATGTTAGCTTCGCCACGATTGCCAAGACATAAACCTAATGCATCAATCGCGATGGATTTACCGGCTCCGGTTTCACCTGTGATTGCCGTCATTCCCGGGCGGAAATCAATTTCAATTTCGCGAACGATAGCAAAGTTACTGATGGTCAATTGAGTCAGCATCGTGCTCCTCCTTCTTTATTATTGTGTATAAACACGTTACTGTATAAAAACATGTCTGTGCTTCCATACAGTATAAACTGGTTTTTTATACAGTAAAGTAGCGAAACTCGTTTTTAGAACATTTTTTTCGACCAACCCAGTTTTGTGCTGAGTGTATTGAAGTAGTTGTAATCTTTTGGGTGAATTAAGTGCAGATTATAGTCACTGCGTTTGATGATTACTTCTTCACCATCTTGGATTGGCAGGACGATCTGGCTGTCACAACTGACTTCGTAGTCATTGCTATTTTGGGCAAATTTGAGGCGAATGCTGCTTTCGCTGCTGATAACGAGAGGGCGTGCCGAGAGCGTATGTGGAAACATCGGCACTAGCACGATAGCATCTAAGTTTGGGGTTAATATAGGCCCTCCGGCAGACAGTGAATAGGCTGTAGAGCCAGTGGGTGTTGCTATGATTAAGCCATCTGAACGTTGAGAAAAAGCAAAACGTTCATCAATATATACTTCGAATTCAATCATATGGGCAACTTTGCCTGGATGTAGTACGACTTCATTTAATGCAGTGCTACGGCGGGATTTATGTCCGCTTTTTGTCACTTGAGCCTCAAGCAGAAAACGTTTTTCGTCTCGATATTTGCCATCTAAAACTTCGGATAGTTGTTGCAAAGCATTATCGGGATCCAAATCCGTTAAAAAGCCCAAATTTCCTCGGTTGATACCAATAACTTTGATGTTATAACGTGATAATACTCTGGTTGCACCGAGCATATTGCCATCCCCACCGACAACAATCACAAGGTCGGCAGTTTTACCAATTTCTGTCAATCCCCCAGTCTGAGCACCTTTTAAATTAATGTCTTTCGCGACCTGTCTATCCACAATGACGCAATAACCTTTAGATACCAGCCAATGGTACAGCATTTCATGGGTGGCCAGCGCTTCCGGGTGACGTGGACGACCGACAATACCGATGCATTTGAATTCATTATTCATTGCTGTTATTTCCTTCAGCATATGGTTTTGCCCTCACAATAATGGTTGTTCCCTTGAATCCCGCGTTTTGATCCCCATAATAAGCTCAAATGGCGAAGATAATACAAAATACGCGGAGATATTCATGAGTAGTAAAGACCAAAAAGTACCTGACGAGCAAGTCGCAGAAAATACAGAAAATGTATCAGAGCAACAAATAAATGCGGAACAGGCAGATGCGCCAGAGACTGAAAACGTTGTTGATCCGCGTGTTGCTGAGTTGGAAGAACAACTGAAACAGGCTCAGGCTAATGAACGTGATGCTTTGTTGCGTGCACGTGCTGAAATCGAAAACATTCGCCGTCGTACTGAGCAGGATGTAGAAAAAGCACATAAATTTGCATTGGAAAAATTTGTCAATGAACTTTTGCCGGTCATCGACAATCTGGAACGTGCATTAGATGCGGCTGATCGTACCAATGAAGCGTTACTGCCAATGGTTGAAGGTATTGAACTGACTCTGAAATCTTTTATCGATTCAGTGGGTAAGTTTGGCGTTGAAGTGGTCAGTGACACCAATGTCCCTTTCAATCCAGAAGTGCATCAGGCGATGACTATGATGGAATCAGATCAGCATGAACCTAATCAGGTTATGTTGGTGATGCAGAAAGGTTATACCTTGAATGGTCGTCTATTGCGCCCTGCAATGGTTGCTGTTTCTAAATAAAGGTTACGCTCTCTCGTGATGCAATGCCGCCATTAGAAAGGCGGCATTTTTGTAGGCAGAGATCGGTTATTCGGACAATTGAGGTTCCCAATCTATTGGAGATAATCCTTGTGATTTCAATAAGTTGTTGGCCTGTGAAAAATGTTTACAGCCTAAGAAACCACGATGAGCAGATAAAGGTGAAGGATGGGGGGCTTTTAATACATGATGGCGTCGGATATCAATG
Organism: Xenorhabdus taiwanensis; assembly: GCF_036512875.1. Taxonomy (GTDB): domain Bacteria; phylum Pseudomonadota; class Gammaproteobacteria; order Enterobacterales; family Enterobacteriaceae; genus Xenorhabdus; species Xenorhabdus taiwanensis. The sequence goes on along the minus strand of NZ_AP028978.1, from coordinate 2,674,409 downwards.
AAATGGCCTTTTTTCTGGGCATGAGATCCCCAAAGCAAGAAAATGACTCCGTTGCGATGTTCATTGATTGCTGTAATAACTTTGTCAGTGAATGTTTCCCAACCCAAATGAGCATGGGAATGTGCGTTACCACGCTCAACAGTGAGTACGGTATTAAGCAATAATACTCCCTGTTTTGCCCAGCTTATCAAGCAACCGTGATTTGGGCGAGTAAATCCAGCAATGTCCGATTCCAGTTCTTTGTACATATTGACGAGAGAAGGCGGAGCAGGAATACCCGGTTGTACAGAGAAAGCCAAACCGTGAGCCTGATTCGGACCGTGGTAAGGATCTTGTCCTAAAATCACGACTTTTACATCCGCCAATTCGGTATAGCGGAATGCGTTAAAAACATCTGTTTGAGGCGGATAAATGGTTTTTCCAGCCTGACGTTCATTGGCAACATAAGCCAATGTATCAACAAAATAAGGCTGTTTCTTTTCATTGCCGATGACATCGTGCCATGTGAGAGGTGTGGACATAGCCAATCCCTTTCTAAATGATTATCAGATGACTTAAGCTTACCGATTCCCTTGGGATAGGGAAACCCTCAGATCCCAATCTAAGCTTAATTCTCAGGATGAAAATCTATTTTTATAAATTTTTTTGAAAAAATATGAAAAAATTTTCATTCAACCCTGTTATAAAAACTGATTTAAAACATAATGTTACGAATTTATTATCAATAACCTTATGAAATTAGTTGATTACAATCAAAGAATCTTATCATTTGTACTGGTATACAGGAAATCAAGAACAATGGTTGATTAAATGATGGTTTGACTGAATAACTAAGCTGATGATGTTGGAGGTATAAATGATTACTGGGATTCAAATTACCCAATCTGATAACGCTGCATTGATGAATTCTTTTTGGTTGTTGGATGATGAAAAAAATGAAGCGCGTTGCATCTGTGCCAAAGCAGGTTACGATGAAGACCAGATTGTTGCCAAAGAGGAGTTGGGGCAATTTGAATATCGCGAGATTCCGCTGGAGGTCAAGCCGGCTGTACGTGTAGAAGGCGGGCAACATCTGAATATTAATGTTCTGCGCCGCGAAACGTTGGAAGATGCAGTAAAGCACCCCGAAAAATATCCTCAACTCACTATTCGTGTATCTGGTTATGCTGTGCGTTTTAACTCACTGACCCCAGAACAGCAACGTGATGTTATTGCGCGTACTTTTACAGAAAGCTTGTAGTTTTTGTATCAAGCAAAAAATCCAAAGGGAGAATCAATACTCCCTTTTTTATTTCCATGTTTTAATTATGGGAATTAATTTTGTTAATTAAAAATTAAATTTGTTTTAATATTGTTAAAAATTCTGCCGATAGAGAGTTTGGGATTTTAAACCACACCAAATTTAAATAATCTGCAGGAGAATTTTATGACTTTATCAGTTAATACCGATTTTTTCAGTGGGTCAGGGATCTATTCATTACAAGAAAATGTGCTACAACCTCAACCTAATTCTTCAGCTCAATCACCACCTGACAAAGTTGATCGCATTGCTCCCCCGATCATTTCACTTTCAGAAAATACCAAGCAGGCTAATGCTCTCTATCAATCATTGGTTAATAACTTAAATGCCAGCACAATGCCAGCTCCTGAATTGAAAGCTAATGATATTGCGGGAAAACAATCTAAACTGGTCGATTATAACTTGACGCTGGTTACCCGTGATGTTTATCGACAAACGAGTTTAGGGATTGGCGATTATGTGCGTCTGTCTGATGAGGATTTATCAAAATTAGGTATTGATCCTGACACTCTTAATGATTATTCAACAGGATTTCAGGCCGGTGTTTACCATAATAAGGGACTGTATATTGTCTCTTTCACAGGATCGAATGAATTAAAGGATTTTATGGTAAGTATTCGTCAAGGGCTTGGTTACAATGAAAAACAATATAATCAAGCCGTGGAATTGGCACATAAGGCATTAGGAGTACTTGGTGAAAATGTCATTTTCACAGGGCATTCATTGGGGGGAGGATTAGCAACCGTGGCTGCACTGGCAACAGGAAAACCAGCAGTTATTTACAATTCTGTTAGTGTTTCTGACGCTACATTGAAACATATGGGGGTTTCACCCGAAGTCGCTCGTGAATTGGCTGACAGTGGCTTGATTCGACATTATACCGTTGAACACGATTGGTTGGGTAACTTGCAAAAAACATTGCCAATTCGTCAACCGATGGGGCACAAAATAGAGCTTAATTATGAATATGAATTAGAGAGTATATGGGATGTCATGTTGCCAAATCGATATGGCTTACATACCTTTAAGGCGCATTTTTTGGAAGCTGTTCTCGAATTGATGGCGGAGCAAAAGCCTTGGTTAAATAATAGCAATACCATGTTGGCGTCAGCGGATGTTACAGATACAGATATGACATCGCAGCAAAGTGAGCAGCATTATGCTGTGTAATATTTAGCGTTCAGTCGCCGGAACATGGGCGAATTCACCGTATGGCTTCGCCCATGTTCTACAATCGCTTATTAGTTAATCGTTGCTGGATTCAGTTAATTCTGGTCTGGGATCGCCAGAAGGAGCGCGGCGTTTACCAATATTTTTGCTATCACGATGACGAACTTTTACGCGATTTTTCTTTGTTTCTTCTGTTTTCTTCTTCTTCTCTTTGCGTTTTGCCAATACTTTTTTGGATGGCTTATTGCTTTTTTTCTCACTTGGCGCTTTGGTTTGCGGACGAAGCTCATCAACCACTCGTATTTTCAAAGGTTCTTTGAGGTAACGGCTGATTTTACCCAAAAGCAGGTGATCGTGTGCTTCAACCAGAGCAATGGCAGTTCCTTTACGGCCTGCGCGAGCAGTACGACCAATCCGGTGCAAGTAAACATCTGCGGTACGAGGCAAATCGAAATTAAAGACGTGGCTAACATTCTCGATATCCAATCCACGGGAAGCAATGTCGGTTGCGACCAGAACTTTGACTTTACCATCATTCAAGCGTTTTACGGCATCTGTACGCTTGGCTTGCACCATTTCACCTTCAAGAAAACACGCTTGAATGCCAGCCTGGTTCAGCCAATCAACAAGTTCGCGAACACGCTCTCGTTTGCGCACGAAAACAATGGACTTAGTCACTTCAGGTTGCTGGAGAAGGTGACACAGCACGGCTGTTTTATGTTCTAACGAATCAGCCCGATAATAAAATTGCTGTATTTTCTTGCGTTCACGGCGAGAAGGTTCGGCATCGATCTCAACAGGATCAGTTAACAGGCGCTCGGCAAAATCACGGATGGATTCCCCTTCCAGGGTTGCGGAAAATAACAATGTTTGTTTACGCCAGCGGGTTTCACCTGCAATCGTTTCGACATCATTGGCGAATCCCATATCTAACATGCGATCCGCTTCATCAAGGATCAGTGTTTCCACTGCACGGCAGTCGAAATTTTCTTCTTTGATGTATTGCAGCAATCGCCCTGTCGTTGCGACAACAATATCCTGATTCTCACTGAATACTTCCGCATGATTCATGTAGGCAACACCACCAGTGATTGTGGCAATGTCCAAATGTGTATGGGCCGCCAATTCTTTTGCCTGTTCTGCCACTTGCATTGCCAGTTCACGGGTTGGCGTCAAAATCAGGATACGTGGAGGTCCCGATTTTTTGCGAGGAAAATCCAGTAAATGCTGTAGAGTTGGTAGCAGGTAAGCAGCGGTCTTACCTGTACCGGTCGGCGCTGAGCCTAATACATCACGTCCGTCCATAGCCGCAGGAATAGCTGCTGCCTGAATGGCCGTCGGGCGTTCGTAGCCTTTGTCGTTCAGTGCTTCAAGCAGGGATTCATCAAGTTCGAATTCGGAAAAATTTGTCGCAGTCATCATATACCTCTGTTTGGGCCGCCGATTATAAACAGGTTGGGCGCATTCTTCATCCTATAAAAGCACCTAATAAGTAGGTTGCTTTTATCCGTCGGCCATAAGATTTATGCTATGACAAATTTTAATTTCAGCAGAATAGGTTATGGCATCGATACAGAAACCCGCTTTTCGCCGCGGTGGTTTTACATTTAAACAGTTTTTTGTTGGGCATGATAAATGTGCGATGAAAGTCGGGACGGATGGTGTGTTGTTGGGAGCCTGGGCGCCAGTATATAACAGGAAAAGATGTCTGGATATTGGATGTGGCAGTGGTTTGATTGCGTTGATGATAGCCCAACGTACAAACGAAGATACCCTTATTGATGCGGTGGAGCTGGATGATCTTGCGGCAATGCAGGCAGTGGATAATGTACAGCAATCACCGTGGCCTTCCCGTATTAGAGTATACCAGCAGGATATTCATGATTTCGTGCGACAACATGTGCAACAAGATGAGTTGCGGAAAATTAACTCTCAATATGATTTGATTGTCAGCAATCCTCCCTACTTTGAGCCGGCGATTGCATGTCGAAACGAAGCCCGTAATCAGGCTCGCTATACGGAGTCATTGACGCATCAGGGGTTATTGGCGTGTGTACGGGAATTGATTACACCGACAGGGTTATTTTGTCTGGTACTACCTTATGAAATTGGTGAACAATTTGAAAAAATGGCGTCAGATTTGGGGTGGTTTACCCATTTCCGCGTCAATGTTCGTGACAGGCAAGATAAGCCGTTGCATCGTCTATTACTGGGATTGTCACGGCAAGGACAGGATATTCAGGTGAGTGAATTAATGATTCGTTCCTCGGATAACACATATTCAGGCGACTTTCGTCAGTTAATAACAGATTTTTATCTTTATTATTGATAATGTTAGCACTATTGAGATGGCAAATTGGATTTTTCGGTATAATAAAACAAAGGTTTTCTTTTTCTCAGTTTAAAATCGCGTGTCCTGTGAAATAGCGGCTATGATTTAGAAAAGTACAATACGAAAATAACAGGTGGTTGTAATCAAAATTACAACTAAAGTTGAACTTCACAGTGAACTGATACTCAAAGTCATGCTTGTTCGGGAAATCAGAACATCATATTGGTTTAATTTAAGTATAAATGTGGAGTTTTACCTCAGGAGAGTGAACCTCGGATGAGCGAGCAGTTAACGGATCAAATGCTGATTGAACGCGTCCAGAAGGGCGATCAAAAAGCATTTAATTTGCTGGTGATGAGATACCAGCACAAAGTAGCGAGTCTGATTGCTCGTTACGTACCTCAAAGCGACGTTCCCGATGTTGCTCAGGAGGTTTTCATTAAGACTTATCGGGCACTTTCTTCTTTCCGGGGTGATAGTGCATTTTATACATGGCTGTACCGTATTGCCGTTAATACTGCGAAAAATTATTTAGTTGCCCAGGGGCGCCGTCCACCATCCAATGATCTGGATGCCAACGATGCAGAAAATTATGATACGTCAAGTTCATTAAAAGAAATTTCGAACCCTGAGAACTTAATGTTGTCTGAAGAATTAAAGGACGTGGTTTTCCGCACTATTGAATCGCTTCCAGAAGATTTGAGGGTAGCAATCACGTTGAGGGAGTTGGATGGGTTGAGTTATGAAGAGATAGCCGAAATCATGGAATGCCCTGTAGGCACTGTGCGTTCCCGAATTTTTCGGGCAAGGGAAGCAATTGATAATAAAGTTCAACCACTTATCCAACAATAAATAGTGGAAAACAGTGGGACAAAACAATATTGAAGGGTACTTTGGCATGCAAAGAGAAAAACTTTCCGCATTAATGGATGGAGAAGCTCTTGATAGTGAAGTAGTTCATTTGGTCTCTGAAGATGCGGTCATGCAGAAACAGTGGGAACGCTATCATTTGGTGCGTGATGTGCTGCGTGGTGATGTGGGGAAAGTATTGCATTTGGATATTGCAAGTCAAGTAGCGTTGGCGCTTGAAAAAGAACCCATTCATATTGATCCAACGGCTGTTCTGGAATCTCAGCCAAAGCCTGAAACATGGGCTAACATGCCATTCTGGCATAAAATCCGCGCATGGAAGAGTCAAATTGTACAAATTGGTGTTGCAGCCTGTGTATCGCTGACTGTGATTGTCAGTGTCCAGCAGTATAATAGTGATAGTGGTGTTGAAACAGATAACCAACTTGAAGCACCGGCCTTTAACACCTTGCCGGTGATGGGTACAGCCTCAACAGTTGGCTTAGCAACTCCAGCCGAAGAAGAAACTTTCGGTGGTGATTTGAATATGCAAGTGCGAGAAAGCAATAAACGAATTGATGCGATGTTGCAGCAATATGAACTCGCCCGACGCATTCATTCTGAGAAAAATCATGGTGTTACTCAGGCTAATCAGACTCCTGAACAGCAAGCGCCCCAACAGTCACAACAACAGTGATGAAACGTATTTGGGTTGTCGTTTTTTTATTGGCGAGTAGCCTGATAACGCCTCTAAAGGCCTCAGCGCAACAAAGCAACGCTGAGGCTTTGTTACAGGACATGAGTAAGGCAGTGCAAACGCTGGATTATGAGCTTGGCTTTATCATTTTAGAGCAGCAATTTCTCATTCCCTTGCGTTACCGTCATGCCATTATTGATGGGCAGGTTATTGCTCAAATCATCCAAATGGATGGCTCACGTAGAGAAATTATCCAGCGCGGTGACCAAATCAGCTATTACGAACCTGGATTAGACTCATTTAGTCTCCGTGGCTCTCATATCGTCGATTATCTTCCACCAATCATCTTTGCCGATTTTGCCCAATTGCAAAAATTTTATCGCTTTATTGATGCAGGCAGCACGAATATTGGCGATCACCCTGTGAATTTTGTACGCATCATAGCGAAAGATAAATCTCGCTATAACTATAACCTTCTGATTGATGAGAAATATCATCTCCCTCTGCTGATTGACCTATTAGATAAGGATAATAAAACAGTCATTGAGCAATTCCGTGTTGTGTCATCCACTGTGAATGACAATATTAAAACGGAATTGAATGTGATTACTAATTTGAAACTACCGCCTATGTTACTTATTCCTCCTGCTGATAAGTTGAAATTTAATTGGCTGGTTGGAAAAATGCCTGACGGTTTCAAAGAAATTTCACGTAACAGCCAGAAGCTATCAGAGACAGAATGGTTAGAATCCATCATGTATAGTGATGGATTATTTAATTTTTCTGTAAATGTTGTGAACTCAGATAAAAAAATTGTCGATGAGCAACCATTTCGACAAGGCAGAAGAACGGTTTATACTTTGGCCAGAGGCAAAAATAGCATAACAGTCATTGGTGAGCTGCCTTTCGCAACAGCGGAACGAATTGCAGCAAGCGTGACGTTTACAGGAGAAAACTGATGGTTAAAGAGTGGGCAACGGTTGTCCGTTGGCACAAAGGCCGGGCATTATTACGTTATGGCTCATCTTCAGGCTGTGGTAGCTGCCAAACCAAAACAACCTGTGGTTCTTATTTACTGGAAAAGATAGGGCCAGAAAGTATCCATCAGTTGGAACTGGAGATTTCTCAACCACTCCAGCCGGGTCAGAAGGTTGAAGTAGGTATTCCTGAAAGCAGCCTGCTACGTTCAGCTATGCTAGTTTATTTGACGCCATTGCTGGGATTGTTTTTGGGGGCAGTATTTTTCCAGTGTTGGACAATTGACCAATTATGGATCTGTTTAGGCGGGATTGGTGGTGGAATCGCCGGTTTCTTCCTTGCTCGCAAGATTGCTGCGTATTGGGATAATTTGCAAGCGTACCAGCCTGTTGTGTTACAAATTGGTTTACCCCCTGATTCGATTAAGGTTCTACAGCAAGAATAATCTGTTTTACCCTGCGAGTTTCAACTTTAATTTATCATTACTGAAAACGACTGAGTCATATTGAAAACGACAGGCATGGCGAAATTTTCACGGGTTTGGTTTTCACGGGCTTGGCATGTAGAATACAGCTCCTCAGGCCAGTGGCCGAACCAATAAACTGTCGCTTTATGTCCATCAATGTGTCCATAGGCGAATGATTCAGAAATATTAAGGCAAAAAAGATTTAATAATGAAGCAAATAAGAAATTTCTCCATTATCGCCCACATTGACCATGGTAAATCCACGCTCTCTGACCGGATTATTCAAATCTGTGGTGGTTTGTCTGATCGCGAAATGGCAGCACAAGTACTGGATTCAATGGATCTTGAGCGTGAACGTGGGATCACTATCAAAGCACAAAGTGTAACCCTTGATTACAAAGCAAATGACGGGCAAGTCTACCAATTAAACTTTATTGATACGCCAGGGCATGTTGACTTCTCTTATGAAGTTTCCCGTTCACTGGCTGCTTGTGAAGGTGCCCTGCTGGTTGTTGATGCAGGTCAGGGGGTTGAGGCCCAAACATTAGCTAACTGTTATACCGCCATTGAAATGGATCTGGAAGTCGTTCCAGTTCTGAACAAAATTGATCTCCCTGCGGCTGAACCAGAGCGTGTCGCTGAAGAAATCGAAGACATTGTGGGTATTGATGCAACAGATGCCGTTCGTTGTTCTGCAAAAACGGGAGTGGGCGTACAGGATGTCATTGAACGTCTGGTAAAAGAGATACCGTCACCAGAAGGCGATCCTGATGCTCCATTACAGGCCCTGATTATTGACTCATGGTTTGATAATTACCTTGGTGTTGTTTCACTTGTCCGTATTAAAAACGGTACCTTGCGTAAGGGTGACAAAATTAAGGTCATGAGCACCGGACAGGTATACAACGCTGACCGACTGGGTATCTTCACACCGAAACGTATTGATCGTGATGTGTTGAATTGTGGTGAAGTAGGCTGGTTGGTCTGCGCCATCAAAGATATTCTGGGAGCCCCTGTTGGGGATACATTGACAACGGCCCGTCAGCCTGCGGAAAAAGCCCTGCCTGGTTTTAAAAAGGTCAAACCGCAGGTTTATGCTGGTTTGTTCCCGGTAAGTTCTGATGACTATGAAGCATTCCGTGATGCTTTGGGCAAGCTGAGCTTAAATGATGCGTCATTATTCTATGAACCAGAAAGTTCGACTGCATTGGGCTTCGGTTTCCGCTGTGGCTTCCTCGGCTTGCTGCATATGGAAATCATTCAGGAACGCCTGGAGCGTGAATATGATCTCGATTTGATCACAACGGCTCCAACAGTTGTTTATGAAGTTGAGACAACCAGTGGTGATATTATCTATGTTGATAGTCCATCCAAGTTGCCGCCATTAAACAATATTGAGGAGCTGCGTGAACCGATTGCAGAATGTCATATGTTGTTGCCGAAAGAGTACCTTGGTAATGTTATTACACTTTGCGTAGAAAAACGCGGTGTGCAGACAAATATGGTTTATCACGGTAATCAGGTTGCGCTGACTTATGAAATTCCAATGGCTGAGGTGGTTCTGGATTTCTTTGACCGCTTGAAATCAACATCCCGTGGTTACGCTTCACTGGATTACAATTTTATCCGTTTCCAGGACTCAGACATGGTTCGTGTGGATGTCTTGATTAACGCTGAGCGTGTTGATGCTCTGGCGTTGATTACTCACCGTGACAATTCCCAGTACCGTGGACGTGAGCTGGTGGAAAAAATGAAAGAGCTGATCCCACGCCAGCAATTTGACATTGCAATTCAGGCTGCCATCGGCACTCACATTATTGCGCGTTCTACCGTTAAGCAATTACGTAAGAACGTATTGGCGAAATGTTATGGCGGTGACGTCAGCCGTAAGAAAAAGTTATTGCAGAAACAGAAAGAAGGTAAAAAGCGCATGAAGCAGGTCGGCAATGTTGAACTGCCGCAGGAAGCCTTCTTAGCGATTCTGCATGTTGGCAAAGATAATTAACACAAGGTCGTAAGGAGTTCAAATGGCTAACACTTTTGCCTTGATATTAACATTAGCAACGTTAATCACCGGTATTCTCTGGTGCATAGAGCGATTTAAGTTCGCACCTGAACGTAAGAAAAAACTTGCTCATATTCAGGAACAGGCGACAGGCGCAGAAGCTCAGGAAGCTTTGGCTAAAGGACTTAACAAACCTTCATGGGTTGAAACACTTGCATCTGTCTTTCCCGTGTTAGCCATTGTGTTGGTTTTGCGCTCTTTCGTTTATGAACCTTTTCAGATCCCTTCTGGTTCAATGATGCCGACGTTGTTGATCGGGGATTTCATTCTGGTTGAAAAATTTGCTTATGGTTTAAAAGATCCAATTACGCAAACAACCTTAATTAAGACTGGCGAGCCTAAGCGTGGAGATATTGCGGTTTTCAAATATCCGAAGAACCCAAGCATAGATTTTGTAAAACGAATTATTGGCTTGCCTGGGGATAAGATCGTTTACGATTATGTCAATAAAGAGCTTCAGGTTTATCCGGGCTGTGGCTGGAATACGCAATGTAAGGGCGATTTACCGGTTACTTACCGGAATGTGTTCCCAAGTGAATGGACAATAAAAGAAGATGTGACACCAGAAGGCGTTCGTATAAGTGGTGTTTATCAAGTTCCTGTTGATGAACCAGTAGGGCCATACGCTCTTCGCCAGGACGAAAGAGTCGAAACTTTGGGTAGTGTGTCGCACCATATTTTGACTATTCCTGTCATCCAGCGTTTCCCTGGTTTCTCTCAAGAAGGCTTGCCAGTGGGAACTTGGGTTGTTCCTGAAGGGCAATATTTTGCCATGGGTGATAACCGAGACAATAGTGATGATAGTCGTTCATGGGGATTTGTACCGGAGAAAAATCTGGTAGGCCGTGCAACCGCCATTTGGATGAGCTTTGAAAAACAGGAAGGTGAATGGCCTACTGGCGTGCGTTTCAGTCGAATTGGTGGAATTCACTAATATTTATATATTAGCGCAGCATTAATTTATCTCACAGTGTAGAATATTCTTTCAAACGAGATGACTGGCTCCTGAATAGGATGAATACTTGGGAGCCAGTGCAAACGCAACAGTTTTGTAAGGCATACCGCAAAAAATGTTCCCAGGATAAATTGCTGGTTGGTATCGCCTCACAGGTCTGTTGCGTGTGCTTTTTATTTGATGAATTCTAACTGAATTGGTAGCACATGAACCCCATAATAACGAACCGGTTACAACGTAAGCTAGGATATAGCTTTAAACAGCACGATTTGTTGCTTCAAGCATTGACTCACCGCAGTGCCAGCAGTAAGCATAATGAACGTCTGGAGTTTCTTGGTGATTCAATCCTGAGTTTTGTCATTGCTAATGCTCTTTACCATCGTTTTCCCCGTGTTGATGAGGGGGACATGAGCCGCATGCGGGCAACATTGGTGCGTGGTAATACTCTGGCAGAGCTGGCCAGAGAATTTGAGTTAGGTGAATGCCTGCGTTTAGGGCCGGGTGAGTTAAAGAGTGGAGGACATCGTCGCGAATCCATTTTAGCGGATAGCATTGAAGCCTTAATCGGCGCTATTTTTCTTGATAGCGATATTCAGACAGTCGAAAACATTATCCTGAATTGGTATGAAACCCGTTTGAATGAAATTAGCCCGGGCGATAAGCAAAAAGATCCTAAAACACGTTTACAAGAATATTTGCAAGGGCGCCATTTGCCGTTGCCTACATATCTGGTTGTTCAAGTTCGTGGGGAAGCACACGATCAGGAATTTACAATTCACTGTCAGGTCAGTGGATTTGAACAACCTGTCAGAGGAGTCGGTTCCAGTCGCCGCAAGGCAGAGCAGGCGGCTGCGGAACAAGCATTAAAACAACTGGAGCTTGAATGAGCGAAGAAAAAAGCTATTGCGGATTCGTTGCAATAGTCGGTCGACCCAATGTTGGTAAGTCGACGTTATTGAATCAGTTATTGGGCCAAAAAGTATCCATCACTTCCCGTAAACCTCAAACGACGCGGCATCGCATCATGGGGATTCATACGGAAGGGGCTTACCAAACCATCTATGTTGATACACCAGGTCTTCATATTGAAGAAAAGCGTGCGATCAACCGCTTAATGAACCGTGCGGCGAGCAGCTCCATTGGTGATGTCGAACTGGTTATTTTTGTTGTGGAAGGTACGCACTGGACACCTGATGATGAAATGGTGGTGAATAAATTACGCCATTTACGCTGTCCTGTCTTACTGGCTATCAATAAAGTGGACAATGTGACGGATAAAACCATTCTTCTGCCACATATCGGTTTTCTTAGCCAACAGATGAATTTTATTGATGTTGTGCCGATTAGTGCGGAAAAGGGTATGAATGTTGATACTATCGCCAACATAGTGCGTGATCATATACCACAGGCGGAACATCACTTTCCTGAAGATTACATTACGGATCGCTCACAACGTTTTATGGCGTCAGAAATCATCCGTGAAAAACTGATGCGTTTTTTGGGTGATGAACTCCCCTATTCCGTAACAGTAGAAATTGAACAATTTGTTACTAATGAACGTGGAGGTTATACAATCCACGGTTTAATTCTGGTAGAGCGTGATGGCCAGAAGAAAATGGTGATTGGTAATAAAGGCAGTAAAATCAAGAAGATTGGCATAGAAGCTCGTCAGGATATGGAAAAGCTGTTCGATATGAAAGTCCACCTGGAATTGTGGGTAAAAGTGAAATCCGGTTGGGCTGATGATGAACGGGCGCTGCGTAGCCTCGGTTACGTTGACGACTTATAAGGCTGATTTATGGACGGCTGGCAGAGAGCCTTTGTGCTTCACGGGCGCCCTTACAGTGAAACCAGTTTATTGCTGGATTTTTTTACTGAAAATGAAGGGCGGGTACGTGTCTTAGCAAAAGGGGCCCGCAGTCGTCGCTCCAGTCTAAAAGGTTGCTTACAACCTTTCACCCCGCTGCTTATTCGTTGGAGTGGGCGGGGTGAAATCAAGACATTAAGAGACGCAGAGCCTATCTCATTGGCTCTCCCCTTAACGGGAAGTGTGCTCTACAGCGGTTTATATGTGAATGAACTCTTGTCCAGACTCCTTGAGCAAGGAACGGCATATCCCGCGCTTTTTTTTGATTACCTCCAGTGTTTACAAGCGCTTGCGGCGAGTGAATACACACCAGAATGCGCATTGCGTCGTTTTGAATTAGCGCTGCTAACCAATATGGGGTACGGAGTAGATTATCTTCACTGTGCAGGGAGTGGTGAACCTGTGTCGGATACCATGACTTACCGTTATCGTGAAGAAAAAGGGTTTATCGCCAGTTTAGTTGTGGATCAGCACAGTTTTACAGGTTATGAACTCAAGGCGTTGGCAAGTAGCGAATTTCCCGATCAGGTGACCTTGAAAGCGGCGAAGCGTTTTACCCGTATTGCCTTGAAACCTTATCTGGGAGGAAAACCGTTAAAAAGCCGTGAGCTATTTCGTCAATTCGTACGTAAAAAAACTGATAACCCCAACAAGAAAAATGAAAACTAAAGTAAACCACTTTTTCATGATGAAGAGTGTAGACTTTACTGAATTTTATGTTATTGCAGGAGCTAAAAATGGCCGAGGTATTGTTAGGTATCAACATTGATCACATTGCAACCTTACGTAATGCTCGTGGGACACAATATCCCGATCCCGTTCAGGCAGCATTTGTTGCAGAACAAGCGGGTGCAGATGGTATAACAGTTCACCTACGTGAAGATCGCCGCCATATTACTGACAGAGATGTCCAGTTATTAAAAAATACAATCCAAACCCGTATGAACCTTGAAATGGCGGTCACAGATGAGATGGTGGGAATTGCTTGCCAAATCAAACCTGCTTTCTGTTGTTTAGTGCCTGAAAAGCGTCAGGAGGTCACAACCGAAGGTGGACTAGATGTGTTTGGGCAAAAAGAGCACATTGCTGCTGCTGTTAAGACTTTATCAGAAGCCGGGATTTTGGTGTCTTTGTTCATTGATGCGGATCATCAACAAATCGATGCTGCTGTCGAAGTTGGAGCGCCATTTATTGAAATTCACACGGGTGCCTATGCAGATGCAGGGAATGAGATACAGCAGGAAAAAGAATTTCAGCGTATCAAAGAAGCCGCAACTTACGCAGCCGCTAAAGGGCTTCAAGTCAATGCAGGTCACGGATTGACCTATCACAATGTGCAGCGTATTGCAGCCTTACCTGAAATTTATGAGTTGAATATAGGGCATGCCATTATTGGCCGTGCTGTATTCAGTGGCTTACCTGCGGCTGTTGCGGACATGAAAACTTTATTGCGTGAAGCCCGCCGTTAATGGCCATTCTTGGGTTAGGCACAGATATTGTTGAAATATCCCGCATTGAAGAAATTGTCGGGCGTTCAGGCGAACGTCTGGCAAGGCGCGTTCTGAGTGATGGGGAATGGCAACAATATCAGCAACACAATCAGCCTGTCCGCTTTCTTGCAAAACGGTTCGCTGTCAAGGAAGCCGCCGCTAAAGCGTTTGGAACAGGTATCCGCAATGGATTGGCTTTTAATCAATTTGAAGTGATTAATGATCCATTGGGAAAACCAACGTTGAAACTTCATGGAGAGGCTGAAGTGCTGGCTAACAAACTGGGGGTAAAATCCATGCATGTCACACTGGCAGATGAACGGCGTTATGCCTGTGCGACGGTAATATTGGAAAATTAAATTCAGAGTTAGAACTTAGCACTTGCTTCATAAACCCTCATAGATATTTACATATTGCCGAACTGACCCAACAGACTATCAGAGTATTGGGTCAGTTTTCTGATTGGTTGATAGTAGACATAAACTCTCTGAATTTATGTTAATAGATACTGCGAAACCAAGGTATACCGATTGAAAGAGGTAATTCGCAGATGGACTTGATTTTAGGGATTATTTCCTATTAGATAATAACTACACCCTTCAAGCTCAAAGTAAACAGAAATTATTGGATATGTATTGAAAAGAATATCAATACCCGTGTCTACCTCATAAGACGAGAACAAGGTGCTGAAAGTATCTCCATTCACCTTGATACTGACATATAATTTCGTCATATGATTAAAATGATATTGATCATCATCAAAATCTATTCTAAAAAAATTTTTATGTCCAGGTAGAATGATAGCATCTAATAATTTATCATTGTGTGTGTCTTTTACTACTACATTCAAATTATAATCTGTTTTATTTTCTATATATCTACTTTGAATCATTCTATTCACCTTTCAATTAGTTATGAAAATATTAAAGATTATGCTTTTAGTTAGTCACAAACTTTATCATATTAAAATTCAATCCACTGGTATTAATTTAATTTGATAGAGACACTCAACAGGACTTCCTGTAGTACAGGGGCGTTTAAGAAATTCTATTTTAAACTCCTTATATAACATAAAAAAATCGTTTAGATCACTTTTGGCGTCACCAGGAATAAGCTCTAGTAGAATTTTAAACTCAAATGGATTTATTATAAATTGTATAAACTCCAAATACAGAAATTCTTGATTATAGGTAAAAAAATTATCGGAAAAAGGTTCTATTACTAGTTTAAACAGCTTATCATCTATATCTCTAATTTTCGCTTTAATTTCAACTTTATATTCAGTTTTATTTGTAAATTTTTTATAGTTCTGCATAGCTATATCCTAAATGAGATTTTTTTAAAAGAATTTAGACCAATAGTGATAATATACTAATGATCTGAACAAACCGAATGTTAGTATCGTATCAATGATAGGTACTATCATCATAGTATAGTCATATTAAATTATATATGGATGGAAAATTCCGCAAAATAACAGGAGAATATTTAATTCATTAAAATTTATTTAATTTTTTTTTAGAAAAAAACACCATTAATTATCATCTTTTTTAATAAAAAAGACGTTATTTTTAAGATCATTCATTAGATGAGTTAATTTTAAATCATATATAGGATCGGGTTCTGTCGCATTAGCGTAACATCAGGCAAGTTCCCTTGTTTTTGAGCGAGTCCAGAATGATATCCCTGATCCGAAACGCATTTAAACGCCTCTATTATTCTGCCGATATCATGGCCCAATGTGTCCGTTGGTATTTGGCCTACATACGAAAAAGGCCAGTACCAGCAAGGGGAAGGTGAATGTTTATCTGCGGCGGAATAATTTTATCGTTTGGAAGTATGAAAAACGACCAATCCAATCCTGCGAGGCGAAGTGAAACCCGTATATACAAGTGGCCGTGGCAGATACGTCGTGAGTATCCAACATTGTTTGTACACCACCAGGAAGGATTCAATGCGAAAAAAGCCAGATTCAGATCTTATCAGCATGATGTAGAAGCACAAACTTATCCCATAGCTGCTCTTCGGTTTCCTGATGGTTAGGATCAAGGATAATAGTGTTCGTGATCGGGCAGACAGATTGGCAAGTTGGTTTTTCGTAATGTCCGATACATTCGGTACAGCGTTCAGGCTCAATTTCGTAGATCTCTGCGCCCATCGTGATGGCCTGATTAGGGCATTCGGGTTCACACATATCACAATTAATGCAGCGCTTGGTAATTAGTAGTGCCATTTCAACCTCTTACATAGATTAAGCCTTTTAATTTCAGGCTTAATCTTCTTCCTGATTTGTTGCTCTAGATCATCTCTTGTTATTTCATACAATATATTTTATAAAAAATGTATCTGACAAAGAAATGATTACAACTAAATGTATTATGCAAAAAAAACTATCTGAGGAAGATGTTAACACATCAGAAAGCAGTTCAGTACATTTATTATAGTATATACTTAAGTATGTTTTAAATTCTTTAGAGTGAAAACATGCTTGAATACATCGTAAAACATGGTAATGATATTGTGAAAATCTTGGGTTTTATCGGGACTTTTGTTGGTATTATTCTGTCCGTATTAAAGAAGCTTTATGCGGATGTTTGTGTGTTTAGAGAGAGAAAGGCAAAAAAGTATATTAAATATCTCAATGAATACAATGTTTATTTAGATGATTTGAGTAAAGACTATATTAAATATGAAATTGCATCTGAGATAATGTTTGATGTTACAAAGGTAAAATCTGATAAATTTAGGAATATATTTATCAAGCTGAAACAAGATGGATTGAGTCCTGAATATATAGATATTCTTAAGAAGTTGAAAACATACCTTGTTTCAAACTCTGGTGTGGTTCAAGTCAATGTCAGTTCTTGCTATTACTTTACTTATTTTTTTGAAAAGATATTTTCAACTTATTTTTTCACTTTAGCATTTGTTGTGCTGGTTGTTTTTTTATTCAAAGTTGATGCCTTGAGTAATACTATCGGAAGTGCTTTAGATTTCTTTTTAGTCATGTTAAGTATGATTTTACTTATGGCAATTGGTATTTATCTATTAATGTTAAGCCCGTCAAAATATCAAATAAGAAAATTAAATGAGGAATTAATTAAATATAAAATCGATGATGTTACTTTATAAATTGTGTTGGTTGAATTGCTATTGTATCTAAACTTAAAGTTTGTTAGATAGTGAGATTAATTCTGTGTGTCTTCTGGAGCTATCCAATGAAATCAAACTGCTTAACGGAAATTATATTACCTAATAATTATCACACGAGAGATTTTTTGGCCTTTCATCAGAGGGATGAAATGGGCGTTTCTGAAATCGTACAACATAATCAAATTAAAAAAGGGATTATTTGGTATGAAAATCCGGCCCTTTTGACCATCACAATGGAAAAGAATAGAGCGAAAATACAGCTTGATATTAATGGTGATAAAGATTGTTCTTCACAACGTGAAGCATTATCGATGCTAGCCTCCCATATGCTTGGTTTGAAACAACCTGTTGATGTATTTGAATCTATCTATCAAGATCATCCCGTTATTGGAGAATTGGTTAACAGGCAAACGGGTTTACGCATTTATCAGTCCGCGACACCTTTTGAAGCGCTTAGTTGGGCAATTATCGGGCAACAAATTAGTTTAAGCGCAGCAATTTCCATTAGGCGGCGTTTTATTCAGGCGGTGGGGCTTCAGCACTCTTCTGGGTTACTGTGTTTTCCGAATTATAAGCAGGTGATGCAATATTCGCAGCATGATCTCTATCAGTGTGGTTTTTCTATGGGTAAAGCCAATGCCTTATTGCATGTTTGTCAACTTATTGACTCTGGGGTATTGGAGCTAAATATTCCACAAGGAGAAAATGGAGTGAAACGGCTGACGGATGGCTTGCTGGCTATCAAGGGCATTGGCATGTGGACAGTTAATTATACCTTGCTACGAGGATTTAGTTACCTGGATGGTTCACTGCATGGCGATGTTGCCGTCAGGCGTAATCTCCAATATTTGCTCGGCCAGGAAAACAAAGTGAGTGCGGGACAGGCAGAAAAATGGCTGGCAGATTTTTCTCCCTGGAAAGCATTGGTGGGCGCGCATTTATGGCAACAGCAATCCAGTAGCGGATATTAATTCCGTTTTGACTTCTTTGTCAGGTGGTTTTCGTAAAACTTTAAGACGGCTGGCAAGATAACATTGAATCAGGATTTCTGACGGTATCAGGCAGAAAAATGGCGAGTGAAAGGGCAGAGCGTATGAAATTGTTCCCTGATGCTTTTCTTGATGAAATTCAGATTGAACCGGTGGATTGCGGTGATTGGGTATAATAGGTCGAATTTTTATAAGTAAGAGAATGGACAGTGACAGAATTATATACAGTGACCGAAAATTTTAGTGATGAATACTGGATGCGTCGGGCAATAGATTTAGCAATGCAGGCACAAGCCAAGGGTGAAATTCCGGTTGGTGCTGTATTGGTAGCAGATAATAAGGTTATTGCTGAGGGGTTTAACCATCCAATCACTGACCATGATCCTACTGCCCATGCAGAAATTATTGCGTTACGGCGGGGCGGGAGACAATTGCAGAATTATCGTTTGTTGAATACGACACTGTATGTCACTTTAGAGCCTTGTGTCATGTGCGCAGGTGCGATGGTACACAGCCGGATACAACGGTTAGTTTATGGTGCCAGCGATATGAAAACGGGAGCGGCGGGATCTTTGATTGATATCTTGCGCCATCCAGGTATGAATCACCAAATTGAAATTACCGGCGGTGTGCTGGCGGAAGAGTGCTCCACTATGCTGAGTGCTTTTTTTAAACAACGCAGGGAGCAGCATAAAGCATTGAAAAAATCGAAAACTCAGCAACAGGAAATGCCATAGTCAGTTATGGTTTAGCGGCTGCTTCAGATTGCGTCGGCGTTTTATTCTCCGACGCTTTTTCGTGAGTCTCAGCATTGTTGCTTGTTATTTTGTTATTTTCCGCTTGGGGAGTGTTGATTATAGTCGTATCCGTTGGTACTTCACTTTCCTCTGTTTTCTCGCGGTTGGCTTTTGCCCTAAGATATCCCTCCAGGCTCAAATAGTAACGCCGGATATTTTCAACATAGCGATAAGCTTCATAGCCACGGGCATAACCATATGTCGTATTAGCGTAGTATTTTTTCTTGCCGAGCAGGGGAAGACGCGTTTTAACATCCAGCCAACTGTCTGGATTCCCTTTTTGCGTAGCGGTTAATTTACGGGCATCAAGAAGGTGCCCATATCCCATATTGTAAGCTGCAAGGGCAAACCAAATGCGCTCATCTTCAGGAATGGTTTTTGGCAAACGCTCCATCAGGTAGTTCAGATAAGCCATTCCTCCTTTAACACTCTCTTCTGGATCCAGCCGATCGTGAATCCCAGCCCATTCTGCTGTCGGGCGAGTGAGCATCATCAAACCACGCACGCCAGTGGGTGAAGTGGCTTGCGGATCCCAATGTGATTCTTGCCATGCAATGGCCGCCACTAATTGCCAATCAAGTGATCCTGCGTATTGTTGAAAAATTGGCTGATAGGTTGGTAAAAGCTTATTGATGGCACGAATAAAGGAAATCGTATCGAAGTAATCGAATGAACCGATATGGCTGAAATATTTTTCTTGTAGTCGCGACATAATACCGTTTTCAGTCAACATACTGAAAAAATCGAGCATAGCGGAGTAGAGACTATAGTCACTATTGCGCTTTAAATACCAGGTCAGGGGATTCTCTTCACTGACATCAAACGCAACTGCCAAATTGGGATGAATACGCTGTTGCAAAGCTAAACTGAGGGAGTCACTGATGGTATAGTCGATTTTTCCCTCGGAGAGTTGTTCGAGCAATTGCTGCGTATTTTCGTGTGGTGTTTCTGCCCAACTTAACTCAGGATAAGACTTTTCTTTCCATTTTTTCAGTTCGCTTACATGGGCTGAGCCTGCCGTGACGATGAGTTTACCTTTTAGATCGCCAAACGAATGTGGACGTGCCTCCCCCTTGCGATAAACCAGTTGTTGTATAACTGAAGCGTAGGCAGGGCCAGTACGTGTTTGGTTCAGCCTATCTTTATTGTAGATAAGCCCAGCAGCCAGGAAATCGGCTTTATCGTTTTCCAGGTCGTCAAAAAGTTGCTTAATGTTGGGACGAAACTTAATCACAAGTTTAACTCCCAGATAATCGGCAAACCGCTTAATTAACTCATAGTCGAATCCTGTTGGTTCATTTTTGCTGTTAAGAGAGATCAGAGGAGAGCTGATGGTACTAACCCGTAGCTCTCCTCGTGCCAGAATTTTGTTTATCTGCTCCTGCTGTTTATTGGGCCAGTTGATATTAAGGCCGATGATGGCAGCAGAGAGGAGCGCGATAATTACGATAACAAAATAATTTATCTTTATGTTATTCAAATGGTTATCTCTTTTCCGAACGATTGAAAACCGTGTGAAGTGCAAGATAATAGCATGGTTAAATTTCCAGTAATCGAGAATTTTGCGCAACAAAAGGGGGATGTGCAACCCTATTAAACCCATTTTGGCAATTTATTGAATGTCTTGCAGGGTGGATAAATAACCACGCAAACGGTTTCGTCAGAGGAAACATTCCTCTATAATGCTTGCAGTTTCCCCTGAGGCATCAGTCAGGCTTTGCTTCTAAGATGAGAGAACCTAATATTATGGAAATTCTGCGTGGCTCACCCGCTTTATCGGCATTTCGTATCACTAAGCTCCTTTCCCAGTGTCAAGATCAACATCTCCCTGTTACCGACATTTATGCAGAATATGTGCATTTTGCGGAAGTTAGTGCCCCAATCACGAAAGATGAACGAGAGAAATTAAATAAGCTATTAAAATATGGCCCCTCTTTGGCCGAACTTGAGCCTAAAGGACAACTCATATTAGTCACACCTCGTCCAGGCACGATATCTCCTTGGTCATCGAAAGCGACAGACATTGTCCATAATTGCGGACTGAACCAGATTGTCCGTTTAGAAAGGGGGATTGCCTATTATATTCAGGCTATTGGCATGGATGACGGGCACTGGCAAACGTTGTCAGCATTATTGCATGATCGCATGATGGAAAGTGTGTTCACTCAGTTTGAACAAGCCGAAGCCCTGTTTTCTCATCAGCAACCTGCGCCGTTAAAACAGATTGATATTTTGCAATCGGGGCGGGCAGCACTGGAATCGGCAAATATTGAATTAGGGCTGGCTCTGGCTACCGATGAAATTGATTATTTGATGAGCGCTTTTCAGGCGTTGGGACGCAATCCAACAGATGTTGAGTTGTATATGTTTGCACAGGCAAATTCTGAGCATTGTCGCCACAAAATATTCAATGCAGATTGGGTTATTGATGGTCAAACCCAACCCAAGTCTTTGTTCAAAATGATTAAAAACACGTTTGAACAGACGCCGGATTACGTGCTTTCTGCTTATAAAGATAACGCGGCAGTTATGGAGGGTTCTCATGTTGGCCGCTTTTTCCCTGACTCTGCAACCGGTGTTTATGACTACCATCAAGAGCCTGCTCATATTTTAATGAAAGTGGAAACTCATAACCATCCAACCGCAATTTCGCCCTGGCCTGGTGCAGCAACGGGGTCAGGTGGCGAAATTCGTGATGAAGGTGCAACCGGACGGGGAGCTAAACCGAAAGCTGGACTGGTCGGTTTTTCGGTTTCAAACCTGAAAATTCCCGGGTTTGAACAGCCGTGGGAAGAGGATTTTGGTAAACCTGATCGCATTGTCAGTGCATTAGACATCATGCTGGAAGGTCCATTAGGCGGTGCAGCGTTTAATAATGAATTTGGGCGACCGGCATTGCTGGGGTATTTCAGAACCTATGAAGAAAAAGTCTCTTCCCATAACGGTACAGAATTGCGTGGTTACCATAAGCCCATCATGCTGGCAGGCGGGATCGGCAATATCCGTGAAGAACATGTCCAGAAAGGGGATATTTCGGTCGGCGCAAAGTTGATTGTGCTGGGTGGGCCAAGCATGAACATCGGTTTGGGAGGTGGTGCGGCATCTTCAATGACATCGGGTCAATCTGATGCTGACCTGGATTTTGCCTCTGTGCAGCGTGACAATGCGGAGATGGAGCGTCGTTGTCAGGAAGTTATCGACAGTTGCTGGCAATTGGGGGATAAAAATCCGATTTTATTTATCCATGATGTCGGAGCGGGTGGTTTGTCAAATGCCATGCCTGAATTGGTCAGTGATGGCGGTCGAGGCGGGCGTTTTGAGTTACGCAATATTCTTAATGATGAACCTGGCATGAGTCCATTGCAGTTATGGTGCAATGAATCCCAGGAACGTTACGTTTTGGCGGTAGCGCCAGAGCAGTTAGCCCTGTTCGAAGAAATATGCCGTCGTGAACGTGCTCCTTATGCTGTGGTTGGGGAAGCAACGGAAGAACGGCACTTGCTGCTGAATGACACCCATTTTGATAATCAGCCAATCGATATGCCGCTGGATGTCTTACTCGGCAAGACGCCAAAAATGCTAAAAAATGTGCAGGTTTTGCAAGCTCAAGGGCAAAGTTTGGATCGCAAGGGCATTGAGCTGGCAGAAGCGGTAAAACGTGTCTTGCATTTGCCTGCCGTGGCAGAAAAAACATTCCTGATTACGATTGGAGATCGCTCCATAACCGGTATGGTTGCCCGTGACCAAATGGTTGGCCCTTGGCAAATTCCAGTCGCAGATTGTGCTGTGACTACTGCCAGTTTGGACAGCTATTATGGCGAAGCCATGTCAATGGGTGAGCGAGCGCCGATTGCATTATTGGATTTTGCGGCATCGGCGCGTATGGCGGTGGGTGAAGCGCTGACCAATATTGCCTCCGCCTATGTCCAGGATCTGAAACGCGTGAAGTTATCAGCTAACTGGATGTCGGCATCAGGCCATGCCGGTGAAGATGCAGGTTTGTATGCCGCAGTTAAGGCTGTGGGTGAGGAGTTGTGCCCGGCATTGGGATTGACCATTCCAGTTGGTAAGGACTCGATGTCGATGAAAACCCGCTGGCGTCAAAATGGGGAAGTGCGTGAAATGACTTCACCACTTTCACTGGCTATCAGTGCGTTTGCTCGGGTAGAAGATGTACGCTGTACTGTGACACCAGAGTTATCTACTGAAGATGACAATGCGTTGCTGCTGATCGATCTGGGTAAAGGGCAAAATGCGCTGGGTGGAACAGCATTGGCTCAAGTTTATCGCCAACTTGGGGATAAAACCGCCGATGTTCGCAGCGTTGGGCAATTAGCGGGTTTCTTTAATGCGATCCAGCACTTGATTTCAGAACAAAAATTGCTGGCTTACCATGACCGTTCAGACGGCGGGCTATTGGTGACATTAGCTGAAATGGCTTTTGCCGGCCATTGTGGCTTGTATGCTGATATCAGTGCATTTGATGAAGATATCCTGGCCGCATTATTTAATGAAGAACTGGGTGCGGTAATTCAAATTCGTGAGACTGACAGAGAACAAATTGAAAATCTGTTGGCAGATTATGGATTAAATGAATGTGTGCACTATCTGGGTAAAGCCCAGGCGGGCGATGATTTTGTGATTTCCAGTGGCAATATGGAAGTTTATCGTCAGAAGCGCAGCACATTGCGCTTATGGTGGGCAAAAACAACGTGGCAAATGCAGCGTCTGCGTGATAATCCTGAGTGCGCAGATCAAGAACATCAGGCAAAACAGGA
Organism: Xenorhabdus taiwanensis; assembly: GCF_036512875.1. Taxonomy (GTDB): domain Bacteria; phylum Pseudomonadota; class Gammaproteobacteria; order Enterobacterales; family Enterobacteriaceae; genus Xenorhabdus; species Xenorhabdus taiwanensis. Next base: position 2,650,523 of record NZ_AP028978.1, on the reverse strand, counting down.
TGTGAATGATCCTGGCTTGAATGTGAAATTAACTTTCGACCCTGCGGAAGATATTGCTGCTTGCTATATTGCAAAACAAGTGCGTCCGCGCGTTGCTGTATTGCGTGAACAGGGAGTTAACTCTCATGTTGAGATGGCGGCGGCATTCCACCGGGCAGGCTTTGAGGCGGTAGATGTTCATATGAGTGACTTATTGGAGGGGCGGATCACATTAGATCAATTCCAAACATTGGTTGCTTGTGGTGGCTTCTCCTATGGGGATGTGCTTGGCGCGGGCGAAGGTTGGGCGAAATCCATTCTGTTTAATTCCCGGGTACGTGATGATTTTGCGAGTTTCTTCGCAAGGCCGGATACCTTAACACTCGGTGTGTGTAATGGTTGTCAGATGATATCTAACCTGCATGAGTTGATTCCGGGTACAGAACACTGGCCGCGTTTTGTCCGTAACCGGTCAGAACGCTATGAAGCCCGTTTTAGCTTAGTGGAAGTGGCAAACAGCCCTTCACTGTTCCTGAAAGATATGGCGGGTTCTCGTTTACCGATCGCAGTAGCTCATGGTGAAGGACAGGTAGAGTTTAGAAACAACCTGAGTTTGATGGAGCTTGAAAAAAATCAGCAGGTTGCATTGCGTTTTGTGGATAACTACGGTTCAGTGACAGAAAACTATCCAGCGAATCCAAATGGTTCTGTGAACGGTATTACTTCTGTGACCAGCCTTGACGGAAGAGTCACGGTAATGATGCCTCATCCTGAAAGGGTATTCCGCACTGTTAGCAACTCTTGGCATCCAAAAGAATGGGGAGAAGATAGCCCGTGGATGCGTATTTTCCGTAATGCACGCAAACAGTTAGGTTAATAGAAAAGGCCCTGAAAATGCATCAGGGCCTTTATTTTTTATCTGACGTTTTGGTGTTATTCATCCTTTCTTCTGGCTGTGTCTCCATATTGCGACAATGTTGCTCTACGATGTCTCAAAAGAGAGACACTTAATTATTTGATATAATTTGGAAAATATTTTCTGATAGCAATGTGTCATAAATAAGCGACACTAATACATATCAAATATGAAGAAATACCGATAAGAAAATGCAGTAAATATATATTTTTATTTATTTTCAATTATATCAGTTGGTTAAATACAACTTTTCAAGTTGGCACGTAATGTGCATAATATAAAGAAGTTGCTCATTCATCTTTTTATGTCGGCCCGCAATGAGGTGGGAACAACCACATAAAGCCCAGAATGACGCCAAAGTAAGGTGCCTACCGTCCAACTTAATGATATTCGCTTTCGGGCTTTATCAAACACAGGGCGACACGTGGAGTGAGGCACCACCTGCATGTTCATTGAATAGCATGAAGGCTCCTCACTGGCGGGATGGTAAAAAAGTTACTGTCCCGCCATCATTTTTGTAGGTTATTCCTGCCCGCCGTGTTTATGTATGCATTCGCATATTTCAATTATCCGCTGTTTTCAACTATTATTCTGACCATTTTCAATAAGAAGATAAAAGTAACTGTAGCATCAATGTAATTACAGGTTATGAGATGATTTCTTTGAAAAAATGGCGTTTATTTCCACGCTCATTGCGGCAATTGGTTGTCATGGCTTTCTGGTTGGTATTATTGCCACTATTAGTTTTGGCTTATCAGGCTTATCAAAGTCTTGATCAGCTTAGTACCCAGGCTGCTGAGATTAATCGTTCAACGCTGGTGGATGCCCGCCGTAGCGAGGCGATGGTTGGAGTTGCCCTTGAGATGGAACGTAGTTACCGCCAATACTGCGTATTGGGCGATAGTCGGCTAGAAAAGCTTTATCAACGCCAGTATCGGCAGTACATGAATATGCTTGGTAATCAGATGGCGATGTTAGCTAATGCAGAATATACTAAAAAATTCAATGAATTACTGTCTGGTTTGAGCAAAATTTCTTGTAGTAATGGAGCGCCAGAAGCAGCTTCATCTAAATTACTTGAAGAATTCTCCAGGGCGAATAATCTTTTGGTGCAGGAAACCCGTAATATTATTTTCAGTCGTGGTGAACAACTGCAAAAAGATATCGCTGATAAAGGACAATTTTTTGGTTGGCAAAGCCTCATTTTATTCTTGTTAAGTGCCTTCTTGATAGCCTTGTTTACGCGTATGATCATTGGGCCAGTAAAAGGCATTGAGCGAATGATCAATCGGCTTGGAGAAGGGCAATCACTGGAAAATCAGATTGATTCCTTTAAAGGACCACGGGAATTACGATCATTGGCTCAACGCATTATTTGGCTGAGTGAACGTTTATCTTGGCTGGAGTCTCAGCGCCATGAGTTCTTACGCCATATTTCCCATGAACTGAAAACCCCTTTGGCAAGTATGCGTGAAGGAACGGAGCTACTGGCTGACGAAATTGCAGGGCCTCTGACAGCAGACCAAAGAGAGGTTGTCAGTATTTTGGACAGTAGCAGCAGGCACTTACAGCAGCTTATTGAGCAATTACTGGAATATAACCGTAAATTAGCGGATGGCGCTGCCGAACATCAGATTGTTTCTTTAAAAGAAATTGTGGATGGTGTCGTGTTATCACACCAATTGCCGGCACGGACAAAAAATATTTATACAGAAATTCAACTGGATATGGATTATTGTTGGGCGGAGCCTGGTTTATTGACACGGGTGATTGATAATCTCTATTCCAATGCAGTGCACTATGGCGCTGAATCCGGTAACATTTGGATTTCTGGTCGGCAAGTGGGAAAAAACCTTCAGATTGACATTGCCAATACAGGAACGCCTATCCCAGAGTTAGAGAAAAGTATGATCTTCGAGCCATTTTACCAAGGAAAACTACAACGAAAAGGGGCAGTTAAAGGAAGCGGTCTTGGTTTGAGCATCGCGCAAGATTGCATTAAACAAATGCAGGGGGAGCTTTGCCTGGTAGAATCCGAATTTGCTGATGTATGTTTTCGAATTGAACTGCCATTAACCGCAGAGAATGACTGAATAATATGTATAACAGGTTTACTTACCGCTTTATGACGGAGACGGGACAGCAAAATATTGTGATTGAGCCAATGAAAAAAAGGGCTGTTAGGCCATCTGCCTTGGCACGTGCTTCGACTCTGCGCTTGCGGGCCATCTTGCTATTGTTTGTTCCCTATTTGCTGGCAGGATGCGTTAAAACGAATGGATCAGATAATTTGACAACTCTGGCGCAGTCTATCTTGCCAGAACAGAAGGTGACGGATTATCGTCTTAAGGATTGTGATTCAATATGGGATATCACGAAACCAACCGCGATGGAAAATGGGCTTTATTGGTTGAGAGTTATCGATTGTACGGATCGGTTGTCTTCGGCAGAAGCTCGTGAGACGGCGAAACGTTTTGCCCCTGAGACTCCGACTGCTTGGCATCAAGTGCTTAAGCAAAGTATTTTAATTGGCAGGGCGACTTCTGTATTAGCTGAACGCAGGAAAATGGTGGAAAACTTTAATCGATATAGTGCCCAATTTCCTGTCGCTTTACGGCCATTACTCCAATTGTGGCGTGAGCAGCAATATCTGAAAATTAATCTTGCTGAAGAAAGGGCCAAATTCCAGCGCTTCCAGTTTGACAGTGATAATAAAATTGATCGTCTGAAAGAAATACGGGGACGTTTAGAATATGAGCTTCATTCAATGTCCCGCAAACTAGAAAATCTGACCGATATTGAACGCCAACTTTCCTCTCGTAAACAAGAACAAAGTAGTGTTGCTACTCCTAATGCGCACTCTTCATCGGATAATAAAGCAGAACCGAAAGACAAATCCGCAAAAGACACAGATACTAAAGCGGAAGCCAATCCTTCAGAAGAAAAATCAGAAGAAAAAGGAGCTGAATAATAATGACAGTACGCAATTCCGCCCATCTTCTTTTAGTTGATGATGATCCTGGCTTGCTAAAACTATTGGGAATGCGTTTGACCAGTGAAGGCTTTCGTGTCACGACCGCAGAGAGTGGGCATGAAGCGTTACGCATACTGGCGAGAGAAAAAGTAGATTTAGTGATCAGTGACTTACGCATGGATGAAATGGATGGTATGGCATTGTTTGCCGAAATTCAGAAACAGTATCCCGGTATGCCTGTTATTATTCTGACTGCGCATGGCTCTATTCCTGATGCAGTGGCAGCAACGCAACAAGGCGTATTTAGTTTCTTGACCAAACCTGTTGATCGTGACGCACTTTATAAAGCGATTGATGATGCGCTGGAACTATCAACGCCAGCCATCGATGGACAGTGGAGCGAGAAAATCGTCACCCGCAGCCCTTTAATGTTGCGTTTACTGGAACAGGCAAAGATGGTGGCTCAATCCGATGTGAGTGTTCTGATTAACGGGCAAAGTGGAACCGGTAAAGAGGTATTGGCTCAGGCTATTCATCGGGCAAGTCCCAGAGCGAAGAAGCCTTTTATTGCCATTAACTGTGGTGCCTTACCTGAGCAATTACTTGAATCTGAATTATTTGGTCATGCTAAAGGCGCGTTTACGGGCGCCGTCAGCAGTCGGGAAGGGCTATTTTTAGCGGCGCAAGGAGGAACATTATTCCTTGATGAGATTGGCGATATGCCGATGGCGTTGCAAGTTAAGCTTTTGCGAGTGCTACAGGAACGCAAGATTCGCCCATTGGGGAGTAATCGGGATATCGACATTGATGTCAGAATTATTTCAGCCACTCACCGTGACCTGCCTAAGGCCATGCAGCGTAATGAGTTTCGAGAAGATCTCTACTATCGATTGAACGTTGTTAACTTGAAAATTCCTGCCTTGAACGAACGTGCAGAAGATATTCCTCTATTGGCTAATCATCTGTTACGTGACGCAGCCAAACGTCATAAGCCTTTTGTTCGCAGTTTTTCCACCACGGCCATGAAATGTCTGATGGCAGCAAGTTGGCCGGGCAATGTTCGTCAATTGGTTAATGTCATCGAACAGTGTGTGGCATTGACGATGGCGCCGGTCATTAGTGATGCTCTGGTTGCTCAGGCATTGGAAGGAGAAAATACGGCATTGCCGACATTCGTGGAAGCTCGTGGGCAGTTTGAATTGAATTACCTGCGTAAATTGTTGCAGATAACCAAAGGTAATGTGACCCATGCTGCCCGCATGGCTGGGCGTAACCGGACAGAATTTTATAAATTGCTGGCACGCCACGAGCTGGATGCTAACGATTTTAAGGAATAACTTTTCTGCTATCCCAGAAATTCTTACACTAAGTAGAAATTATATACCCCGCTAAGTTTCAGATTGCTAGATACAGGCAACTTAAAAAACACAGGGTATAGAGATTGAATTGCTTTGCTGCTGAAATCCAGTAAGGCAGATAGATGATTTATGGCCCAGGAGAGCCGCATTCTATGAGTCGTACTCTTAATATTGCTCTTGCCCAGTTAAATTGGTTGGTAGGAGACATTGAAGGCAACAGCGAACGTATGTTGCAGACAGTTCGGGAGCAGCAGGCAAAAGGCGCTGATCTGGTTATGTTTTCTGAGCTGGCGCTGTCTGGCTATTTTCCTGAGGATTTGTTGTTCCGCCCTGATTTACATCAGCGTTGTTGTGAACAATTGGTACGTTTGCAACAAGCAAGCGCTCAGGTTGGTATTTTGGTAGGACATCCGTGGCAACAGGATGGCAAACTTTACAACGCACTTTCCCTGTTTTGGCAAGGGGAAACTGTGGCACGTTACTTCAAACAGCTACTGCCAAATTATGGCGTTTTTGATGAAGAGCGTTATTTCAAAGCGGGGGATCAAAACTGCGTTATACCCTTCAAGGGTTATAATCTCGGTTTATTGATTTGTGAAGATTTGTGGTTTGATGCCCCAATTGATGCCCTGAAACAGGCTGGTGCAGAAATCATCTTGTCGATTAATGCCTCTCCTTTTAATCGTGAAAAACCGAATATTCGTAGTACATTAATTAAGTCCCACTGCCAGCGTACTCATTTGCCAATTATCTATCTTAATCAGGTGGGGGGACAAGATCAGCTTATCTTTGATGGCTGTTCTAAGGTCTTTGATGCCAATGGTGAAATAACCCATCGCATGGCAGCATTTGAAGAACAGGTTGAGCAATGTTGTTTCAATGAGATGGACATTGAACCAATGGCAAATCCAATCCCTCAATTGCCACCTCTGGCGCAAATTTATAAGGCACTGGTGCTGTCTGTACGTGATTATGTGCAAAAAAACGGTTTTAAAGGCGCTTTACTTGGTTTGTCCGGTGGGATTGATTCCGGGTTGACACTGGCGATTGCTGTGGATGCTCTGGGCAAAGATCATGTGCAGGCAGTCATGATGCCATTTCGCTATACCTCAGAAATGAGTATCCACGATGCCAGAGAACAAGCAGAATTGCTGGGGGTTGAATTTGACGTTGTTTCCATCGAACCCATGTTTGATGCGTTTATGGCACAGCTTGAACCGATGTTCGCGGGAACAGAAAAAGATACGACAGAAGAGAATTTACAGGCACGTTGCCGCGCAGTTATTTTGATGGCAATGTCTAACAAGCGTCGTCGCCTGGTATTGACCACCAGTAACAAAAGTGAATCGGCAGTAGGGTACTCAACCCTGTACGGCGATATGGCTGGTGGCTTTAATGCTTTGAAAGATGTCCCCAAAACGATGGTATTTGCATTGGCTAAATATCGTAATACAGTATCCTCGGCTATTCCTCAGCGTGTAATTGATCGTCCGCCGTCAGCGGAGTTGGCACCAAATCAGTTGGATCAGGACAGCCTTCCTCCCTATGACATTTTGGACGCGATTCTCGAAGGGTATGTTGAAAAAGATAAATCAGTGGCTGATCTGGTATCTGAAGGTTTTGATGAAGCCATTGCGCGCAAGGTGATCCGACTGGTTGACATTAATGAATATAAACGTCGCCAGGCACCTATTGGCCCACGCATTACGCAGCGTGATTTTGGTAAAGATCGGCGTTACCCAATTACTTCCGGTTTCGGACGTAACAATTGGTAATTACAGGAAAACTTCATGAAAAAGATTGATGCAATTATCAAACCTTTCAAGCTGGATGATGTGCGTGAAGCTCTGGCTGAGGTGGGGATCACTGGTATGACCGTGACAGAAGTGAAAGGATTTGGCCGTCAGAAAGGGCATACTGAACTGTATCGTGGCGCTGAATATATGGTGGATTTTCTGCCAAAGGTAAAAATAGAAATTGTCGTACCGGATGATATTGTTGATACCTGCGTCGAAACAATCATGCAGGTTGCACAAACAGGCAAAATTGGCGATGGCAAAATTTTTGTTTTCGATGTTGCCCGTGTTGTGCGCATTCGTACCGGTGAGCAGGACGAAGAAGCGATTTAATCAAGTCACTAAAATCATCTGAAAAAGTGATAACGGGAATATTATCGGTTAGCCCACACCCTAATCGGAAATGATGTGCAGGGATATCCGATTTTCAATCCGTTATCACTTATCTTACTGGTATTGTACAGAACTTATTATTTCTTATCTGCTGCGATACGATCACGAACGTGTTGAGCACGCTCCTGTGAAGGTGGGTGTGAATCAAACATGCTGGTTTCACCACTGCCCAGTTTAGCCAATTTCTCGAAGCTGGTTGCTAAACCTTCAGTTTTGATATTGCGTTTTTTCATCAGATCATAAGAGAAGTCATCAGCCTGACTTTCCTGATGCTGCGAGAATTGTGAGTTGATCAGTTTTTCACCCAGTGCTGCAAGCTGAGAATCGCTCAGTTGCGCGGCTACACCACCAGCTGATGCAGCTGCGGTACGTGCAGCAACGGTAGCATAAGCAATCTGCATTGCTTTACGGGTATGGCCCAGTGCAACGTGACCCATTTCATGGCCCAGAACGCCTTCTACTTCATTGTCGTTCATCATGTCCATCAGGCCGCTGTATACACGCACACAACCGTTAGCCATTGCCCATGCATTCACATCCTTAGTCAGATAAACTTTGTAGTTAACCGATGTACCGTTAACTTCGCTACCTAATGCTTTGGCGATTTTGTTCAGACGCTTAGTGTATTGGCTGGATGCCGGTGCAATTTTATTTTGTGCATCCATATCCTTACATGCTTGGTCAGATAATTGTTTGACATCTGAATCACTTAGTGTTGCCGCCTGGAATAATTGCATTCCAGAATGAGCCAGCATTCCCTGATCAATATTCTTACAACCTGTCAGAATTGCAGCAGAAACAGCTACTGCAACAAGAGCTTTAATTTTCATAAAATTGTTTTTCCTTTGCAATACATGCAACTATAGTTTTTTAGAACGTCAAAAGACTATGAATTTTGCTAAAAATAACAATAGGAATAAACTCTGATATTTATGATTATGTGAATACGGTAACATTTTTAAAAAATAATCAAATCATAAGAAAAATAATTTAGTTTAAATTATTTTAATAAAATAGTTTTTCGTTTATTTAATTGAGAAAGGAAAAAACGGCAAAAATCATCGAAATCACAGAAAATTTCAACTAATTTATCCATAACCTGCCCCTTTTTAGGTCGGTATTTTATTAGTCTAAGATACTGATCTTGGAACAGGTTTTTGGTTTAATTCCTTATTCAGAATTCGGGTGTATTAGGTAAACCGTACTAAATGACTTTATGTGGGCCAAAACATTCATAATGGATATGTTGCTCATCAATGCCCATTGCCAGCAACTGTTTGGCGATATGTTGCATGAAAGCCACTGGTCCACAGAAATAGAATTGCATCCCTTCTACTGTTATTGCTTCCTTCACGAGGGATAGATCCATAAATCCAGTATGTTGGTAATGTATGCCTTTCTGATCTATATCTCTGGGTTCACGATACCAAACTTGTGCATACAAATTAGGCATAGATTGGGAAATTTCATTCACCTCATTTGCAAAAGCATGATGGCCGCCATGCTCTGCGGCGTGGAACCAATTTACTGAGCCAGTATGACGTTGGTTATGCAGGGATTGCAGCATACTCATCATCGGTGTCAAACCAACTCCGGCAGAAATCAGCGTAACTGGCGTATCAGGTTGCACATCAAGGAAGAAATCACCGTGTGGTGCTGCCAGCATCACAATATCTCCTTCCTGTACCTTATCGTGCAGGTGGTTTGAAATTTTGCCCTGAGGTTCACGCTTGACGGCAATTTGGTAACTGGTTCCGTTTGGTGCGGCGGTCAGCGAATATTGGCGGATTTCACGGTTTTCAAGTGTTGGATCTGCTATATAGATCGCCAAATATTGCCCTGGTTTGTAATCCATGACCTTGCCACCATCAACAGGCACAAACTCAAAGCTAGTGATGACATCGCTTTGTGGTTGTTTTCGGCTAACACGAAACTGACGTAGATCACGCCAACCTCCTGCTAGGGACTCACCATTTTGATAAATTTCCTCTTCTCGATTGATAAAGACATTTGCCAATACGTTATAGGCTTTTCCCCAGGCGTTGAGAACTTCGTCACCAGGTTGAAACATTTCATCAATCGTCGCCAGCAGGTGCTTACCTACAATTTGATAATGCTCCGGTTGAATGTTGAGGCTGGCGTGTTTATGGGCGATTTTTTCTACGGCAGGTAAGAGCGCTGACAGATTATCGATATTGCCAGCATAAGCGCAAAGGGCATTGAAAAGCGCTTCACGCTGATCACCGTTGATCTGGTGACTCATATTAAAAATATCTTTTAATTCAGGATTATGCTTGAACATACGTTCGTAAAAATGCGCAGTTAGTTTAGGGCCTGTAGAAACAATTAATGGAATGGTCGATTTTATGGTTGCGATAACCTGACTATCTAGCATGGGGATCTCCTGAATTTTTCTCACATAATGTTGAAATTTATAAGTTGCATTTTAAATGCAACTTATTGGGTTTGGGAATATATCAAATTGAAAAAAGATAATTATCTTTCCTTAAATCAAAAAAATAGAATTTTAATCAATATGAATAGTGAGCAATATCACAAGTATCAGTAATAAATCCGTAATCATTAACGAAACAGTAGGTTATTGAGCTTCTGATGGGCTACCAATGCATCATGCAAACGTTTGCGTAATTTATTTTGTCAAGACTATCTCATTCGATAAAAAGAGTTTACACTGTGTGCCATTCTGGCCCTCAGGGGTATTTTTTTAGAGATGTAGCTGAGTCAGGAGAACCAAATGTTAAAGCGTGAAATGAATATTGCGAATTACGATCCCGAACTGTGGCAAGCGATGGAACAGGAGGTTTGTCGTCAAGAAGAACACATTGAATTGATTGCTTCTGAAAACTACACCAGCCCAAGAGTAATGCAGGCACAAGGCTCTCAGCTTACTAATAAGTATGCGGAAGGTTATCCGGGTAAACGTTACTACGGTGGCTGTGAGTATGTCGATGTGGTTGAACAGCTTGCGATTGATCGCGCAAAAGCGCTGTTTGGTGCAGATTATGCAAATGTCCAGCCACATTCTGGTTCTCAGGCAAATGCTGCGGTGTATATGACACTGCTAAAACCCGGCGATACGGTTTTAGGGATGAATCTGGCGCACGGTGGCCATCTGACTCACGGCTCTCCCGTTAACTTCTCTGGTAAACTTTATAACATCGTGCCTTATGGTATTGATGAAAATGGCAAAATCGATTACGACGATATTCGTAATCAAGCGCAAAAACATCAACCTAAAATGATCATCGGTGGCTTCTCTGCTTATTCTGGCGTTGTCGATTGGGCGAAGATGCGTGAAATTGCGGATGAAATCGGTGCCTATCTGTTCGTCGACATGGCTCACGTAGCGGGTCTGGTTGCCGCAGGGGTTTATCCAAACCCAGTTCCTCATGCACATGTGGTGACTACAACAACGCACAAAACATTGGCTGGTCCACGTGGTGGCTTGATTTTGGCGAAGGGTGGCGATGAAGAGTTTTACAAAAAACTGAATTCTTCTGTTTTCCCTGGTTCCCAGGGAGGGCCGTTGATGCACGTTATTGCTGGTAAGGCTGTTGCATTGAAAGAAGCGATGGAACCTGAATTCAAAGCCTACCAACAGCAAGTTGCTAAGAACGCGAAAGCGATGGTAGAAGTATTCCTGCAACGCGGTTACAAAGTGGTTTCTGGCGAAACTGAAAACCATTTGTTCTTGCTGGATCTGGTGGACAAAGACATTACGGGTAAAGATGCTGATGCGGCCTTGGGACGTGCCAATATCACCGTTAACAAAAACAGCGTACCTAACGATCCACGCAGCCCATTCGTCACTTCTGGTATCCGTATTGGAACACCTGCAATTACCCGCCGTGGCTTCAAGGACGCAGAATCCCGTGAACTGGCTGGTTGGATGTGTGATGTGCTGGATAACATCAATGATGAAGCAACCATTGAAAGTATTAAGCAAAAAGTATTGGATATCTGCGCAAAATATCCGGTTTACGCATAATTTAAATAAAATGTAGTATCAGTAATAAACCCGACTCATAACGTTAGTTTTGAGCGGGTTTTTTGTATCAAGAACGGGGGCATTTGGATGGTTGTTCCATCGACATTTTGGTTGGGCCTGGGCTATTTCACCTATTTTTTCTCTTACGGTATATTCTTGCCTTTTTGGTCTGTCTGGTTAAAAGGTGAAGGCATTGATGCCTCAATGATAGGGATATTGCTGGGTGCTGGAATGGTCGCTCGCTTTGTCGGCAGTCTGGTTATCTCTCCTACGGTAAAAAACCCCGCTAAATTAATTAATGCATTGCGGCTCCTCTCATTATTGGCATTGCTTTTTGCCGTTGGCTTTGTATTCGACAGCCATTGGGCATGGCTTCTCTTTATCATGGTAGGTTTCAATTTATTCTTTTCACCACTCGTCCCCTTATCAGATGCTTTGGCAGGCTCATGGCAAAAGCAGTTTACGTTTGATTATGGCAAGGTAAGGGTTTGGGGTTCAATTGCATTTGTTATTAGTTCTTCATTGGCGGGCATATTGATGTCTGCCAATGGGATAAATTTTTCAATCAGCAGCCTGAATTTTGGCTGGAATATATCGTTTGATAGTTTGAATCATTGGATCGGCCGCGAATTATTTGGTACACATCATATCATTCTTGCTTTTTTGGTGTTCGGTGTTACTGCCATGTCATTGGGAATGATGTTGAAACCTTCCATCATGCCGACAGGTAAGATTAAAGCAACCAATACGAATGCTGTTTCTTTTAAAGAACTCTTATCCGAAAAATCAGTGTGGCAATTTTTACTCTGTGTAACTCTATTACAGGCTGCCCATGCGGGATATTACAGTTTTGGTTCCATTTATTGGGAGCAAGCGGGTTATTCCTCATCAACCATTGGTTATCTCTGGTCGTTGGGCGTAGTGGCGGAAGTTATTATCTTTACCTTCAGCAAGCAATTATTTCGCCGTTGGAGTGCCCGTAATCTGCTGTTATTGTCAGGAGTTTGTGGTGTTGTTCGCTGGGGGCTCATGGGTACCTCGACAGAATTATCGGCACTGATTATTATTCAAATCCTGCATTGTGGTACTTTCACCGTCTGCCATTTGGCTGCGATGCGTTTTATTGGCGCCAGAAAAGAAAACGAAATCATCCGATTGCAGGCGACTTATTCTGCTGTAGCAATGGGGGGCGGTATTGCCATCATGAGTATGATTGCTGGTTTCATGTATGAACAGATAGGAAATGGTATATTTTGGGTGATGGCATTGATTGTGTTACCTGCCCTGTTCCTGAGACCAAAAGTTGAAGCCCATTGACTCTCGCGCTAATAAAAATAATCATAACCACCCGTATAACGGGTGGTTTGCTCTTGCCCTATAAGGGCTTGTTACCGACTGCGCCTAAATGACGCTGCTTTCTCTTCGTTCAAGCTAAGTGTCTTTGCTGCTTTGGCCTACCCCTTGAAGGGGTCTACATGCTCTTTACTACTCAATTTATCCGAGATTAAATCCGACTTTTCTTGCTCTCTGATATACTTTTGAATTGTCGCTTCATTTAGCCCTACCGTACTGACATAGAACCCTTCCGCCCAAAACTTTCTGTTGCCAAATTTATATTTTAAATTGGCGTGTCTATCAAAGATCATCAACGAACTTTTACCCTTCAAATATCCCATAAAGCTTGAAACGCTTAGCTTTGGTGGAATACTCACCAACATATGAACATGATCTGGCATGAGATGACCTTCGATTATTTCCACACCTTTATACTTACAAAGGTCTCTGAGGATCTCTCCCACACTTGAACGAATATTATTAAAAATCACTTTCCGTCTATATTTCGGCGAAAAGACGATATGGTATTTACACAGCCACTTTGTATGCGCTGAGCTTTGTGCTTTAATGCCCATAAACACCTTTCCTTATTTGAGTTACGAATATTAGCTTGAACATCTATATCGTAACGGAAAGGTGTTTTTCTTGGTATAACCTTTGAACTCCACCCGCAAAGCGGGTGGTTTTATGTTTAAGACGCTAACGCGATTTAAACTGGCTAAAGCCATAAAGAAAAAGGGCACCTATCAGGTGCCCTAGGTACTGCGCGGCCAAAAACGAAACTGACTACGGCTTCAAAGGACATCTCATGATAGACGAAATCGGCGTAGTAACCGGGTTTACACTGACGCCCGCCAATGTCAGTGAGTGTGAAGCAGCCTGGGATGTGATCGGCTCGATAAAAGGCTGTTTGCTGGGTGATAAAGGGTATTTAGGCGTTGAATTTAAACAGGAAATGAAGGTAGAGGGTATTGAAATGATTACCCCTGTGCGTGCCAATATGGATGATCCCCTCCCCAGAAAAATGAGAAGGGTCATTAACGCCAAACGCCGTTTAATTGAAACCGTGATTGGTCAACTCGCCGGACAATTTGCTATCGAGAAGTGCTGGGCACGGGATTTGTGGCATTTGAGTAATCGAATTGCCAGAAAACTGCTTTCTCACACGTTGGGTATTTTTGCCAATTTTAAACAAGGTAAAAATCAACGCGACTGGCTTCAACAAGCCAACGTTATAGGATGTTAAAGTCGAGCATCGCGTAAATATTGGATATCGGCTAACAGCGGTAGCGCACCCTGTTACTGGACAGCACGGCCGCTTCGTTGATCACCTGAGACATTAGGCCACCTTCTGCTCAATAGTCATGAGTGCGGTAAATAATTTGCCCTTATGCAGCGTGTCTTGCTGGCAACACAACACGCCAAAAATATTGCCTTTATTATCCACCAGAGCCAGTGTGTTAAAGTCAAACGCGGTATCTTCAGGCAGATCGGATTCCGGGAGCGTGGCATTGATTGAGATGGTGCTGCCGGAGACGGTACAAATCAGTGAGCATTCCGCGAATTTCTTCAACAGATCTGTATTGGCGAAATCCAGTGGAATATCGGCAATGTCCCAGCCGCCGGTCGGATTGGCGGTGACAAGGGATGACATCCCAAACCAGCCTTTGGTTATCAGAAACTGGCCGTTCACGCCAATGGCAGATTCTGCCCGGCGACAGTAGTAATAGTTCAGTAATTGACCTTTATAGAGTTTTCCGTTTGATACGGAAGCGAGAGCATCTGCCATAAAACAACCTCATTCTGTGTATTTTATGGCAGTATAGGGGAACTATAATTTCTCAATAAACAGCTAGCGTTGGTAGTCATGTATAGGTATGCCATACTTCCATATAATGGTTAAGCCTATTTGGGGGAGACTGACCATCAAAATGGCTCATTTTGAGGTATGTATTGATTCCATAATGCCTCGCCTTCCCTACTCTCCCAAGGTGGAGTAGTAGGTTTACCGTTCAACCAAAATTGTATTTTTTGTTGAACCCGTAAAAGATGTCTATTTCTATAAATCCATCTTAACTCGTGCGCAGTGATGTCTGTTGGATTTCGAGAATTAGGGTGTCTGCGTTTGTGCACTATATATTCCATGTCTATCTTATCAAGAATAAAATGTACATGCATATTCTTGATGATCGCGTCATTGCACGTAGTGGCCCAAGCTAATCCTCCTTTACATTTTCTGGTGAATAAGCGTCCCTCGTGTGGATGTTCCTTAAGTGTGATAGTGTGATATTTTTTATGGCGTTCAAGGTATAATGTGAAACTGTTTTGATAGGAACGTCTTGTCTTCATTTTCATGAACTCATCACGTATTAATACTTCCTCTGCGGCGGCAGCGGTTCTGAATCTTGCTTCTCGCTCTCCTTGAACGACATACTCATCTATGGTGTGAGGTCTGGGTTTGTACACACGCCTGCAAAGATCAACTAATGAAAATGGCCCATTTAAAAATGGCTTATCTGTCCCCTTAGTGTATTTTATCCTGGCGTCATCTAACCCATAAATGAGGTCATCATGAGCAACTTTTTCTCTAAAAGGTTGATGAAAAGGCATTTTTTCTCCTGGTTGTTCAATAAAAATTATCTAAAGTAACGCGATGCTCGACTTTTATGGTGAGTTGAAATGACATAGCCGCTCCTTTATAACTTTAAGTCGTCAAAAATAGAGAAATAAAGGAACAAAAGGCTATGTCACAGCAAGATTTTATCATTTGGGTGTTTTGTTGGGTAGATGACAATTTAACGCAGTTACAGCAAGGTATACGATTCAGAAGCCATCACGATGGAAGTGGTGGGTGAATTTTTAGGATTTTCAACAGATAAAGGCATTTGGACATACTTCAATGATCACTGGCGCGAATGGTTTCCGGGGCTAGGTTCACGCGCCAATTTCGCTAAATAGACTTCGAATCTTTGGGTTGTTAAACAACAACTGCAAGAAAAGCTGGCGAGGTTATTGGGCGCACTCGACAGGCCGGTACATATTATCGACGGATTTCCGCTGCCCGTCTGTGGATTCAAAAGAGCAAAAGGCTGTGCCAACTTCAAAGGGCAAGCCGATTATGGGTACTGCGCGGCCAAAAACGAAACTGACTACGGCTGCAAAGGACATCTCATGATAGACGAAATCGGCGTAGTAACCGGGTTTACACTGACGCCCGCCAATGTCAGTGAGTGTGAAGCAGCCTGGGATGTGATCGGCTCGATAAAAGGCTGTTTGCTGGGTGATAAAGGGTATTTAGGCGTTGAATTTAAACAGGAAATGAAGGTAGAGGGTATTGAAATGATTACCCCTGTGCGTGCCAATATGGATGATCCCCTCCCCAGAAAAATGAGAAGGGTCATTAACGCCAAACGCCGTTTAATTGAAACCGTGATTGGTCAACTCGCCGGACAATTTGCTATCGAGAAGTGCTGGGCACGGGATTTGTGGCATTTGAGTAATCGAATTGCCAGAAAACTGCTTTCTCACACGTTGGGTATTTTTGCCAATTTTAAACAAGGTAAAAATCAACGCGACTGGCTTCAACAAGCCAACGTTATAGGATGTTAAAGTCGAGCATCGCGTTTATTTAATAATAACGAATTAACGTTTCAATGCTTCAGTCAATTCTTCACGCATTTCAGACAGAATGTCTTTAACGATACGGGGGCTGCCTGCAACGATATTGCCAGAGCTGACGTAGTTATGACCACCAACGAAATCAGTAACAATACAACCTGATTCACGTACCAACAACTCGCCGCCCAGGAAATCCCATGGTTTCAGGCCAATTTCGAAGAAACCATCTACACGTCCGGCAGCGACATACGCCATATCCAGTGCTGCAGAACCCGTGCGCCGGAAATCTGCACAGCGCTCAAATAATTTACCTAGTACATTCATGTAAGGGATAGTGTGCTGCTTGGCTTTGAATGGGAAACCCGTTGCAAGGACAGTGCCATCCAGATCGCGAGCATTAGTACCACGCAGACGATAGCCGTTCAATTGAGCGCCTTGACCACGAGTTGCAGTGAACAGCTCATTGCGCATTGGATCATAAACTACGGATACTTCTGTGCGGCCCTTAATACGTACAGCAATGGAAACAGCAAAGTGGGGAAGGCGTTTAATAAAGTTGGTTGTGCCATCCAGTGGATCGATAACCCATTGGAAGTCATCCTCTTCTCCTATGTGATCACCACTTTCTTCGGTGATAATCGTATGCTTAGGGTAAGATTTACGGATGATATCAATGATCAGCTTTTCTGCTTCACGATCAACATTGGTAACGAAATCATTACTGCCTTTTTGGCTTGCTTCAACAGCATCAGGAGTTTCGTAGCTTTTGGCAATGTAGTTGCCGGCCTTACGCGCAGCGCGTATAGCGATGTTTAGCATCGGATGCATGGGGTATCTTCCACCAGGATTTTAAAGAACGGGAAATAAATTGGCGCGCATTATAGCAGTAGTTCGTCAAAATGACTAATGCTGTGTTAAGATATTCGGCTCTTATACTGAATTTAAAAGCCATCATGTTAGAGAATATCCGCATTATTCTGGTAGAAACCTCCCATACGGGGAACATGGGATCAACAGCCAGAGCCATGAAAACAATGGGATTGACCAATCTGTATCTGGTGAATCCGCTTATCCAACCTGATTCTCACGCTATCGCACTTTCAGCCGGTGCAAGTGATGTTATCGGCAATGCAACGATTGTGAATTCGTTGGATGAGGCATTGGCTGGGTGTGAATTAGTCATTGGCACCAGTGCTCGTTCCCGGACCCTATCCTGGCCGATGGTTGAGCCACGTGAATGTGGTGAACGTTGTGTCGAAACTGCCAGTCACTCTCCGGTTGCTATTGTCTTTGGCCGTGAACGTGTTGGCTTGACTAACGAAGAGTTACAGAAGTGTAATTATCACCTTTATATCCCAACTAACCCGGAATATGGTTCGTTGAATTTGGCGATGGCGGTTCAGTTGGTTAGCTATGAAATTCGCATGGCATACCTTGCGGCTCAAGAGCAATCAGAAGAGGCTACGTCTCCAGAGCTCGAAGTAGAGTATCCACCTGTCGAAGATATGGAACGTTTTTATCAGCACCTTGAACAGGTATTGAAAGAGTCTGGTTTTATTCGCAAAGCGCATCCGGGCCAGATAATGAACAAATTAAGACGTCTTTATACTCGTGCACGGCCAGAAACCCAAGAGCTGAATATCCTGCGTGGTATACTGACTTCCATGGAGAGGTGGGATAAAAAATAAATAGCGGAAAGCAGTCGGGAAAGCCGTGGGGACAGGTAAGTGAAAAAGTGACAGGTAGTCAAATAATAGTTGACTAAATTACTCGGTTAAATAGTTGACTAAAATACTCAGGAATGCCACAATTTTACCCATATTTCACCACGGAGTTTTTGTTATGAGACTGACATCAAAAGGACGTTATGCGGTAACAGCCATGTTAGATGTGGCATTGCATTCACAAGAAGGGCCGGTGCCGTTAGCCGATATTTCTGAACGTCAGGGTATTTCCCTTTCCTATCTTGAGCAGTTGTTCTCCCGCCTGCGTAAAAATGGTCTGGTTTCTAGCGTCCGTGGTCCAGGTGGCGGCTATTTATTGGGCAGAAATGCAGGTGAAATTTTCGTTGCTGAAGTGATTTCAGCCGTTGATGAATCTGTTGATGCCACTCGTTGTCAGGGTCGAGAAGGTTGTCAAGGCGGCGATCGGTGTTTGACCCATGCCTTGTGGCGTGACCTGAGTGATCGCATAACGAGCTTCCTGAGTAGCATCAGTTTAGAAGAATTAGTAAATAACCAAGAAGTATTGGATGTTGCTGATCGTCAAGACGGCGATAAGCGCCGTACCCCTGGCCCTAACGGCAGACTTCAAGAGACGATTAACGTTAATCTGCGTGCGTAACTTGCGGCAAATACTTGTGTGGCAATGAAAGTATTAAAAGTGTCTTACGGAGCATGTGAGCAATGAAATTACCCATTTATTTGGACTATTCAGCAACAACACCAGTCGATCCACGTGTTGCTGAAAAGATGATGAATTATTTGACTATTGACGGAGTCTTCGGTAACCCAGCTTCCCGTTCACACCGTTTTGGCTGGCAGGCTGAAGAAGCGGTTGATATCGCGCGCAATCAAATTGCTGACTTAGTTGGTGCGGATCCGCGTGAAATCGTGTTCACTTCAGGTGCGACAGAATCAGATAACCTGGCTATTAAAGGTGCTGCAAAATTTTATCAGAAGAAAGGCAAGCACATCATCACCAGCAAAACTGAACATAAAGCGGTTTTAGATACTTGTCGCCAGTTGGAGCGCGAAGGCTTTGAGATCACCTATCTGGCGCCAATGAGCAATGGCCTGATTGATCTGAAAGAGTTGGAAGCGACCATGCGTGAAGACACCATTCTGGTTTCCATCATGCATGTCAATAACGAAATTGGTATTGTTCAGGATATCATGACCATTGGTGAATTATGCCGCAGCCGTGGCATTATTTTCCATGTTGATGCCACCCAAAGTGTTGGTAAATTACCTATCGACCTCAGTCAGCTAAAAGTTGATCTGATGTCCTTTTCTGCCCATAAACTTTATGGCCCGATGGGAATTGGTGCACTGTATGTTCGCCGTAAGCCTCGCGTGCGTATTGAAGCACAACAGCATGGCGGCGGTCATGAACGCGGTATGCGTTCAGGTACATTGCCTGTTCATCAGATTGTTGGCATGGGTGAAGCTTACCGTATCGCGAAAGAAGAGCTGGAATCAGAAGCAGAACGCCTGCGTGGTTTGCGTCTGCGTTTGTGGAACGGTATCAAAGATATTGAAGAAGTTTACCTTAATGGTGATTTGGAACAGGGAGCGCCACACATTCTGAATGTCAGCTTCAACTATGTTGAAGGTGAATCATTGATGATGTCATTGAAAGATCTGGCAGTGTCTTCTGGCTCGGCATGTACCTCAGCGAGTCTGGAGCCTTCTTATGTCCTGCGCGCATTGGGCATGAATGATGAACTGGCGCACAGTTCTATTCGTTTCTCTTTGGGGCGTTTTACCACAGAAGAAGAAATAGACTATGCAATCAAGTTGATTCACAACGCGATTGGCCACTTGCGTGATCTTTCTCCATTGTGGGAAATGTTCAAGCAGGGTGTGGATATTAGCACCATCGAATGGTCTCATCATTAATCAGACGGTTTCAGGAGTAACGACATGGCTTACAGCGACAAAGTAATTGATCACTATGAAAACCCACGTAATGTTGGTTCATTCGATAACGAAGATCCGACAGTGGGTAGTGGCATGGTAGGGGCACCCGCTTGTGGTGACGTCATGCGATTGCAAATCAAAGTCAACGATGAAGGTATCATTGAAGACGCACGTTTCAAAACCTATGGCTGCGGCTCGGCAATTGCATCCAGTTCTTTGGTAACAGAGTGGATGAAAGGTAAATCGTTGGAACAGGCTGAGGCAATTAAAAACACTCAGATTGCTGAAGAGTTAGAACTGCCACCAGTGAAAATCCATTGTTCTATTTTGGCTGAAGATGCTATCAAAGCGGCTATTGCTGATTACAAGAACAAACGTCAGGCTAAATAACTTTTTTACAAAAAGAAAATAATTCTGGTGGATATTGTTGCAATATCCACCTTTACTGGTTTTAAAGTGAGGTGTTGTATGTCAATTTCCCTGACAGAAAGTGCAGCCCAACGTATTTTGGCTTTTCTTACCAATCGAGGAAAAGGTGTCGGGTTGCGCTTGGGAGTGAGAACATCCGGCTGCTCTGGTATGGCATATGTGCTTGAATTTGTTGATGCAATAAATGAAGAAGATCAAATTTTTGAAGATAAGGGCGTGAAAGTCATCGTTGACGGTAAAAGCATTATTTACCTTGATGGTACTGAGTTGGATTTCGTTAAAGAAGGTCTGAATGAAGGCTTTAAATTCAACAATCCCAATGTTTCCAGCGAATGCGGTTGTGGAGAAAGTTTCCACGTTTAACCCCATTTTTTGACCCGCATTTTGCGAAACTAAGAGTAACTTATGGACTATTTTACTTTATTTGGGCTGCCGGCACGTTATGCGATTGATCGCGAACAATTGGCAACCCGTTATCAGGAATTGCAACGCCAGTTTCATCCTGATCGTTTTGCCAGCCAGCCAGAACGTGAAAAAACGCTGGCACTCCAACAAGCTGCTACCATCAATGATGGTTATCAGACACTAAAACATCCCCTGAAACGCGCAGAATATATGCTGTCTCAGCAAGGGTTTAATCTGTCCAATGAGCAGCACACGATGCAGGATACTGCTTTTTTGATGCAGCAGTTGGAATTGCGTGAAGAGCTTGATGCCATTGAACATTGCGTAGATTCAGAAACAGCCTTGAACGATTTTTCCTCTCGCTTGCATAAAATGATTAAAACGCGTAGTGAGCAGATGGAACAACAACTCAATGCTGCCGAATGGTCAATTGCAGCCGATACAGTCCGTAAGTTACGCTTTCTAGATAAATTGCAACAGCAGGTTGAGCAACTGGAAGAGCGGTTGTTGGATGATTTTTAGCGGATTTTTGACTGACTTTTAGCTGAATCGTATTGTTTAGAATGATTTTTGGCTGAATGAATTTCAGTTGAATAAATTTTGGCTGATATAGATTTATGCTGATATAGATTTATAGGGGCACATATGGCTTTATTACAAATCAGCGAACCGGGTTTATCTGCCGCCCCGCACCAGCGCCGACTGGCTGCGGGAATTGATCTTGGCACAACTCACTCTCTGGTTGCGACCGTCCGTAGCGGTCAGGCGGAAACATTGGCAGACAGTGATAACCGCCACTTACTTCCTTCTGTTGTACAGTACGGTAAAGGAGAGATTCTGGTTGGTTGGCAGGCGCGTCAACAGGCTGCGTCTGATCCTACCAATACAATCAGTTCAGTCAAGCGGCTATTGGGACGCTCTTTGGCTGACGTTCAACAGCGTTACCCTAACCTGCCATACCAGCTTCAGGCCAGTGAAAATGGTTTGCCATTGATCAATACCGTGGCGGGGCGAGTAGATCCTATTCAGGTTTCTTCTGAGATATTGAAATCGTTGGCGCAACGGGCAGAAGAAACCTTGGATGGTAAACTTGATGGTGTTGTGATCACCGTGCCTGCTTATTTTGATGATGCTCAGCGTCAGGGCACTAAAGATGCTGCCCGTTTAGCGGGTTTGCATGTTCTTCGTCTCTTGAATGAACCTACTGCGGCAGCCGTTGCTTATGGTCTTGATTCCGGTCAGGAGGGGATAATCGCCGTTTACGATCTTGGTGGCGGAACATTTGATATCTCTATTCTTCGCCTTAGCCGAGGGGTATTTGAAGTGCTGGCAACGGGGGGAGATACTGCCCTCGGTGGTGACGACTTTGATTCGCTGTTAGCAAATTGGATACGTGAACAGGCTGGGATTAACGATAACGATCACGGATTACAGCGTCAATTGCTGGATATTGCTACCCAAACCAAAATTGCCTTGAGTGAGGCTGATAGGGCAGAAATCGATATTGCTAACTGGCAAGGCAGTATTACCCGTACCGAATTTAACGAATTGATTTCCTCTTTGATCAAACGCACATTACTCTCCTGTCGTCGGGTGCTGAAAGATGCCGGTGTAACAGTTGACGAGGTTTTGCAAGTTGTCATGGTTGGTGGTTCAACGCGAGTACCATTGGTACGTAGCATGGTGGGCGAGTTCTTTGACCGCGAGCCATTAACTTCTATTGATCCAGACAAAGTGGTAGCTGTTGGTGCTGCAATTCAGGCTGATATTCTGGTGGGTAACAAACCAGATAGCGAAATGCTGTTACTCGATGTCATCCCATTGTCACTTGGCCTGGAAACAATGGGAGGGCTGGTTGAAAAAGTCATTCCACGTAATACCACGATCCCTGTTGCCAAAGCGCAAGAATTTACCACTTTTAAAGATGGGCAAAGTGCGATGAGCATTCATGTGGTGCAAGGCGAGAGAGAACTGGTAAATGATTGCCGTTCACTGGCGCGTTTCACACTACGCGGCCTTCCACCATTACCGGCTGGTGGTGCACACATTCGTGTGACCTTTCAGGTTGATGCGGATGGCCTGTTAAGCGTCAGTGCATTAGAAAAATCCACAGGTGTAGAAGCTTCCATTCAGGTGAAACCTTCCTATGGTTTGTCGGATAAAGAAATTGCCCATATGCTCAAAGACTCCATGTCTAATGCACAGGAAGATGTTCAGGCACGCAAATTAGCTGAACAAAAAGTAGAAGCCGCTCGAATGCTGGAAAGTTTAACCAGTGCATTGGAAAAAGATGCGGATTTACTGAGTCAAGAAGAGCAGGCTGCTATTGACGCCGCTGTACAAGTATTAATTGAAAGTGCTCAGGGAACTTCCCCTGATGCGATTGAAAGTGCAATAAAACAATTGGACAAGCAAACGCAGGAATTTGCAGCGCGCCGTATGGATACATCAATCCGCCGGGCTTTGGCGGGTCATTCTGTGGATGAGATTTAACTATGCCTAAAATTGTATTTTTACCTCATAACGAACTTTGTCCTGAAGGGGCAGTATTGGAAGCGAAGGAAGGCGAATCCATTCTGGATGTTGCATTACGTAATGGCATTGAAATTGAACATGCCTGTGAGAAATCCTGTGCATGCACGACTTGTCACTGCATTGTCAGGGAAGGCTTTGACTCACTGGAAGAAAGCTCTGAACTGGAAGATGACATGTTGGATAAAGCATGGGGATTGGAGCCAGAAAGCCGATTGAGCTGTCAGGCCAAAGTTGTCGATGAGGATTTAGTCGTTGAAATCCCCAAATACACCATTAACCATGCACGCGAACACTGACAGGAGAATAGAAAATGAAATGGTCTGACAGTCGTGATATTGGCGAAGCGTTGTATGATAAATTTCCTGATTTAGACCCAAAAACAGTGCGTTTCACCGACATGCATGAATGGATTTGTGGGCTGGATGGTTTTGATGACGATCCACAGAAATCCAACGAAAAAATATTGGAAGCTATCTTACTGGTGTGGCTGGATGAATATGAATAGTGGACAATTTGCCCAAGGCAAAAACTCAAGTAAAAAATAGTGCAAGCTCATCTATTCTTGCTCAATAGCTTGGCATAGTCTGTATTTAGTGGAAAACTGGCAATCGCCAGTTTTTTTAATCCCTCACTGTGAAACAGTGAACAAATAAGATAAGAAGTGAGAGAAAATGACAAAACAAATCATGCCAATAACACTGTCTTATGAGCCAGCTAACGCTTGCTGGGGTGAAAAAGCACTAATTAGCTCAAGTGAGCAGGGGATCTCAATCCATTTGCAAGGCAATGGTAAGCTGGGCGCCATTCAACGTGCCGGGCGTAAAATTGACGGGCAAGGAATTCGCAATATTGCTTTAGTGGGTGATGGCTGGGATCTGGAAAAAAGTTGGTCATTTTGGCTGGGCTTTCGTTCACCTAAGGGATTGCGCACAATTGAATGGCCACAACTTCCTGCGGCGGAAAAACAGGAGCTGGAAAGAAGGATAAAATTCATTGATTGGGTGCGTGATACCATCAACCTTCCGGCAGAAGATCTAGGGCCAGAACAGCTCGCCCAGAGAGCTGTTGATTTATTGCACGGGGTAGCGGGTGATGCTGTTAGCTATCGCATCGTCAAAGGGAACGAGTTACGTGAACAGGGATATGCGGGGGTATATACTGTCGGCCGCGGCTCTTCTCGTGATCCCGTGTTCTTGACATTAGATTTCAATCCAACAAAAGATGCAAAAGCGCCTGTTTTTGCCTGCCTGGTTGGTAAAGGTATTACCTTTGATTCCGGTGGATACAGCCTCAAACCTTCTAATTTCATGGATTCGATGAAATCAGATATGGGTGGCTCTGCGACATTAACGGGAGCACTGGCTCTGGCAATCAGCCGTGGCTTAAAACATCGCGTAAAATTGTTCTTGAGCATCGCAGATAATATGGTAAGTGGTAATGCTTTTAAATTGGGCGATATTATTCACTACCGTAACGGCAAAACGGTTGAAGTAATGAATACAGATGCGGAAGGGCGTCTGGTTCTGGCTGATGGTTTGATTGACGCCAGTGCAGAAAAAGCGCAACTTATTATTGATGCTGCTACCTTGACGGGCGCAGCGAAAACCGCAGTAGGAAATGATTATCACTCAATATTAAGTTTTGATGATCAACTGGTATCTGACTTACTGGTGGCGGCTGATAATGAAAATGAATTGTTCTGGCGCTTACCGCTGGCTGAATTCCATCGTAGCCAGCTACCATCCAACTTTGCTGATCTGAACAACATTGCGTCACCGGCTCATTCGGCAGGAGCAAGTACCGCAGCAGCATTCTTGTCGCACTTTGTCGAAAATTACAAAAAAGGCTGGGTACATATTGACTGTTCAGCAACTTACCGTAAATCCTCTGTTGAACAATGGGCTGCGGGTGCAACGGGATATGGTGTACGTACTATTGCCAATTTATTGCTGACAAAAGCACAATAAGCCGAAATAACTATTCTTAATAGCTCTTCTTATGAGGAGCTATTGTTGAATTTTTAGTGATTTTAACTTCAATTAAAACAGTATGGTCGGGGATTTTTCATGAATTTATTAAATGGATCTATCGCTACTGAAATAGAAGTTCCTAGCGGGAGCCGTATTACTCTAAGTCAACCAGAAGAACAACCGACTCCGCTTATTGAGTCACTAATTGACTTATTTAAACAACATAAGCCTGTTCGGCAGGCTTTTTTAGTTATGGCCCATGATAAAAATGTGGATGAAAAACCCAATGTATTAATTGGATTGGAATTCAGTGTGGCATTGGCAGAAAATGAGATTAATTTGTTGATTCAAGAGGCTGGTGAGCTGGCTTGCAAATATCTTGATGAAGATGAA
This sequence comes from Xenorhabdus taiwanensis, assembly GCF_036512875.1. GTDB lineage: Bacteria > Pseudomonadota > Gammaproteobacteria > Enterobacterales > Enterobacteriaceae > Xenorhabdus > Xenorhabdus taiwanensis. Next base: position 2,624,772 of record NZ_AP028978.1, on the reverse strand, counting down.
TCTGTCGATTTTTGTTTGCTTGATGAACAAGAAGGGGGCATCAGCCATTTCTTGATTCATCATACCCAACCTTTTTATCAGCGAAAATTAGGGAGTTGGTTGCGTGATACTATTCCGGTAGTTAATCAATAACTACTTGATTGCTTTACCGTGACACTATTTTCTTTGTTATGAAATTCGCTGCTACAGCATAGAATTGATTTTAAACACAATGCATAACATTGCTATTTCACCAATTCTACCCTGTGCTCTACTATCAAAAATCTCTTGGATATATTAGGGATTAAATATAATTATTTTTCATTAAAAGCATGGGCTTGTCCATGTTTTTTTGTTTTTGTATATCATTTAATTCACGTTTTAGATGAAAAAATTATTGTTTTACGATAATTACTATCTATAATTCGATCATGTTAAATAGTGAGATATAAACATGATGCCCTCTGAAAAACTGACCCGAATAACAACACTCAGCTTGGTGATGTCTAAATTATCTTTGTTAATTATTATCCTGATGATGGTGATTAATATTTTTAGTTGGCTGGATCCAAAACTCATTTTGGGAAGATATGGATTAGGCTTTTCTTTGACTGAGAGGATATTGTCCAGTTTCGACAGGGATACGCTTACTACATGGAAATTAACCGGAGGAATATTGATATCGACGATCCCACTATTATCGTTGATTGGTAGTTTTTTGGCTTTTCATCGATTGTTTGGCAATTATAGAAAAGGGGATTATTTTTCCAAAACTACGGTTAGATATTTGGAATATGCGGGTTGGGGAGTCATTTTATGGAGTATTTTAGATATTCTTTGTCAGCCTGTATTAACATTATGGTTAACAATTGGGGCACCAGTAGGTGAACGCCTTATCTCATTGAGTTTAACAACCGGTCATTTTGTCGCTATTTTCATTTCAGTTTGCCTGGCTATCATTTCACGTATTCTTTACCAAGCATGTGATATATACGATGAAAATCAGAGCATTGTATAGGAGATACCGTGGCAATTCTTATAAATCTGGATGTGATTATGGCGAAACGAAAAGTTAAATCTAAAGATTTAGCACAAGCTATTGGCATTACTGAACAGAACCTTTCTTTGCTAAAAACAGGAAAAATTAAGGGGATTCGATTTTCTACCTTGAATGCCATTTGCCAATATTTAGAATGCCAGCCGGGAGATATATTGGAATTCAAAGACGACTAGAGTAAGTAAATAGCAATAGTGGTTATTATTAATTCAACGTAAACAGTGAGGAAAAAAGATGAAAATTTTTTCATATGTTTTGCTGCTGGGCGCATTTTACATACCTGCTTCGTTTGCTGTTACATCAATAACTGATAATCAGAAAATAACAAATCAGGAGCCTTCCCGTCAGGGAGTGCTGAGAGAGTGTACAGACCTACTACCGACGGGACACAAATATACTATCAGTATTATTGGTACGTCAGATAAAACCACCCAAGATCCTAAAAAAAAGTTCACAGGGAAATTTATAGTCTCTGATGAAAATAAACAGGATATAAGCAAAAAAAGAGCTGAAGAAGTTAAGCCTTTTATTCAGTGTGTAACAGAGAAGGTTTTATAATTGACATTGAGTGAAAAACACTAATTCAATGATCTTAGTCAGTATGCCTGTTTGGGATTTAATCGCCTGAACAGGCATTATTTTATAAAATGGTTATTTTCATCGTGTATAACAAAGCGAAAATGTGATTTATGCTAAAAAATGATATTTTCGCTAAGAAAGTTTTAATAAAATGTTGTGTTTTTTGTAGGCAAGCAGAAACTCTCCTCCTATAATCAACGCCTATTTTTATCCCTGTCAGGTACAGGGTAGAGTTGCCCTTCAGTTTTGTTTGGGGCGTAAAAATTAAAATGAATCATCGCTGAAAGTGCCAAAGAGGTTACGCAATGACAATTGAACGTACTTTTTCCATTATTAAACCCAATGCAGTGAAGAAAGATGTTATCGGTTCTATTTATGCCCGCTTTGAAAGTGCAGGGTTTAAAATTATCGCGGCCAAAATGTTGCATTTGACACGCGAACAAGCGGAAGGTTTTTATGCTGAACACAAAGGCCGCCCTTTCTTTGATGGTCTGGTGGAGTTCATGACCTCTGGCCCAATTATGGTACAAGTTCTGGAAGGTGAAAATGCCGTTCAACGTCACCGCGATCTAATGGGTGCGACTAATCCTGATAACGCATTAGCGGGTACTCTGCGTGCAGATTACGCAGATAGTTTTACTGAAAATGCGGTTCACGGTTCAGACTCTACAGAATCTGCAAGTCGCGAAATTGCTTACTTTTTCAGTGATGATGAAATCTTTCCTCGCTGCTAAGGCTTTTCGTTGTATGTAGTAATAGCTTCTAAGTAGCATATAAACAGTAAAGTTTGTACAATGATGCGCCCCACTGATTTGATTCAGCGGGGCGTTTATTATTTTATTTCAATGTCCATTCAATATAGCTCTGATTAAAAGAGAGAATGATCATTGAATTGGCCGTCACCGCATGAAAACTTAATGCTGAAATCAGATCAGCATAGAGCCGAAAGTGTAACAACGAGGCGATGTAACAATGTCCCAACTTAACGAAACCGTACCACCTGCAACTTCCGCCGTATCTGTCACGCCTGAAAAGAAAAATGGTAAAGTCAATTTGCTCGACCTTAATCGTAAACAAATGCGCCAATTCTTTATCGATATGGGAGAGAAACCTTTTCGTGCCGATCAGGTCATGAAATGGATTTATCATTATTGCTATGACGATTTTGAGCAGATGACCGATATTAACAAAGTGCTCAGAGCGAAATTGCAACAAGTTGCCGAAATCAGAGCACCCGAAGTGGCAGAAGAGCAACGCTCTGCAGATGGCACTATCAAATGGGCGATTACTGTAGGGGGTCAACAGGTTGAAACGGTTTATATCCCAGAAGATGATCGCGCGACACTGTGTGTTTCATCTCAGGTGGGATGTGCTTTAGAGTGTAAATTTTGTTCTACGGCACAGCAGGGCTTTAACCGTAACCTGCGCGTTTCTGAGATTATTGGTCAGGTTTGGCGCGCCGCCAAGATTATAGGATCACTGAAATCCAGTGGTCGTCGTCCCATTACCAACGTAGTGATGATGGGAATGGGAGAACCACTACTCAATTTGAATAATGTCGTGCCCGCAATGGAAATCATGATGGATGACTTCGGCTTTGGTTTGTCGAAACGCCGTGTGACATTGTCAACGTCCGGTGTTGTTCCTGCACTGGATAAACTGGGAGATATGATCGATGTTGCACTGGCAATTTCTTTACATGCACCCACTGACGATATTCGTGATGAAATTGTGCCAATTAACCGCAAGTACAATATTGAAGAATTCCTGGCAGGAGTACGTCGTTACCTGACAAAATCCAATGCTAATCAGGGACGTGTTACGGTGGAGTATGTGATGCTTGATCATATCAATGACAGCGTTGAGCAGGCCCATCAATTAGCCGAATGCCTGAAAGATACTCCCAGCAAGATCAACCTGATCCCGTGGAACCCGTTCCCAGGCGCCCCTTATGGACGCAGCTCGAACAGCCGCATCGATCGTTTTGCCAAAGTCCTGATGGGATACGGTTTTACAACCATCGTGCGTAAAACGAGGGGAGATGATATTGATGCAGCATGTGGGCAGCTTGCCGGTGATGTCATTGACAGAACCAAGCGAACCCTGAAAAAACGTCAGGCAGGTGAACCTATTCAGGTAAAAACAGTCTAATTTTTCGTTTAATATCGATTAATGGCTAAAAATCTGGCAAAGTTTAACATATCCTTATAAATGAAGATGGTATGATACGGAAATCAATAAGTTGGTCTATAGTTTGTTTTGTCCTGTTAACGGGGTGTGTGGAACGATCAACGCATCGCGCCCATCAGATTGTTGCCATAGATACTCGATTGCAGCTAGGGAAGGCTTATTTGGCGGAGCGAAATTTACCGGCCGCTAAATATCATTTTCAAAAAGTCTTGCTGGCGGAACCTCATCATCCAGAGGCACATCTGGGCATGGCACTGCATGAACAATATGCAGGCCGCCCGGAAACCGCCAGTCAGCATTACAGAATGGCGATGCAGTATGCGGCTGAAAGTGATACCGTAGTACGTCATTATCATATTTTTCTTTGTGAACAAAAGCAGTATGAAAAAGCTGAACAATTGGTCATGAAAAGTATGCAAAGCAACACAGGCTATTATCGCTGTGATAAATGATTTTCTGTGTTCAACGCAGTATTTAGATGATTTCGCTACACAAATTAAGTGATATGTTCTATTAACTTAATTTGCGTAAATTCTTTAACCCAGAACAGTACCAGTATCCCTTGCTAATGAAGACTGAAACTTATCCAGAAGAAGCCAATCTGACAACAGGTCAGATTCTGCGTCAGGCTCGTGAAAAACATGAGCTTTCTCAGCAAACTGTGGCAGATCGCTTGTGTCTTAAACTGTCCACTGTTCGTGATATTGAAGAAGATAATATCCCGTCAAATATTTCACCGACATTCCTTCGTGGGTATATTCGTGCCTATGCAAAATTGGTTCAGGTGCCTGAATCTGAAATCTTGAGTACTCTGGATAAACAGATCCCCTCCAAGGCCATAAAAACGGCACCTATGCAAAGCTTTTCAGCGGGGAAAAAACGCAAGAAACGTGACGGTTGGCTAATGAAGATAACATGGGCTGTTATTATTGTGTTGCTGGGAATGACATTCCTGTGGTGGTGGCAGAACTATAAAGTACAACAAACAGAACTGTCTTCAATGGTCACACAATCAACTGCTCAGAATAGTCAGGCAACAGATTCTGAAAATGACCGACTGACCCCAAGTGCCGGGGAAAATAATGTAGCACCTCTTAAAGAAAATCAATCCGTAGCGACTGCTCAATCTGGTGTTTCCCAAGAAAAAACATCGTCGGCAGAGGCAAATCGTACAGAAATAAACAGTAATGTTCCCGTATCTTCCAGTGTGCCGGTATCCACAGCAACAAATCAATCTGCAACCAATGCAACGCCAGAAAATACAACTGCTGCTGCCAATGCAGAAGTGAATAGTGCGGTTGTGAGTCCATCATCGACTGATGTAAATAGTATCAATACGGCCAGTAACGATGAGTTAGTGATAGATTTCAGCGGTGAATGTTGGCTGGCAGTCGAAGATGCCAAAGGTAAAGTGTTGTTTAGTGGCATAAAAAAGAAAGGGGATAGCCTGAAACTTTCCGGTAATTTACCTTATTCGGTGAATATTGGCGTACCATCCAAGGTTAAGGTTCAGTTCCAGGGAAAACCCGTGGATCTGAGTTCCTTCGTGAAGAAAGGCATCACGGCTAAACTGACACTGAAATAAATGCCTTAACTGTTTTGGCAAAATTATTCACCACAGCATAGTTGTAATTCTTATAAACAAAAATACAGGGATGTAGGGGAGTAATGTAAAAATGCATAATGAATCACCGATAAAAAGACGTAAATCCACACGTATTTATGTCGGTAATGTGCCTATCGGGGATGGCGCTCCGATTGCAGTGCAATCAATGACTAACACACGAACAACTGATGTTGAAGCGACAGTCAATCAAATTAAAGCGTTAGAGCGTGTAGGTGTTGATATCGTTCGGGTGTCTGTTCCAACAATGGATGCAGCCGAAGCGTTCAAGTCCATCAAACAGCAAGTCAATACCCCTCTTGTTGCCGATATTCATTTCGATTACCGCATTGCCCTGAAAGTTGCGGAATATGGTGTTGACTGTCTGCGCATCAATCCTGGCAATATCGGTAACGAAGAGCGTATTCGTCAGGTTGTGGATTGTGCCCGCCACAATAACATTCCGATTCGCATTGGGGTTAATGGTGGATCGCTGGAAAAAGATCTACAAGAAAAATATGGTGAACCCACACCAGAAGCGTTGGTTGAATCGGCAATGCGCCATGTGGATATTCTTGATCGCCTGAACTTCGATCAATTTAAGGTAAGCGTCAAGGCCTCGGACGTTTTTCTGGCGGTTGGGGCATACCGTTTACTGGCGCAAAAAATTGATCAACCGCTGCATTTGGGCATTACGGAAGCTGGCGGGGCGCGTGCTGGTGCGGTGAAATCTTCAATTGGCCTTGGCATTTTGTTGTCAGAAGGAATTGGCGATACGCTGCGTATCTCGTTGGCCGCAGATCCAGTAGAAGAAGTTAAAGTCGGTTTTGATATTCTGAAAGCATTGCGTATTCGTTCACGGGGCATTAATTTCATTGCCTGTCCAACTTGTTCGCGCCAAGAATTTGACGTTATCGGTACGGTTAATGCGCTTGAACAGCGCCTTGAAGACTTAATCACTCCGATGGATGTTTCAATCATTGGTTGTGTCGTGAATGGCCCAGGAGAAGCAGAAGTTTCAACGCTTGGCGTAACGGGGGCGAAAACAAAAAGCGGCTTTTATGAAGATGGTATTCGTCAAAAAGAGCGTTTTGACAATAACAACTTGATTGATCAACTTGAGGCGAAAATTCGGGCGAAGGCAGCTATCCTCGATGCTAAGAACCGAATCAGCATCAATCAGCTTGATGAGTAATTTATTGGGGATATGAGTATATAGATTTGCTTGCAGATTGAACCTTGCAAGTATTCGCTTTTATAATCGATGGCATTGTATAAATATTAATAAGAGATAAAACGTGGCAAAAAATATCCCAGCTATTCGTGGCATGAACGACTGCCTTCCTGCTGAAACGGCCATTTGGCAACGAGTTGAATCTACGGTGAAGCGTGTGCTGTCAGGTTATGGTTTTAGCGAAATTCGGACACCGATTGTAGAGCAGACCCCGTTATTCAAACGTGCAATTGGGGAAGTAACTGATGTTGTCGAAAAAGAGATGTATACTTTTGACGATCGCAATGGTGAAAGCTTGACCCTGCGCCCAGAAAATACCGCAGGATGTGTCCGTGCCGGTATTCAGCATGGTCTGCTGTACAATCAGGAACAGCGCTTATGGTATATCGGGCCTATGTTCCGTTATGAGCGTCCACAAAAAGGCCGTTACCGTCAATTCCATCAGTTAGGAGCCGAAGTGTTTGGCTTACAAGGGCCAGATATTGATGCTGAACTTATTTTAATGACAGCACGTTGGTGGCGCGAGCTCGGCATTGCTGATCACGTCACACTTGAATTGAACTCAATTGGTTCATTAGAAGCCCGTGCAAATTATCGTGAGGCATTGGTGGCATTCCTTGAACAACACAAAGAGAAGCTGGACGAGGATTGTCAACGCCGCATGTATACCAATCCACTGCGTGTATTGGACTCTAAGAACCCTGAAATTCAGCAACTTTTGAATGATGCCCCGGAGTTGTTTGATTATCTTGATGCAGAATCAAAAGAACACTTTGATGGATTGTGTCAGATACTTGATAGCGCAGGGATCAAATACCGTATCAACCAGCGTCTGGTTCGCGGCCTTGATTATTACAACCGTACTGTTTTTGAATGGGTAACATCAGCGTTGGGTGCGCAGGGAACTGTCTGTGCTGGTGGTCGTTACGATGGCTTGGTTGAACAATTGGGCGGTAAGGCAACACCAGCAGTTGGTTTTGCCATGGGCATGGAACGTATGGTCTTGTTGGTGCAGGAGGCCAATCCTGACTTTGTTGCTGATCTGACCGTTGCCGATGTTTATTTCTCTTCCTTTGGTGAAGGTAGCCAGCAAGCGGCATTGATATTGGCCGAAAAAATCCGTGATCAACTGCCAGAATTGCGTTTGATGACCAACCATGGCGGTGGTAACTTTAAGAAACAGTTGACACGTGCGAGTAAACACGGTGCCAAAGTTGCCTTGATTCTGGGAGAAGATGAAATTCAGGCAGGCAATATTACAGTGAAAGATTTACGCAGCGGTGAACAAGAAACGTTGTCACAACAAGCGGTCGCAGCGCGTTTGAGCGAACTGTTAGGCTAAGGAGAAAGACTCTAGTGCAAGTCTATACCACAGAAACTGAACAAGTTGACGCGATAAAGCGTTTTTTATCTACCAACGGTAAATACCTTGCTGTTGGCCTGGTGCTAGGTATTGGTGCTTTGTTGGGTTGGCGTTACTGGCAGAGTCACCAAACTAACCAATTGCATAATACGGCGGCAGTATTTGAAGAATTGAACAAATCACTGGCGTCTGGGTCGAAAGAAAATGTTGTTGCCGTAGAAAAGTTCGCTAATGAGACGAACAATGTCTACGGTATTATGGCTGATCTGGAACTGGCAAAACAGGCTGTTGCTCAGAATGATTTGGCTCAGGCAGAGAAAAATTTGCTAGCGGCATCCGGTAAAGCTAAAGATGGGGACATGCAAGCATTGTCTAACCTTCGTCTGGCTCGAGTTCAATTGGCAGAAGATAAAACAGATGTTGCATTGAAAACGCTGGATTTGGTCAAAGGCAAAGGCTGGCAGGTTATGGTTGAGGATATTCGTGGGGATATTCTGGCTAAAAAAGGGGATATTGCTGGCGCCCGTGCAGCCTATTCCACAGGGCTTGGACTTGATGGCCCGCAGGTAATTAAGGATTTTATGAAAATCAAACTTAATAATTTATCCAACTAAGGGAGCCAACTTCATAATGCAGCTGCGAAAAACACTCTTGGTTGGGCTGGTTGCTTCTGTTCTGCTGGCAGGTTGTTCAAGTGAACAGGATACGGTAACAATGTCACCGTTACCGAAGGTTGAAAATCAATTCAAACCTCGTATCGTTTGGGATAAGTCCGTTGGGAGTGGTACGGGGGAGTATTATTCTCACTTATCACCGACCTGGCAGGGTTCGACAGCTTATGTTGCTGACCGTCATGGTGTTGTCAAAGCATTTGATATAGACAGCGGCAAAGAAATATGGGCAACGGATTTGTCAGAAAAAACAGGTCTATTGTCATCCCGTTTGCCGGCGCTGCTTTCTGGCGGTTTGACTGTGTCCGGTGATCGCCTGTATGTTGGCACAGAAAAAGCAAAAGTCATCGCATTGGATGTAACGGACGGTAAGGTTGAATGGGAGTCAACGGTTGCCGGCGAAGCGTTGTCCCGTCCTGTCGTGAGTGATGGCTTTGTCTTGATTCATACCGGTAATGGTATGTTGCAGGCATTAAACGAAACCGATGGTCGTATTGCTTGGTCAGTTAACATGGATACACCTTCGTTGTCCGTTCGTGGTGAATCCGCTCCTGCCGTGGCTTATGGTGCAGCTATTGTAGGTGGTGATAATGGTCGTATTAGTGCGGTTCTGCTGTCTGAGGGGCAACTAATTTGGCAGCAGCGTATTTCTCAGGTAACAGGTTCTACCGAAATAGATCGCCTGAATGATGTCGATATGACCCCGGTTATTTCTGACAATATTATTTACGCGATTGCTTATAACGGCAATTTGGTGGCAATGGATATGCGTTCAGGCCAGATCATCTGGAAGCGTGATCTGGGATCGGTGCATGATATGGTGGTCACTGACAACAATATTTTCATTGTTGATCAAGATGATCATATCTTGTCCCTGCGCAAGAGTGATGGCGTGACATTATGGTCGCAAAATGATCTCTTGCACCGTAACCTGACAGCACCGGAAATGTACAATGGCTATCTGGTTGTTGGTGATGCTGAAGGTTACTTGCATTGGTTGAATATGGCTGATGGCAAATTTGTGGCGCAGAACAAGGTTGATGGTTCCGGCCTGTTGAGTCGTCCGGTTGTTGCCAGCGATAAACTGATGCTGCAAGCGAAGGACGGTACAGTTTATTTGTATACCCGCTAACTTCAGAGCGTGTTTTAAATAACACGAAATTATACGGCTCCTGGATATAACAGGGGCCGTTTCGTCTTTTTAGTATCTTTGTATCTTGCTGTGATGAACAATATCAAGATGTCACTTTCAGCAGGGTATCGATTTAAATCTAGTCATGAGGCATCAAGAAAATGATACCTGTCGTTGCGCTGGTTGGGCGCCCCAATGTTGGAAAATCCACCTTATTTAACCGATTAACCCGAACCAGAGATGCGCTGGTAGCGGATTTCCCTGGCTTAACCCGTGATCGTAAATATGGACGGGCAGAGGTTGAAGGGCAGGAATTCATTATCATTGATACGGGGGGTATCGATGGTACGGAAGAGGGCGTAGAAACGCATATGGCTACGCAATCTCTTATGGCCATAGAAGAGGCTGATATTGTTCTATTTATGGTTGACGCCAGATCGGGATTGATGCCTGCTGACCATTCGATTGCCAAGCATCTGCGTAGCCGTGAAAAAGCAACTTTTTTGGTGGCTAATAAAACCGATGGTATCGATATTGATACTTCTATAGCTGAGTTTTATTCACTCGGTTTAGGCGATGTTTATTCCATCGCAGCTTCTCATGGCCGTGGTGTAACACAATTGATTGAACGTGTGTTATTGCCGTTTTCTGATAAAGAAAAAACGAAAGAAGAAGTTGAATTAACGGAAGAAGAGGCTAACGCAGCTTATTGGGCAGAAATGGAACAAGCCGAATTGGATGCTTCTGCTGAACAAGAAAAAGAGGAGGAGGCATTTGATCCTACAACTTTGCCTCTGAAACTTGCGATTGTTGGCCGCCCCAATGTGGGTAAGTCCACATTAACTAACCGTATCCTCGGTGAAGAGCGTGTTGTCGTTTTTGATATGCCTGGTACCACCCGTGACAGCATTTATATTCCCATGGAGCGTGATGGTCGTGAATATATTTTGATTGATACCGCGGGCGTTCGTAAGCGTGGAAAAGTCACTGAAACAGTTGAAAAATTCTCTGTGATTAAAACGCTCCAGGCGATTGAAGATGCCAATGTTGTATTACTGGTAGTGGATGCCCGTGAAGGCATTTCTGATCAAGATCTCTCTCTGCTTGGTTTTATTCTTAACAGTGGTCGTTCTCTGGTTATTGCCATCAACAAATGGGATGGCATGAGTCAGGAAGACAAAGATCACGTCAAAGATATGCTTGAGCTGCGTTTGGGTTTTGTTGATTTTGCCCGTATTCACTTTATTTCTGCACTACATGGTAGTGGTGTTGGGAATTTATTTGAATCAATTCTGGAAGCCTATGAAAGTGCAACTCGTCGCGTTAGTACTTCCTTATTGACCCGTATAATGCGCATGGCAGAAGATGATCACCAGCCACCAATGATCCGTGGTCGTAGGGTGAAAATGAAATATGCCCATGCTGGTGGATATAACCCACCTATCGTGGTTATCCACGGTAATCAGGTAACAGATTTACCTGATTCCTATAAGCGATATTTGATGAATTATTTCCGTCGTTCTTTGAAGGTGATGGGAACACCTATCCGTATCCAATTTAAAGAAGGAGCTAATCCTTATGCGGATAAGAAAAATACATTAACAGCAACTCAGCTCCGTAAACGTAAGCGTTTAATGGAACATCTGAAAAAACGGTAATTATTTAAAAATATTGATATAAATAGAGGGCTATTTTTAGCCCTTTATTATTTCTGCATTTAAAGAATAATTAACCATCATAAAACAGAGCAGATAGAAATGATTTTAAGAATTAATCTAATTAGCGTTAAAATCTTTCAAATTTATCAATAGATTTATTGTATATTTAGTTTTATTAATTTAGGTATTTCTTTTTTTTATATTAAAAAGCATAAAAATCAGAGAGTACCCCTACTTTCCTGATAATGAATAACTGTCTTCTGATTCAGGTTTTTTTCTGTTTTTATACAATAAAGGATCATCTCCAGAGTCTAAGGTCTCTTCTTTGGTTGATTGCTTCATAAGTTTATTAACATGATCTAATGTTTTCAAAACATACTCTTTGTCATTAGTATCACAGGTTTTTGCAATATACTCCAATAAATAAGGGGGGATTATATTTTGTTTTTTTGCTTTATTGTCAATCATGATAATGCCCTATTTTGTATGTATGTTATGGTGTTGGCGTATATTTTGCCTAATCTGAATAGTAGCCAAACTAACCATGTTAGTCACTACTAAAAATGTAAATTTTTTTATGATATGACATGGAGAGATAAGATGATTAGTTTAATTAAATTAAGGATAAATATATAAATGTAATCAAGACCTTCCCTGGTCTTGAATGATTAGAGAGGTATTACAACTTTTAGAGTAAAGTCCCGACTTGTTTCCATGAATGAGTCACAATATCTGAAATTTCTTTGCCAAATAATGTGTTAGCATTATCAACGGTTAGTTGTGCAAAATCATTAAAACTGGCTTTGTGGGATAATCGTTTGTCCAATAATGTGTTATACCAAATTTTTCCAGCTTGATCCCAAGAATACCCTCCCAACGCTGTTGCCAATAAATAGAATGCCTTATTAGGAATACCAGAATACTTGTGGACACCTCCGTTATCATCTCTGACGGATAAATCTTGATATTGGTCCATATGACCAACTTGATTATCTTTTGGGTTTGCTGTTCCAGGATTTTTGAATGAGCGCAAGGCAATATTAGGATCATTGTTCGGATTAAGTACAGGGCCAAATATTCCCTGGCCTATCAACCAATCAGATTCATTAGCCTTTTGATTATTTGCATACTGTTTTACCATAATACCGAATACATCTGAGATCGATTCGTTTAGTGCACCTGACTGATAGGCATAATCAAGATTTGCTTCACTTTCAGTTACTCCATGAGTGAGTTCATGTGCAGTAATATCAATACAGGAAGTGAAACAGTTAAAATAAGGGGCATAACCATCACCGAAGACCATTTGATTATTATTCCAAAATGCATTCATATAGTTTTTTTGGTAATGCACAGTAGCAACTAATTTAAGACCCTTATTATCAATAGAATTACGACCGAAAATTTCTTGATAAAACTCATATGTTTTACCAAGATAATTATAAGCCTCAGTGGCTGCGATATCATCAATCACAGCCATGCCTTCGCATAAAATTAATTTATCCCCTGGGTATTGATCATTATATTCAGCATTGTAAATAGTTCTATTTAATTTGTTGTCAAAACCTGGCTGATATCCATGATTTAATATATCCATTTCAGCAGGACTATTCATTAGATTGTAAACATGATCTAATGTTTTTAATATGTATGATTTGTCAATTTGGCCGCAAATTTTAACAACGTATTCCAATAAAGAGGGTGGGATGATACCAGATTTATTTAATTTATCTTGATGGTTTCGCATAATGATACCCCCGATTTTTAGATGTTATGCATATTTTATCTCTAGGGACTTTAATTAATTATTAATCTAAATGATGATATTTTCTACTAATGGAGGGTGTTTTTGTTGGGATCTAAAATATTAATTTATAAATATAATAAAGGGTTATCCTTAACCCTTTATCATTTGTTTTAGGATTATCTTAATGTTACTGCTTAAAATATGAATTAGTATTTTATTAATGGTAATTTCATTATTCTTCGGAAAGTAGAACACCCACTTCTTTCCAACCATGACTAACAATATCTGACGTTTTCTTGTTGAATAATTTTTCAGCATTATCAATCGTCAGTTTGGCAAAATCTTCGAAATCTGCATTTGAAGATAGACGTTTATCCAGTAGCGTTTCATACCAAATTTTTCCTGCTTTTTCCCAGGCATAGCCTCCTAACTCCATCGCCACTAAATAAAATGCCCTGTTAGGAATGCCTGAGTGTATGTGAACGCCGCCATTATCAATTATAAAGGGGAGATCTTCATACAGATCCATGTGACCAACTTGCTTATCTCCAGAAAATGCACTTCCGGGGTTAACAAAAGTGCGTAAGCTAACATCAGATTTATTTTCTGGATTAAATTTTGGCCCCAGTAAACCTTGGCCTAACAGCCAATTGGATTCATCGACTTTTTGGTGATTAACATATTGTTTTACCATAATGCCAAATACGTCTGCGATGGATTCATTAAGTGCACCAGATTGATAGATATAATCCAGCCCAGCTTCGCTTTCGATAACACCATGGGTTAACTCATGAGCTATAATATCAATGGCAGAGGTAAAACGATTGAAGTATTTTCCATCACCATCACCAAATACCATTTGTTTTCTGGTCCAGAATGCATTCAGATAATTTTTTCCATAATGTACTGTAGCAACTAATTTGATTCCTTTGTTATCAAGAGAATTGCGGCCGAAAACTTTTTTATAGAATTCATGAGTCTTACCAATATACTCATAAGCCTCATTAACTGAATCATCAGAACTTTCTGGCATACCTTCGCCGCGAGATAACTCTTCCCCTGGAAATTCCTCTTTATTTTTAGCATCATAGATAGTTCGATGCAGTTTATCGTTCACCTCTTTTTTAGTTTCTTGTTTATCCTGTTGAGAAATAGTTTCTTCAGCAGGCGCATTCATCAATTGATAAACATGACCTAATGTTTTTAATACATATTGATTAGTATACGCATCACAATCATCAGAGATATGTTCCAGAACAAATGGAGGAATTAAGCTGTATATGTTGGTTTGATTATTGCTCATAATAATACCCTGTTTTGTTGTTAGATGTTGTATTCGTTTTTTCGGGCCCGGATTGAATACTAGCTGTAATTAATAGGAGAGTCATTAGTGTAAGTATTGACTTTTTATGGCAGGGTATTGCTAATGAAAAATAATAAATATTTTTATCAGTATTATGATAAATAACCCATCTATTTTAGGTTAATTTTTTTATAAACAAGGAGTAAAACAGGAATAAAGAAATTGTCTTGTATTCCTGTTTTGAATTATCATACCCAATCTTTCTTTATCAGAAATGAAGTATATAATTCAGATTCTGGGGAGTTTTTTTCTGGAGAGTAGCCATATTCCCAACGCACTAATGGGGGCATGGACATTAATATGGATTCAGTTCTTCCACCGCTTTGCAGGCCAAAAAGCGTTCCCCTGTCCCAAACAAGATTGAATTCAACATAGCGGCTTCGACGATATAATTGGAATTGTCTTTCATGCTCACCCCAGATTAAATCTTTTCTTCTTTCTACAATAGGTAAATAGGCAGACAGGAATCCATGTCCGACAGCTTGCGTGAAATTAAAGCAGGTATCAAAATCAGGCGTATTCAGGTCGTCATAAAACAAACCACCAATGCCACGGGGTTCATTGCGGTGCTTAATAAAAAAGTAATCATCACACCATTTTTTATATTTAGGATAAACATCATCACCGAATGGTTGACATAAATTTTTGGCCACGGTATGCCAATGAATAGCATCTTCTTCGAAACCATAAAAAGGTGTGAGATCAAAGCCACCGCCAAACCACCATACAGGAGGCTCACCTTCTTTTTCAGCAATAAAAAAACGCACATTTGCATGGCTGGTTGGGACATAGGGATTAAGTGGATGAATGACGAGAGAAACTCCCATGGCTTGGTAACTGCGACCTGCTAACTCAGGACGATGAGCTGTAGCAGAAGCGGGCATTGAAGCTCCAGAAATATGTGAAAAATTCACACCGGCTTTTTCAAAAACCTTACCTTCCGTTAACACACGGCTTCTTCCGCCACCACCATCTTCTCGTTGCCAGCAATCTTCCATGAAGGTTGATTGACCATCAAGTTGTTCTAACTGCTTGCAGAGGTGATCCTGTAATGAGAGGAAAAAATTTTTAACTTGATATATATTAGGTATATTCATTTCTGTTTTCATTTTGGTTAATTATAAAGACATGTAGTATACCTGCTAGTATCAGTAAACGCATTTTCAGATTGATTCCAAAATAAAAGTAGTGATAATTAACATTGATTCAACTGCTTATTAAATAGGCTTACTAACTATGGAAATTCGGGTATTTCGGCCAGACGACTTTGAAGCCGTTATCACACTTTGGGAACGTTGTGATTTGATTAACTCTGGTGATGATCCAGAAATAGATATTGAGCGTAAACTCACCCATGATGCTGATTTATTTCTGGTTGCTGAAGTTGCGGGAGAGGTGGTTGGTACAGTTATGGGCGGTTATGATGGGCATCGTGGTCATGCTTATTATCTGGGAGTGCATCCTGAATTCAGAGGCAGGGGAATAGCCAATGCATTGATCTCCCGTCTGGAAAAGAAATTATTGGCCAGAGGTTGCCCCAGTATTTTGATTGTGGTTCCAGAAGAAAATGATGCAACAATCTGCATGTGTGAAAAAATGGAATATGATTATTTGGGTCAGGAAAAGGTCATGTTTAGCAAGCGATTGATTATTGATTAAATGAATTGTTAGATAAATATACAAGCCATGCAATGGCTGAATAGAATCATACTATTTATATACGCTCTCTATTTAGTCATTATTATCTTTTTCAATCAATATTTTTTGATGAAACATGAATAGAGTGCGTCCATCTCCTCATATATTTGTTCTTTATAATAAGGAGATCTTTTGACATTGCAGGCTTTTTATTATCAATGTAAAGCACCACCTTAATATTTCCATTTTCATCCTTAGATAGGAAATAATGCTCAGGTATAGAAGATATGGACTTTCCTTTTAATACAGTCCAGTCAGAAGGCTGCTGATAATCAACATGATATTGATAGGGAATATTCATCATTTCTCTCCTGAGTTATATTACTTAGCCAATGAATCATAACAGTGAGATATAAAAATAAGCATTAGCCGATAGCCGATATAGATAACGGATGAAGATATCATTAATTAATGTTATTCGATCATGCAGTTTATTTTATAAATGGATGTGCAATACTTAATCAATAACATCTTTTAAACATGATCTTGTTGATGAATGGTTTGTATATTTACAATTGAATGTTTTTTTAGGAATGTGGTCTGATAGATATCAAATGACAATTCCATAGAGCCAAAGGTTAAGAAAACAGAGATGGATAAATTTTTTGCATTTAATTCCTGTTCTAAACAGAAGAAGGTTATGCTGGCTAGCAGTTTGGTTGGATGCTCATTCTTGTTGACGGCTTGTGCCGGAACTTTAAGAATGTCATGGCCTGCCTTATCGCCTTTTAATTGGTTTGGCAGTTCATTAAGTGTTTCTGAGCAAGGTATAGGGAAAATCAATAAACAGACGGATATGACTCAATCTGCTATCGAAACAGGATTGGAGGGAAAATATCGTCTGCGTAGTGGCATGGAGATGCAAAATGGCAAGTTAGTGAGTGTTATTCAGGGTATGGAAGATGGTCAGGTAAAACTGGAGTTTCACGGTCTGGTCAATGGTAAAGTTGATCGTATTGACGTGTTGGATGATGAGGTGAAAACAGTTTGGGGAACGAAAATAGGTACGCCTTTTTCTGATCTCTATAATCAGGCATTTGGAAAATGTCAGCGCTCCCATGATCTCGCTGTGTCGCCTACTGTCATTTGCACTGCTTCACAGAGTCAGCATATCAGCTATGTTTTTACTGGAGCTTGGGAAGGTCCTGAAGGATTAATGCCTTCTGATGATGTTTTGAAGGACTGGAAAGTTTCTCGTATTATTTGGCAATCCTGATAACTACCTAAAAAGGCTTTATATCAAGTAAAAGATCTTTTAATCCACTTGCGTGATAAGGGCAGGGTGCCAGAATTCAGACCGTTTCAGATAATTGAAAAGCGGCTGGCACCTGTAACCTGATATTTTCTACATCTTATCGCTTTTCATCATTTCTCATAAAAATTCGGTATATAAAACAGTAGCCAGTAAACTACCCTGTTATAAAGATTCTGGATACAGTAGAGAAATTGTTGTCAAATGGTGTGATGAGTAAGGTGTGGATGAAAATAGTGGCAATAAAAAATAAATTATTAAGCGGAATAGCTAGCCTGTTGTTTTGTGCCTGTCTCAACGTTTATAGCTCTAACGCCTTGGCTGTTGAGTTGTTGAATAGTTCTTACGATATTGGACGAGAATTATTCTTGAGCTTGAATCCGGAATTTGAAAAACAATGGAATGCACAGAACCCGCAGGATAAATTGACCATCAAACAGTCCCATGCCGGTTCATCTAAACAAGCATTGGCCATTTTGCATGGATTGCGGGCGGATGTCGTCACTTATAACCAAGTCACAGATATTCAGATCTTGCACGATCGCGGCAATCTCATTCCCGCCAATTGGCAGCAGCGTTTGCCGAATAACAGTTCGCCCTATTATTCCACCATGGCATTTCTGGTACGCAAAGGTAATCCCAAGCATATCCAAACCTGGGAAGATTTAGTGCGAAATGACGTCAAGTTAATTTTCCCAAACCCAAAAACGTCAGGTAATGGACGCTATACCTATTTGGCCGCATGGGGCGCTTTTCAGCAAAAAAATCCGCATGATCCCCTTAAGATTCGCCAACTGATGCAGCATTTTTTACAGAATGTAGCGGTATTTGATACCGGAGGTCGTGGTGCAACAACTTCCTTTATTGAACGGGGTATAGGGGATGTACTGATTAGCTTCGAGTCTGAGGTTAATAACATTCGTAAACAGTATGGGGAAGATAATTATCAGGTTATTGTACCTCCGGTGAATATTTTGGCTGAATTCCCTGTAACCTGGGTGGATAAAAGTGTTCAGAAAAACGGTACGGAAGCAGTTGCTAAAGCGTATTTAAATTATCTGTATAGTCCGGTAGCCCAGCAAATCATAGCCAGTTTTAATTATCGTGTAATCGATCAAAATGTGATGAAAGCACAGCACTCCCGTTTTCCTGTAACCAAACTGTTTCGCCTCGAAGAACAATTCGGTAACTGGCCTCAAGTGATGAAAACTCATTTTAATACTGGCGGTACGCTTGATCAGTTATTGAAAGAAGGACGCAAATAATGCGGGTATTTAGCAAACGTGTCTTGCCCGGATTTGGGCTGAGTTTAGGCTGTAGCCTGTTTTATGTCTGCCTTATCCTGCTATTGCCATTAAGTGCTCTGGTAGTACAGCTTTCCAGTATGACATGGGCGCAATATTGGCAGGTCATCATCAACCCACAGGTTGTTGCCGCTTATAAGGTAACATTGTTGGCCGCAGCGGTTGCCAGTTTGTTCAATATGGTTTTTGGCATGTTGATGGCCTGGATATTAACGCGCTATCAATTCCCCGGACGCAGTTTATTAGATGGCTTGATGGATTTGCCATTTGCTTTACCGACGGCAGTTGCTGGTTTAACGCTAGCGACACTCTTTTCTGCAACTGGGTGGTATGGGGCCTGGCTTGGTCATTTTGATATCAAAGTCGCCAATACCTGGCTGGGCATTGCGGTCGCAATGGCATTCACTAGCCTGCCGTTTGTGGTGCGCACTGTTCAGCCTGTGCTTGAAGAATTAGGCCCTGAATACGAGGAGGCCGCACAGACATTGGGAGCAAACCGTTGGCAAACTTTTCGGCGGGTTGTATTACCTGAGGTTTCACCTGCATTGATTGCCGGAACTGTGCTCTCTTTTACTCGTAGTCTGGGAGAATTTGGTGCTGTGATTTTCATTGCCGGCAATATTGCCTGGCAAACTGAAGTTGCTTCCCTGATGATCTTTGTCCGCCTGCAAGAATTTGATTATCCGGCTGCCAGTGCGATTGCTTCCGTCATCCTCGCTGCGTCGTTATTACTGCTGTTTAGCGTCAATATATTGCAAAGCCGCTTTGGTAAACGGATAGGGGGGCATTAATGACTGAATTGTCCGCATATACAGTGGCACAACGTTTCTCTATAAATTGGGGAAAATGGTTATTGATCGGCACTGGTGTACTTTTCTCTCTTCTGTTGTTGATCATACCGATAGCATGGATTTTCTTGACTGCTTTTTCTAAAGGAATCGACATGGTTGCCCAGAACCTTTTCGATTCCGATATGCTGCACGCTATCTGGCTGACCGTGATGATTGCGCTTATTACCGTCCCCCTTAATTTGGTTTTTGGTGTGATGACAGCATGGTTAGTGACACGTTTCCAATTCCCAGGCAGACAATTATTGCTGACATTAATTGATATTCCGTTTGCGATTTCGCCGGTTGTAGCTGGGTTACTTTATCTGCTTTTTTATGGTGCTAATGGCTGGTTAGGAAGTTGGCTGGGAAGTTATGACATCCAATTGATGTTCTCATGGCCTGGTATGGTATTGGTGACAGTGTTTGTAACATGTCCGTTTGTGGTCCGTGAATTGGTGCCGGTGATGTTGAGTCAAGGTAATCAGGAAGATGAAGCCGCCATATTATTGGGCGCCTCCGGTTGGAAGATGTTTTGGCGTGTGACATTGCCAAATATTCGTTGGGCATTGTTATATGGCGTTGTTTTGACCAATGCGCGGGCGATTGGGGAATTTGGTGCTGTGTCTGTAGTCTCGGGGGCCATTCGCGGTGAAACCTATACGCTGCCTTTGCAGGTTGAGCTGTTGTATCAAGATTACAACACGGTTGGCGCATTTACGGCCGCGGCCTTATTGGCGGTGATGGCGATTATTACTCTGATTGTCAAAAGTGCATTGCAATGGCGTTTAAGCCGCCAGCAAGGGTAGGTTAGGAGCGGGATATGAGTATTGAAATCAGTAAAATCAGTAAATCTTTTGGTCGATCTCAGATACTGAATGAAATTTCACTGGATATTGAATCTGGTGAGATGGTAGCTCTGCTTGGCCCATCAGGTTCTGGCAAGACAACATTGTTGCGGATCATCGCAGGGCTTGAGCAGCAGAGTGCAGGCCAACTGAAATTCCACGGACAGGATGTCAGCCGGCTACATGCAAAAGATCGGCGTGTTGGATTTGTATTCCAACACTATGCTTTATTTCGTCATATGACGGTATTCGATAACGTGGCTTTTGGCCTGACCGTTCTTCCTCGTCGTCAGCGTCCTAGTGCTGAGGCACTGCGTAGTAAAGTTATGGCTTTGCTGGATATGGTGCAACTTTCCCATTTGGCAGAACGTTATCCATCGCAGCTTTCTGGTGGACAAAAACAGCGTGTGGCATTAGCGAGGGCATTGGCGGTTGAACCACAGATCCTCTTGTTGGATGAACCTTTTGGTGCATTAGATGCTCAGGTTCGTATGGAGTTACGTCGTTGGTTGCGGCAGTTACATGAAGAATTGAAGTTTACCAGCGTATTTGTCACCCATGATCAAGAAGAGGCAATGGAAGTGGCCGACAGAGTAGTACTTATGAATCAAGGGCGCATTGAACAGGTCGGTACTCCTCAGCAAGTATGGAATGAACCGGAAAGCCGATTTGTCCTTGAATTCATGGGGGAAATAAACAAACTGAATGGTGAAATTAAAGGTTCCCAACTCTGGATTGGCGGGAAAATTTTTCCATTGAATATCACTCCGCTACATCAAGGAAATGTTGATGTATTTTTTCGGCCTTGGGATATGATGCTGAGTGCCAAGCAAACACCTGCTTGTCCTTTGCCAGTGCAGGTTGTGGAAGTGAGCCCGCGCGGTCATTTTTTCCTCCTGTCTGTTCAACCGCTAGGATGGGGCGATGAATACCTGTCAGTGATTTGGCGGGATGACTCCACCATACCAGTTAGGGGAAATGACTATTTTATTGGTGGCACAGGCGCCCGCTTGTATGCAGGGGATTTGCCATTAAAAGTGTTGCGATTTGCTGAATCTGCCTGATTTAATTCATCTTTATATTGAATCTCTATTTCCTGTAATGCAAGGAAGTAGGGATTTTTTGCTTAATGTCTTGCTACAGTTTTCTTAATATGATTATTTATTTATCCATTCTCATATGAATTAGGTGATGCTGTGGCAAACTTGGAAGAATTTATAGGTAATACACCGCTGGTGAAATTACAACGAATGACAGAATGTGTTGACGCTGAGATTTGGGTAAAGCTGGAAGGTAATAATCCGGCGGGTTCCGTAAAAGACAGAGCTGCGCTTTCGATGATCCTGCAAGCGGAATTGCGTGGGGAAATCACTCCGGGTGATGTTTTGATTGAAGCAACGAGTGGTAATACCGGTATTGCACTGGCGATGATAGCAGCGGTAAAAGGATATCGCCTAAAATTATTGATGCCTGAAAGTATGAGCCTTGAGAGACAGGCATCAATGCGGGCTCACGGTGCTGAATTAATTTTAGTCAGTAAAGAATTGGGAATGGAAGGTGCGCGGGATTTGGCACAGGAAATGGAGAAGAATGGGGAAGGAAAAGTTCTAGACCAATTTAATAATACGGATAATTCACTGGCTCATTTTAAGACTACTGGCCCGGAAATTTGGCAGCAAACACAGGGACGGATCACGCACTTTGTTTCCAGTATGGGAACGACAGGCACGATTACAGGAGTGAGTCGCTATTTGAAATCTCAGTCAGACAGAGTGAAAGTTATCGGATTACAACCTGAGGAAAATAGTCATATTCCTGGTATTCGTCGTTGGTCTCCGGCCTATATGCCGGGCATTTATCAGGCAGAGCTGGTGGATCAGATCCTGAATATCACCCAAACGGAAGCGGAAAATACCATGCGCTTGTTGGCCCAACAGGAAGGTATTTTTTGTGGCGTAAGCTCTGGTGGCGCAGTTTTTGGCGCGTTACGTATCGCGGCTGAAAACCCTGGAGCGATAATCGTGGTAATTATTTGCGATCGCGGCGATAGATATTTATCTACTGGCGTTTTTAATTGACCCATATTCTTTTTTATTTTCCTTTCTACATTCAGACTGTAGTCTTATTAACCATGCTATGGTCTGAAATATCATCCTCCCTAAAAATCGGTTATGTATTCAAAGCGTTGATCACCCTCAAATATAATATTCACGTTCAATGAAAGTGCCAATGACTTTGTCATGCATTATAGGAGACTTTGAATACCCGAGCGTCTTTACGGTTCAGGCGCTTAATTCGGTTACGTAAGGAGTACACCAAGAGGCTACCTTGAATTATACTGATATGCAGGGTTCTGGCAGTATCACGGATACCGGCATTGTTCATCGCAAGATCGACGACTTGTTCTTTTATTCCGGCTTGACAGGCTCGATAAGCATAATCGAGCTGGAAAGTACGGTTACAGTATAAACAACGATAACGTTGGTGACCGCCTTTACCAATACCATGTTTTTTAACATCCTTCGTTTGGTGACAAAACCGACACTTTACTTCCACTGTGGCCATGTATGCTATCTCGCAAAAATAAGCATTATAAATGAAGAACAACACATTGAATACGTGACCGTTTACCGGCTTATAAAGAAATCGCCCTGTTTTATCAGATACTTTTATGCTTACCTGATAAAACAGAGGCGATCCACATACAGCTCATCAGTGATGTATTCAGCTACTTTTTGATTCGCATGATGACTGACTCACCGACGACTACGGAGCCATTTATTTTCGTTAACTCTTTAATTTCATCCATGTTAGAAATAACAACAGGAGTTAAGGTTGATTTAGCTCTTTCTTCCAGAAATGCCAGATCAAACTCTAAAACCAAATCACCTTTTTGTACCCGTTGACCTTCTTCGGCAATGCGTTTAAAGCCTTCACCTTTCAGTTCAACAGTATCAATACCAAAATGGACGAATAGCTCAATGCCACTATCAGATTCGATAGAAAAAGCATGATTTGTTTCGAAGATCTTGCCAATGGTGCCATCAACAGGAGCGACAATTTTGTTGCCGGTTGGTTTAATAGCGATACCATCACCAACGATTTTTTCGGCAAAAACAACATCTGGAACATCTTCGATGTTGACTATCTCACCTGACAATGGTGCGATAATTTCAATACTGCCACTATTTTTTTTATCGTCTGAAACCAGAGATTTCAATTTATCAAGCAGACCCATGAATCTTCTCCTAATTGTTTAATGGGACCGTATTCTGGCTAATTCTTAGCAGAGTGTTTTTTCTCTGGTAAAGGTGTCAACCAAATCCATCAATTCCTTTGCTGTTGGCTGAGTCAAGGCCTGCTCTGCCAGTGCTTTTGCATCATCATAATTAGTATTACGGATGATCTTTTTAATGCGTGGAATTGATATTGCACTCATGCTGAACTCATCCAACCCCATGCCCAGGAGCAACAGCGTGGCGCGCTCATCACCGGCAAGCTCTCCACACATGCCTGTCCACTTACCTTCTGCGTGTGAGGCATCAATAACCTGCTTGATTAAGCTCAACACCGCTGGTGACATTGGGTTATAGAGATGAGAAATCAGCTCATTACCACGGTCTACCGCAAGAGTATACTGAGTTAGATCGTTTGTCCCAATACTAAAAAAGTCAACTTCTTTTGCCAGATGATGAGCAATGGTTGCAGCAGCAGGCGTTTCCACCATGATGCCAACTTCAATCGATTCATCAAATGCTTTGTTTTCATTGCGTAATTGCTCTTTGAGTAGCGCAAGCTCAGCGTTCAATTCCCGAATTTCTTCAACTGAAATAATCATTGGGAACATAATGCGCAGTTTACCAAATGCAGAAGCTCTCAGGATAGCACGTAATTGAGAATGTAAGATTTCTTTACGGTCAAGGCAAATACGGATCGCGCGCCAGCCAAGGAATGGGTTCTCTTCTTTTGGCAGATTCATGTAAGGTAAGTCTTTATCACCACCAATGTCCATCGTACGAATAATGACGGCTTGATTACCAACAGCTTCTGCAACTGCTTTATAGGCTTCAAATTGTTCGTCTTCGGTTGGCAGAGAATCACGATCCATAAACAGGAATTCAGTACGGTATAAACCAATACCTTCGGCACCATTGCGTTCAGCACCAGCGATATCACGTACCGTACCGATATTGGCGCAAACTTCAACTTGATGACCATCCAATGTGATGGCAGGTAAGTCTTTCAGCTTCGCCAGTTCGGTTTTTTCTGTCAGATACTCACTTTTCGCTGTTTTCAGTTTCTCGATTTCGGTATCAGATGGGTTCACATAAATATGATTGTTGACGGCATCCAGAATCAGGTAACTGCCATTTTGGATTTGCTTGGTCGCATTGGTTGTACCAACAATTGCTGGTAATTCCAGCGAGCGAGCCATAATGGAAGTGTGGGAAGTGCGGCCACCAAGATCAGTGATGAAACCTAATACCTTGTCCAGATTGAGTTGTGCGGTTTCTGATGGAGTCAGATCACTGGCAACCAAGATGACTTCTTCTTCAATGGAACCTAAGTCGATAATTGGCATATCCAGAATATTTTTCAGTAAGCGCTTACCAATATCACGGACATCGGCAGCTCGCTCTTTCAAATATTCATCATCCAGTTCTTCCAGCGCATTGGCCTGATCTTCAATAACGGAATGAACGGCTGCATCTGCTGTTAACAGATTTTTTTTAATCAGCGTGATAATTTCCTGCTCTAGCTCTTCATCTTCCAGCAACATAATATGGCCTTCGAAGATTTCGGCCTTTTCTGCACCCAGATTTTTTTCGGCTGTTTCTCTAATGATCTCTAATTGTGCGGAAGATTTGTCACGGCCTTGCTTAAAGCGGGAAATTTCTTGTTCGACTTGTTCAGGGATAATTTTTTTATGATTAATAATGATGGGATCTTCTTTCAGTAATAACGCTTTACCGAAAGCAATTCCTGGTGATACTAAGATACCTGAAATCATATTATATGACCTTACTGCGGGTGATTACCTTTCATTAAGACTTAGGCGATGCCCTAAATATCCCCAGATTTTATTGGCCTGGGGATAAGCTGAATGAAATAGATTGGCTTGATTGAACGGACGATTATTCCAATTCACCCATTAATTTAACTAAATGTTCAACAGCCTGTTGCTCATCTTCGCCTTCAGCAGAAATTGTTACGACTGTACCTTGAGTCAATCCCAGCGTTTGTAATTTGAACAGGCTTTTTGCGCTGGCAGACTTGCCCCCAGAAGTCAGGGTTATGTCAGAAGCAAAGCCTTTTGCTTCTTTGACAAATTGTGCCGCAGGGCGAGTATGGAGACCGTTTGGTGCAGTAATAGTAACTTCTTGCTGGAACATAGTATTTCCTCAATAACTTAAATATTCGTTGATAAGCCAAGAGAATGCCATTGGATATAGCTGAATTCCCTGCGGCTTACTACAACCGTTAAAATGATAATGAAGTAAAGCGTATTCCCTTCGCTTTTCAAGTTATTGCGTTGCTGATTTTAACTTGAAATTTAGTGGGATTATAATAATCATTATCAAAAAATTAACATACTTGATGCACTCAATTGTTGATTTGGTGTTAATACACGCTATCCGAAGAAGGCTTTAATTGAACAACCTGATTTGCTGTCTGGTTGGTGATTAATTTCGTGCATCGAAATAATTACTGGTTAAATACTAAAGCTACTTGAATAAATCATCTAGGAAAGTTTTAAACTTTGATCTGATGCACAAAAAAGCACCCTGGAGGTGCCTTTTTGTCAATGTAGTGAAAAATTCTATAGAGTGATTTTCACTCACTGAGTAAGTCAGCAAACAGTGCTGTACTGAGATAACGTTCCGCCGACGAAGGCAAAATCACCACGATATTTTTATCCTTGTATGTATCTTCTTGCGCTATTTTGATGGCGGCCGCAACAGCAGCACCTGAAGAAATGCCGGCAAGAATACCTTCTTTTTCAGTGACTTCACGTGCAATTTGTATCGCTTCTTCATTGCTGATTTTAAATACACGGTCGACTAATGTTAAATCTAAGTTATCAGGAATGAAACCCGCGCCGATTCCCTGAATTTTATGTGGACCTGGTTTAAGTTCTTCACCCGCCAATTTTTGGCTGATAACAGGTGAACTTTCTGGTTCTACCGCAACGATGGTAACTTGTTTGCCCCGCGTATTTTTTAAGTAACGAGCCACACCCGTGATTGTGCCGCCAGTTCCTACGCCAGCAACAAAAACGTCTACATTACCGTCAGTATCTTCCCAAATTTCAGGGCCAGTGGTTTTTTCATGAATTTCCGGGTTGGCAGGATTGCTGAATTGTTGCAGGAGTATATAACGGTCGGGATTACTGTCATGGATTTCGTTAGCTTTCTCAATTGCGCCTTTCATGCCTTTTGCACCTTCGGTTAGCACCAAATTTGCGCCGAGTGCTTTTAGCAATTTACGTCGTTCAAGACTCATTGTTTCAGGCATAGTCAATGTCAGCTTATAACCACGAGCTGCTGCAACATAGGCAAGTGCAATTCCTGTATTACCACTGGTTGGTTCGATAAGTTCTTTATCTTTGGTCAGAATGCCACGTTTTTCAGCATCCCAAATCATATTGGCACCGATGCGGCATTTGACACTAAAGCTGGGGTTACGGGATTCTATTTTCGCCAGAATACGACCATTTGCGAAATTTTTTAAACGTACTAGCGGAGTGTGACCAATAGTCAACGAATTATCTTCATAAATTTTGCTCATTGTTCGTTTGCCCCTAACATACCGTAAATATTGATTAACCATACGCTAACATCTTATTTATGGAAATAAGGTTTCAGTCTATTCTTATTATATAAAAGAATAATTGATGGTCATTTTATATTCTTCTGATTATTTAAGATTAGCATGAGTTTTTAAACAATTCCCCCTGACATGTTTATAATCTGTCAGGGGGCTTGTAGTCGGCAACAAGTAGTAAACAAAAGATTAAATTAATTTGATGAAGTACGATTCAGAGCATGTTGAGCACGATAGCGATCAACCCACATCGCAGTGGCCCCACAAACCGCAACGGGCATGATAAACAGATTCACAATCGGGATCATGGTCAGAATACTTACTGCTGCGCCGAATTGCAGGTTATCTATTTTATTTTGGCGTAATGTATTGCGCATAGTGGTAAAACTGACTTTATGGTTATCAAACGGGTAATCACAATATTGGATTGTCAGCATCCAGGCACTGAAAATAAACCAAAGGAGAGGGGCGATGGTTTGGCCTATTCCTGGAATAAGGTAAAGTAACAATAGGATAAGTGCACGCGGAATATAATAAAGAATTTTCACTATTTCGCGTTTCAGTATACGGGGCGTGTCTTTGAGTAAGTCGATAACGCCAGTATCTGGTGTCGGAATGCCTGTTAAGTCAGCCTCTAGTTTTTCTGCCAGCAAGCCATTGAATGGTGAAGCGATAAAATTAGCGAGTGTACTGAAAAAATAAGTAAAAACCAGTAAGACAGAGATAACTGCAAGTGGCCAAATTAAATAGCTTAACCATTGCATCCAGTCTGGTATTTTATCGAGAGTCCATTGTATCCAGTCACCCAGTTTATGATATAGCCACCAAAATGAACCACCTAGCAATAAGATGTTAGCCAATAAAGGTAATAGAACGAATCTCTTAATGCCAGGACGGGTTATTAGTTGCCAACCTTGGGCAATATAGTGAAATCCACTCGCATGTTTTGGCAACCTTGTCGAATTCGTCATATTTTCTTATTCTCTCTTAGATGATTGAGACGGTATGATATAGGCAGGACTTTCTACTGACCAGTCGTTTTATGAGTAAAAAACATCCGAAAAAACAGAGAAATTCTCTCATTATGGTAAGATAAGTATGTAGAGACTTGCACTTGTCCTATTTGACAAATACTCTTATCTAAAGAATATTCTGCCGTGATGGCAATTAATTTAAACAACAGAGATAGCAATGATGCAGGATTTGCGTCTGATATTAATCGTTGTTGGTGCGATAGCCATAATAGCTTTGCTATTACATGGGTTGTGGACCAGCCGTAAAGAGCGTTCATCACTCTTTCGTGATCGCCCAGTTAAACGTCATAAACAGGGGCGTCAGGAAGAACCAAAGGATGATGATGGCGAAGAATTGTTTGATAATACGTCAAAATCGAATGTTCAGGAGTCGGCGAAACCGTATACTGAGCATCGTGCAGAACCGGTTATCGAACGTCGTGTGTCTGAATCGTCAGCCAGAGTACCTGATGATGATACTGATCCTTTACTTGCAAAGCATCAATCTGATGTTTCTACAGTCAAGGTGAAAGGTGTCGATGAGCAACAGGAAGAACCACAACTTGGCTTGTTCGATCCGATTGAATCCGCTGAATCGAAAGAAGCTAAGGTAGCAGAGTCAGACTCTGACATTGTGGAAGGACAGCCAGAGGCAGCGAAAAATGAAGCACAGTCTAAATCTGAACAGGCTAAAAAAGAGACAGTGTTGGTGTTGCATGTGGCCGCTCATCATGGGCAGGAACTGAATGGTGAAGTATTGTTCCAAAGTGTTTTACAGGCAGGCTTCCGGTTTGGTGAGATGAATATTTTTCATCGCCATCTGAACCCATCGGGTAGCGGTGCTGTGTTGTTCAGTTTAGCTAATATGGTAAAACCTGGCTCATTTGACCCAGACCAAATGACAGATTTCACTACGCCTGGCGTTTCCATATTTATGCTTGTGCCTTCATATGGTGATTCCAATCAGAATTTTAAACTGATGTTACAGGCAGCACAGCGTATCGCTGCCGATGTGGGAGGTGTCGTTCTGGATGGTGAGCGCAAGTTGCTGACACCACAGATGATCGAACTCTATAAGGCGCGTATCCGTGATACGCTCAATGTCAGTGAATAACCTCTCTTTTTATTAGTATCAAGCCCCCGCTAGTCGGGGGTTTTTCATCTCTGGTGAGAAGTCATGGAAAATATTATACAAAAAATCAAAGAATTAAGAGCTACATTACGTCGTCACGAATATTTGTATCATGTTATGGATGCGCCAGAGATCCCTGATGCAGAATATGATCGTTTGATGCGAGAATTAAAAGCATTGGAAGAACAGCATCCAGAACTGGTTACTGCGGATTCTCCTACCCAGCGAGTGGGGGCAGCACCGTTAACGGCGTTTGAGCAGGTACGCCACGAGATCCCTATGTTGTCTTTGGATAACGTATTTGATGAAGAGAGCTACCTGGCATTTGACAAACGCGTTCGTGATCGTCTGAAAGACAGTCAGGATTTGGTGTTTTGTTGTGAGCTAAAACTTGATGGTTTGGCGGTCAGTTTGCTATATGAACATGGGGAGTTAGTACAGGCCGCGACTCGTGGCGATGGGACAACGGGAGAAAATATTACCGTCAACGTCCGTACTATTCGAGCCATTCCCTTGCGTTTGAAAGGAGATAATATTCCCGCTCGCGTCGAAATCCGTGGTGAAGTTTTTATGAAACAAGCTGGGTTTGAAAAATTCAACGAAGAAGCGCGTCGCACAGGAAATAAAATCTTCGCTAATCCCCGTAATGCGGCGGCTGGATCATTGCGTCAGCTTGACCCCCGCATTACTGCTAAACGTCCACTGACTTTCTATTGCTATGGGGTTGGTGTGCTGGAAGGCGGAGAGTTACCAGCAAGCCATTATGAACGTCTGATGCAATTCAAGCGGTGGGGACTGCCTGTCAATGACAATGTGAAGTTATGTCAGGGAACGCAACGAGTGATGGATTTTTACCATGACATTGAGCAGAAGCGGCCGACACTGGGTTTTGATATTGATGGAATTGTCGTCAAGGTCGATTCCCTCGAATTACAAGAAAGGTTGGGCTTTGTTGCCCGAGCGCCACGTTGGGCGACGGCTTTCAAGTTTCCGGCTCAAGAGCAGATGACTATCATCCGTGATGTCGAGTTTCAGGTAGGGCGTACTGGCGCTATTACTCCGGTAGCTCGTCTGGAGCCTGTATTGGTGGCAGGTGTTACGGTGAGTAATGCCACACTGCATAATGCAGATGAAATTGAACGTCTGGGGCTGCGTATTGGTGATACGGTGATTATTCGTCGTGCCGGAGATGTTATTCCGCAAGTTGTGGGCGTTGTTTATGAAAACAGGCCAGTAGAAACTCAGGAAGTGATTTTTCCCACACATTGTCCGGTTTGTGGCTCAGATATAGAGCGTGTTGAAGGTGAAGCAGTCGCTCGTTGTACAGGAGGCTTGTTCTGTGGAGCGCAACGGAAAGAGGCACTGAAACATTTTGTTTCCCGTCGTGCTATGGATGTTGATGGCATGGGCGAAAAAATTATTGAGCAGCTTGTGGATAAAGAGTATGTCAAAACGCCAGCTGAGCTTTTCCGACTGACAGCAGGGAAATTAACGGGTCTTGATCGTATGGGGCCGAAGTCTGCGCAAAATATCATTAATGCCTTGGAGAAAGCGAAGAAAACCACTTTTGCACGCTTTATTTACTCTTTGGGTATTCGTGAAGTTGGCGAAGCGACAGCCGCCAACCTGGTTGCACATTTTGGCACGTTAGAAAAATTACGTGCAGCGGACATTGAGGCATTGATTGCAGTGCAAGATGTGGGAAATGTTGTTGCCCGCCATGTTGTGAATTTCTTCAATGAGCCACACAATCAGGTGGTAATTGATGATCTGGTTAACAATATTGGTATTCATTGGGAATCGACTGAAAGCCTGAACTTTGATGAAGTCGACAGTCCATTGGCTGGCAAGACAGTAGTATTGACGGGCTCATTGAGCCGTTTATCCCGAGATGAAGCTAAAGATAAGCTGACAGCCTTGGGCGCAAAAGTGACAGGAAGTGTGTCTAAGAAAACAGATCTGGTTATTGCAGGTGAAGCGGCGGGTTCCAAATTAGCTAAGGCTAATGAGCTGGGAATTTACGTTATTGATGAAGAGGAAATGCTCCGTTTATTGGGTGAATAATATGTCTTCTACTTAGAGAGGCGATTATTAAAGTGTGATCGAGTTAGCTAAATAGAGACATGTAACCACCCAAATAGTAAATTAATGTGATAGTAATCAAAAATTACTATTATGTGTTGCATAAAATACAGATGTAAATTTGCACAGAATCGTGTTTGGAGCTCTTCTTTATGTCTATATCTCATATTTTACATTTTTTCCTCTCATTAGTGGTCATCGGCGGCCTGGCGGTTTTGGCAAGTAATAACCGGAAGGATATTAAGATTCGTTATATTATTCAGTTAATTATAATTGAACTCTTTCTGGCCTGGTTCTTCCTGAACTCTAACGTGGGTTTGGGAGTCGTTAAAGGATTTGACGATTTATTTGTCCATCTATTGTCTTATGCAGCGAAAGGGACTAGCTTTGTTTTCGGTGGCATGATAGAAGCAAATCTGGCCTTT
The DNA here is from genome assembly GCF_036512875.1 of Xenorhabdus taiwanensis. GTDB lineage: Bacteria > Pseudomonadota > Gammaproteobacteria > Enterobacterales > Enterobacteriaceae > Xenorhabdus > Xenorhabdus taiwanensis. Next base: position 2,592,790 of record NZ_AP028978.1, on the reverse strand, counting down.
TTCTTCCTGAATGTATTGTGTCCTATCATTTTTATTTCCGCCCTGATTGGTATTTTGCAGCACATCAAAGTACTGCCAATTATTATTCGTGTAATAGGTACAATACTGTCTAAAATCAACGGAATGGGTAAACTGGAATCGTTTAATGCGGTTAGTTCATTGATTCTGGGGCAGTCAGAAAACTTCATTGCTTATAAAAATGTGCTGGGTAACATGTCTGAACGCCGGATGTATACGATGGCGGCAACAGCAATGTCTACCGTATCCATGGCTATCGTCGGTGCTTACATGACGATGCTGGATGCAAAATATGTAGTTGCGGCACTGATCCTCAATATGTTCAGCACTTTTATCATCTTATCTCTCATCAATCCTTACTCTGTTGAGAATGAAGAAAATATCCGGATGAGCAACCTCCATGAAGGGCAAAGTTTCTTTGAAATGCTGGGTGATTATATTCTGGCGGGTTTCAAAGTTGCTTTGATTGTCACTGCGATGTTGATCGGTTTTATTGCCTTGATTGCGGGAGTTAACGCAATTTTCCATCTGGTATTTGGTATTACTTTCCAGGAATGTATGGGATATGTGTTTTATCCGTTTGCATGGATCATTGGTATTCCAAGTGATGAAGCGCTGAAAGTTGGCAGTATCATGGCAACCAAGTTGGTTTCCAACGAATTTGTGGCGATGCAGAGCCTGCAAGAGATGTCTGCTCAACTAAGTGAGCATTCGAAAGGTATTCTGTCTGTATTTTTGGTTTCTTTCGCTAACTTTGGTTCCATTGGGATTATTTCTGGCGCTGTTAAAGGGCTGGATGAACAACAAGGTAATGCTGTTGCGCGCTTTGGCTTGAAACTGCTGTTTGGTTCAACGCTGGTGAGTTTCCTGTCTGCGGCAATTACCGGACTGATTTTGAGCTTCTAATCTGTTTCATTAGATTTGGTAGAAAACAATCGAAAGTGGCGTTCTGGCAGGCGCCACTTTTTTATATCCACTGTGAGATAATGATGTTGATATGATGAACAAAGAAAATTTGCTGGAAATAGCGAATACAGCTATGCCATTTGGTAAATATAAAGGGCGAATGTTAATTGATTTACCGGAAGAGTATTTACTTTGGTTTGCTCGCAAGGGGGAGTTTCCACAGGGAAAACTGGGAGAATTGATGGAAATGACGCTTGCAATAAAAATTGAAGGATTGGACTCGCTGGTAAAACCGTTGAAAGGATCCTGATGGATAAAGTTTTTTTGTTCATTATTATCAAATCAGTGATATAAATCGCTTAACCATTTCCCTGATAGCACTAATATCCTGCGTGCAATAAATGATGACAGGAATAGGTTCTTATAGCCAATTTTTTAATAATTGACCTTAACCCTTAATTGGATTACGAATACAGCGATATGAGAAAAATCCCTGAAAACTGGCGTCTTCAGGGATTAAGAATTTTGGTGGAGCTAAGCGGGATCGAACCGCTGACCTCTTGCATGCCATGCAAGCGCTCTCCCAGCTGAGCTATAGCCCCACAAATGTGGTTCAGGTTTTGAATACCAAATACTGATTACTCTGATGAGTAAGTAAGATAAGTATTTGGTGGAGCTAAGCGGGATCGAACCGCTGACCTCTTGCATGCCATGCAAGCGCTCTCCCAGCTGAGCTATAGCCCCAAATCAAAATCCTGTAGGACGGGGCGAATCATATGAAAACCGGAGAATTCTGTCAATGAATTCATTAATATTCTCGGTGTAAGCGTTGAAAAAGCCGACAATGGCCAGTTTGGAGGGTAAAAAATCAAGGCACTGCAATGAATTGAGTGCCTTGATTATTCACGCCACATTATGACGTAACTTCGGTAAATGACGATTTATTGCGCTTCACGCTGAACAATATAAGCCAGAGCCTTATCAATACGAGATAATGAACGAGCTTGGTTAATAGCATGGATTGTCACATCAACACTTGGAGATTGCCCCGCACCTGTAACAGCAACACGCAGTGGCATACCGACTTTACCCATTCCAACTTCTAATTCATCAGCCGTCGCCTGAATAGCGTGATGGATATTCTCAGGTGTCCATTCAGTAATAGCTGCCAGTTTCGCACGGGCAATTTCTAATGGCTGGCGAGCAACTGGACGCAGATGTTTTTTCGCCGCATCCGCATTAAACTCGGCAAACTCTTCATAGAAATAACGGCAAGATTCAGCCATTTCTTTCAGTGTCTTGCAGCGCTCACCTAATAGTTTGATCAAATCAACCAGTTCTGGACCCGTGCGAGTATCAATACCTTGCTGTTCAATATGCCACGCTAAATGTACAGCAACTTTTTCTGCTGGCAGCGTATTGATGTAGTGGTGGTTCAACCATTGCAGTTTTTCCGTATTGAATGCACTGGCAGATTTGCTGATGGCATCAAGGCTAAACAGTTCAGTCATTTCTTCAACGCTGAAAATTTCCTGATCGCCATGTGACCAGCCCAGACGAACCAGATAGTTCAACAGTGCTTCTGGCAGATAACCATCATCACGGTATTGCATTACACTGACTGCACCGTGGCGTTTGGACAGTTTTTTACCATCGTCGCCGAGGATCATAGAAACATGGGCGTATTCTGGGACAGGTGCGCCAAGCGCTTTCAGGATATTGATCTGACGTGGGGTATTATTGATATGGTCTTCACCACGAATAACATGGGTTATTTCCATATCCCAATCATCAATAACTACACAGAAGTTATAAGTTGGTGAGCCATCGGTACGGCGAATGATCAAATCGTCCAGCTCTTGGTTACTGAATTCAATCGGGCCACGGATACTGTCATTAAAAACAACAGACCCTTCTTGTGGGTTACGGAAACGCACAACATGTGGCTCATCGTGACTATGCTGGCACTCGCTATCACGGCATTTTCCGTCATAACGTGGTTTTTCACCATTAGCCATCTGAGTTTCACGCAATTGTTCCAAACGCTCTTTAGAGCAATAGCAACGGTAAGCAGTACCTTGCTCTAACATTTCATCAATAACCTGGTTGTAACGGTCGAAACGTTTGGTCTGATAATAAGGGCCTTCATCCCAATTCAGATTTAACCAGTTCATCCCGTCCATAATTGCGTCGATGGCTTCTTGGGTAGAGCGTTCCAGATCGGTATCTTCGATGCGAAGAACAAATTCACCTTGATTGTGGCGACTGTATAACCAGGAATAAAGAGCAGTACGCGCACCACCAACATGCAGATAGCCAGTAGGACTTGGTGCAAAACGGGTTTTAATTTTACTCATCAGGAATTGCCTTAATTACATTTCTCTTTATTAGAGAGCGTGTTGGATGATTGAAGTAACAACAGTGGGAGTTATTTTATCACTGCACTTCAATTCCTCAATGGCGTTAACGGCAGGTTATTGAGAAAAGCTAAAATAATCCATCCAAATGATACCATAGCGTGATTATAATTGTTTCATTCTGTTTAATTTTACGACGAACGATTGTTTTAGTGATAAAAAGCGTTGACTCACTTCGAACTATCCCTATAATGCGACTCCATCACGACGGGGCGATTAGCTCAGTTGGTAGAGCATCTCCCTTACAAGGAGGAGGTCATCAGTTCGAATCTGGTATCGCCCACCATATTTCTCGTAGTGATAAAAATGATTTTATGATTGGGCGATTAGCTCAGTTGGTAGAGCATCTCCCTTACAAGGAGGGGGTCATCAGTTCGAATCTGGTATCGCCCACCAATCATAAATCAGTGGTATTGATGTCGTTAATAGTCATCATGAAGTGGGCGATTAGCTCAGTTGGTAGAGCATCTCCCTTACAAGGAGGGGGTCATCAGTTCGAATCTGGTATCGCCCACCACTTCATCGGGTTGTTTCGTCTCCAGTATCACATTGATATTTAGAATGGGTCGTTAGCTCAGTCGGTAGAGCAGTTGACTTTTAATCAATTGGTCGCAGGTTCGAATCCTGCACGACCCACCATTAAAATATCAAAATCAAAATTATCTAATTGGGTCGTTAGCTCAGTCGGTAGAGCAGTTGACTTTTAATCAATTGGTCGCAGGTTCGAATCCTGCACGACCCACCATTTAGATAGCAAAATCAGAATTACCTAATTGGGTCGTTAGCTCAGTCGGTAGAGCAGTTGACTTTTAATCAATTGGTCGCAGGTTCGAATCCTGCACGACCCACCATTTAGGTATCAAGATATGAAGTGGGCGATTAGCTCAGTTGGTAGAGCATCTCCCTTACAAGGAGGGGGTCATCAGTTCGAATCTGGTATCGCCCACCACTTCATACCCGCATTTCTTATCAGATATCCGCATACTTTATAGCCATATCTCCTGAATACTGTTTCTGTTGATACACATAACCTCGTATTTATTTTGCCTTTAATCCATAGCTCTTGAATTTTTCCAACACTTGCTGCATTTCTGCCGGAGAAAGTATTGGCACTGTATCCAGTATTGGGAGCACTTTTAAATAAAGTTGTGCTAATATCTCAATTTCATTGGCCAGCCATAGCGCTTTTTCCAGATTAACTTCCATTGCAATCATGCCATGATGCTGCATCAATAATGCCTTACTGTATGCGATTCCCTTTTTTACATTGTCAGCTAATTCAGCCGTCCCAAAAGTGGCATAGGGAATGCAGGGAACATGATCAGTGCCTGTAACGGCAACCATATAGTGGATAGCGGGTATGGCATGATTGAGAATAGAGACTGCTGTGGCATTAACCGCATGGTTATGTACAACGGCATTGAGATTAGAACGTGCTTGATAGCAAGAGAGATGAAAATGCCATTCGCTTGAAGGCACCTTATCGGCTTCATATTCCCCCTGATTACTGACAAATACGATTTGTTCAGCTGTTAACTTTTCATAAGCCATGCCACTCGGGGTAATCAGAAAACCATCTTGATAGCGGGCACTGATATTGCCCGATGTCCCCTGGTTCAATCCAAGCGCGTTCATTTTGAGACAAGTTTCAATAATCTCTTGGGCGATTTGTGCTCTATTCATCATTTTACCTTGCATGATAATGACGGTTACCCACACAGATCAGGGAAAAGCGCTCGTAATCCTTCCGCACTGGCATCACAAATCCCACGTTCGGTAATCAATCCGGTGATAAGTTCAGCAGGTGTAACATCAAAAGCATAGTTTTCACAAGATGTTCCATGTGGCGCTGTGTTAACCCAGCTTCGTACACCTTCAGGTGTGATGCCATATACGTAGGACTGTTCTTCACCTGAACGTTGCTCAATGGGAATTTCTTTTACGCCATCCCAGACGGTTAAATCCAATGTAGGAGATGGCAGGGCAACGTAAAAAGGCACCTGATTGGCTTTGGCTGCTAATGCCTTGAGATAAGTGCCAATTTTGTTGCATACATCGCCTCGGGCGGTTGTCCGGTCTGTACCAACAATACAGAGATCCACATTGCCATGTTGCATCAAATGCCCACCGGCGTTATCAGCAATTAAAGTATGTGGTACACCATGTGAACCTAATTCGAAAGCAGTCAACCCTCCTTGATTACGAGGACGGGTTTCATCAACCCAGACATGAACCTTGATCCCGGCATCATGCGCCATATAAATTGGCGCCAGAGCCGTTCCCCAATCTACTGTCGCGAGCCAGCCGGCATTGCAGTGAGTCAGGATCTTGACCGTTTCGCCTGTTGGTTTGGTTTCTGCGATACTCTGGATTATTTTTAATCCGTGCTCACCAATTTTGTGACAGAGTTCCACATCTTCATCTGCAATTTCATTGGCGATACGATAAGCTGTTGTTTCACGTTGTGAATATTCGAGATTTTCTAGTGCTCGATAAGTTCGATCCAAAGCCCACTTTAAATTGATCGCAGTAGGACGGGTTTTCACCAAAACATGGTAAGCTTGTTGCAGACTTTCATCGCTACTTTCTTGATGCATTGCCAAAGCCATACCATATGCGGCGACAGCACCAATCAAAGGCGCTCCCCGTACCCACATTTCTTTGATGGCTGTTGCCGCATCTTGCATAGTGCGTAGTTGAATAGTCTGCACTTCAAAAGGAAGTTTGGTTTGGTCGAAAATTTCGACGGTATAACCATCGCCGGCAAGCCAAACAGAACGGTAATGAATGCCATTAATTTTCATATCAACCTCTTAACACTGTGCAATATAACGTCTGATTAGCGAAAAAGTGGGATAATTTTCTCCATTGACGACCAATTCCCGTGCCAGTTTTAGTGCTCGTTTTTCACAGATAGCGCGCTGGTTTTGATCTTCAATTTGTTTAAAATCGGCAACACCGGCAAACCCAACAATACGACGATTAATTTCTAAGCCAGCATAGGCGAGTGTGTCTTTAAATAAGGTGGATAGAAAGTCATCTTGCACTGTTTTTAAGAAGGAAGCATCGAATATCCCCTGTTGATAAAGCACGACAGGATAAGCATCCCCAATGTCTTTTTCATTCCATAATTGGCGAAAATGGCGTTCAAACACCGACCAGGTTGTTTCTATTTGTCCTAAAAGCCATGTTTGGTAATCAACGCACTGTGCATGATTTTCTCGCAGGGCTGGCTGGGCAAAGTAAGCCATCAATAAATTACCGATATAGTTACCGATATCAAACGCCATTGGTCCCATAAAACTAAATTCTGGATCAATAACTTTGGTGGAGTTTGGCGTCACCATGATTGAGCCGGAATGGAGATCACCATGCAGCAAAGCTTGTGTTTGCGTCATGAATTGATACTTATACTGCATGGCGGCTTGAATGAGTGCTCGATCTTGCCAAATAGAGTCGATCTCATCGTCAAGTTGGGGGGCAGTCCAGTTATTTCTCTCTGCGTTAAAATAGGGTTCAGTAAAAATCAGATCTTCAGTGATCTTGCAAAGTTCATGATTATTGACAAAGAGAGCAGTAAGATTTTTTTTATTTTTACCAGCCATGCCAATATCGGAGGTATGGAACAGCGTATTCGCAAGGAAAATGCCAATATCTTCGGCAAAGTGGGAAATCTTTTCTCCGGCGATAAGGCAATTGCGCAGGATGATATGCTGAGATAAATACTCCATGACAAAGAGAGACATTTTTTCATCATAAAAATAGACATCAGGAACATATTCTTTGGCGACTTTTTTTTCTTCAATTAGAGCATGATATTCAAAATGCGCACGAACAGGGGAAAGCGGCCATGATTCACCCGCAGCTCGTACATAAGGCAGGGCCTGTTTTACGACAATCGTTTTTTCTTTTCCAGAGACAATAAAGACTAAATTAAGATTTCCATCACCCACTTCTTGGATTTGCCAGGTTTCAGGGGAACCGCCTGGTAAAATGGTTGTTGGTAAATTTTTAGCAAGATAATGTGATAAAGATTCGCAATTTTGTGGAATATATCCTGTAGGAAGATGAGCAGACATTATTTTTCATCCTGATAATTTCATGAAGGAAAGTTCATAAACTGCACCGCGATAACTCATTCTGCTGTAATGAAATTTACATTTGTTAACTATAGTTATGCAAAAGTAAGGTGTCTGTGATGGAACTAACGAATTCCTCGTGAGTGAAATATTCTGTTTTTTATTCGACTAATATCAAACGAGTATCAACTATGTTTGAGGTTTTGGTAGAGGGGAAAGCCCATAAGTAGCGCTGGCACGATCACAGCCTTCATTATAATCTTCCATTTCCCAGGCTTGGGGAAATTCTCTGCAAGAAGAGGGTTTTTTTATCATAGATAGAACAGGAAACCGATTTACCAATTTCACCGTATAAGCAAGCACCGCAGTTAATACAGGGATTGTCTTGTAACACCACCATCACCGACAAAAATGAGTGTCATACTGTTCAATAAAGCTAAAAAAGAATCCACAGAATCGGATACGACAACTTCACTATTTTTTCCTATACGTGATTTTAAATCCTCAGCTAAAGGAATGTCATGCCTATATGAAGAAATAAAAAATTTTTATCTGGATGATTTTCTAGAATTTTATTTGCTATTAAAGTGAGAGGTTCATTATTTATGAGACTGTATTTTAAAAATTCTATCGTTTAAAGTTGGTTTCATTATAGTTAAATTGAGTCCATTCTTTAATACCACTGAGAAAATTTCTTACATATAGTTGAGGCTAAAGAATATTTAGTCCACAAAATCAATGCGGTGATTGATTTTTAATTTATTCGTGATGTCGTTGCCGTAAAAAATACTAAAGTTTGTTAATTTTTTAATTCCTTTAATTATAGTTCCTGACTGTCTTTAAGTAGAAGAATGAATAAGATGAATGAAAGATCATGCTGTCAATTTGAATGAAAATGAAATATTTTCGGGGGTGGTTTTTCTCTGAAAATGAACTTTAATAAGGATCACGTTTTCGATTGATCTACTCTGCTGTAATTGTTTCTTGATGTGGACGGTTTTGATTTTGAAGCTGGGATTATCGCCAGGGACTAATTGTCTTTGATGGTCATTGTGGTTGAAGAATAAGAAATATCTATTTTAATTAAAAGCGAACGTTTTAACCATATCTGAATAGACTGGAGATGTTATGCAGCCACTATTACAGTTGATCCGTCGCCATAAATCAGGCGAGAACGTAGGGATTTACTCTGTTTGCTCGGCGCATCCTTGGGTGCTGGAAAGTGCAATTCGTTTAGCCAAAGAGAGAAATTCTTCGGTACTTATTGAGGCGACTTCTAATCAGGTTAATCAGTTCGGTGGATATACAGGAATGCAACCAGCAGATTTCCGCGCAATGATCTGGAAAATTGCTGACAAAATAGGGTTTCCCCGCGAAAGAGTCTGGCTCGGTGGCGATCATCTGGGTCCTAATACATGGCAGAATCGTAGCGCGCAAGAGGCTATGCAGCTCGCTGAAACACTGATTTACGATTATGTTGCGGCAGGTTTCAGGAAAATTCATCTCGATTGTTCAATGTCTTGTGCAGATGATCCGGTGCCACTTAGTGATGAAATCGTAGCATCCCGTGCAGCGAGGCTGTGCCAGGTTGCTGAGCGCAGTTGGAAAGAGCACAGCGGTGAACACCCTGTTTATGTGATTGGTACTGAAGTTCCTGTACCGGGAGGTACTAAGGCGTCAATGGCAGGGATGCAGATCACTTCACCTCAGGCAGCAGAAATGACGCTGAAAATTCATCAATACGCATGGCAAGAGCATGGGTTAGCGGATGTCTGGCCGCGGGTTATTGGTCTTGTGGTTCAGCCTGGCGTTGAATTTGATCATCATAATGTTGAACATTACAAGTCAGCGCAAGCACAAACACTAAGCCAGTTTATCGAAACCGTCCCCCATTTGGTTTATGAGGTTCATTCTACGGATTATCAGACTCAGCGTGCTTACCGTGAATTGGTGCGTGACCACTTTGCCATCCTAAAGGTGGGGCCTGCACTGACGTTTGCCCTGCGCGAGGGTCTGTTTGCTCTCGATAAGTTAGATTGTGAATGGAATGGTGAGCTGAATGCGGCTCACCTGCACGATACGCTGGAGCAGATCATGCATGAACAGCCTCAGCACTGGAGTCCTTATTACCAAGGCAGTGCACATCAGCAATATCTCGACCGCCAATACAGTCTTAGTGACCGCATCCGTTACTACTGGGCAGATCCAAAGGCAGAAGCGGCAGTCAATAAGCTGTTAAATAACCTGCATAATAATCCAACACCTCTGTCGATGCTAAGTCAGTACCTGCCTGAGCAGGCCGAAGCAGTAAAAGTAGGGCGGTTGGAACATGATCCGAAAGCGTGGGTGATGGATAAAGTGAGAACTGTCTTAATTCAGTATGCACTAGCGTGTGAGGGACAGAGTGAAGGAGCTGTAGCATGAGGACAATACTGTCATATTCACAGTCATGGCTGGAAGAACACAATGCGCTGTTTACCGCAGAGGAGATTGCCCATCAACCCCGTTTATGGCGCGAACTCTATCGTGAACTGGAGTCCAGCGCGGCACAGTGGCAGCCTTTTTTGTCTTCATTGTTAGTTAAGCCTGATTTACAGATTATCCTCTGTGGTGCCGGTTCTTCTGCTTTTATCGGTAAAGCGATGGCGCCGTGGTTACGTGAACATTGTGGGTTGGATGTCTACGCCTATGCGTCAACGGATATAGTGCCGACACCGTGGCAGTATCTTGAAAAACAGCGTCCAACCTTACTGGTTTCCTATGCACGTTCCGGTAACAGCCCGGAAAGTGTCGGTGCAATTGAGCTGGCGGATCAGTTGGCTGGTGATATTTATCACTTGATACTTACCTGTAATCCTGATGGTGCGCTTACCCATTATGTAAAAGCCAAACGTGCAGAGGGTAAGAACAATGCTTGCTCGCTGATTATGCCTAAAGGTTCTCATGATCGTAGCTTTGCAATGACATCCAGCTTCAGTTGCATGACGTTGGCAACATTGCTACTGCTTGGCAAACTGGATTTTGTACGGGCAGGTAAGTCAGTCGAAAAGATGGCCACTCTCTGTGAAAAGTGTTTTTCAGAATGGTTGCCGCGGGTTCAGAAAGTATCACAGTCTGGTTTTAGCAGAATGGTGGCATTGGGTTCCGGCTGTTTTACCGGTATCGCGGAAGAAGGTGCCCTGAAGATGCTTGAACTGACAGCCGGTGAAGTGGCAACCCGTTTTGACTCTACACTTGGTGTACGCCACGGGCCTAAATTCATGATTGATGAAAATACTTTAGTTGTCGTTATGCTGTCGGAGGAAGCGTATTGTCGCCGTTATGATATCGATCTGCTCAATGAACTGAAACATGATGAACTGGCAAAACAGATTATTCCGCTTAGCAGCCTGCCATTGTCGGGAGCTGTTGAACTGAATAGCCGGCTTTCTGATATTTGGTTGATGTTCCCATATCTTATCTTTTTCCAGTTGTTGGCATTCAATACCTCTCTGACATATGGCTTATCACCCGATAATCCTTGCCCGACAGGGGAAGTAAACCGGGTTGTAAAAGGTGTCCAATTATACCCTTACCAACAACAAAATAATAATAGGAGTGAGTATGTCTGCTCCAAACATATTGATGACCCGAATCGATAACCGTCTGATTCATGGTCAGGTTGGCGTGACCTGGACAAATTCACTGGGCGCGAATTTGGTTGTGGTGGCGAATGATGAAGCATCAGCCGACCCTGTTGCGCAATCTTTAATGGATATGGTGGTCTCTGACGATGTGCAGACCCGCTATTTCACATTGCAGAAAACAATTGATGTCATTCACAAGGCGGCGGACAGGCAGAAAATTTTTATTGTCTGCAAAACACCTCAGGACGTGCTTACTCTGGTTAAAGGAGGTGTTCCTATCAAATTTGTCAATGTCGGAAATATGCATTTCTCGGAAGGAAAAAAGCAGATCCACAAAACGGTCTCTGTTGATGACGCTGATATCAATGCATTCCGTGAGTTGGATAAACTGGGAATCACATGTGAAATCCGTCGGGTACCGGATGAAGCGGGTGAATCAGTCTCTAAGCTGATTAGCTGAGGAGGTCAGTATGCTTACCAGCGCACTACTTATTGCTTTACTGGCAGGGATAGCCGGTGTTGACCTGTTTAACGGACTGACTCACATTCACCGTCCCATCGTGATTGGTCCTTTAGTCGGACTGGTTTTAGGAGATGTACAGACGGGTTTGCTGGTTGGCGGAACGCTGGAACTGGTCTGGATGGGGATGGTACCACTGGCCGGAGCGCAGCCACCTAATGTGGTTATCGGCGGGGTGATTGGGACAACGTTTGCGATCATGGCCCATACCGATCCGAAAGTGGCGATAGGGATAGCTGTGCCGTTTTCGATAGCCGTACAGGGTTGTATCACACTGTTGTTTACTATTTATTCACCGATGATGCACAAGTGCGATGAAATGGTGAAAAAACTGAACTGGCGTGGTGTCGAATGGGTTAACTACTTCGGTATGCTCATTCTGTTCTTGTTCTACTTTATTGTGGCTTTCCTGCCGATCTATTTCGGTGCAGATGCGGCGAGCACAATGGTTCGGAAAGCGCCACAATGGTTGCTTGATGGCCTTGCGGTAGCAGGGGGAATGATGCCTGCTATCGGTTTCTCATTACTGATGAAACTTATGATGAAAAAAACCTATGTGGCCTACTTCATTCTGGGTTTTATTTCTGTGACTTTCCTGAACATGCCAATTATTGCAGTAGCACTTGGCGCATTCGCAATCGCACTGATTGATTTCTTTAATCGTACCGGTAACAACAGCAACGACGATCAGGATGCAGGCTCTCAGACTACCGAACAGGAGATGAACGATGGCATTTAACATAGCAACCCGCCAGATTGATCGGAACGACTATATTGACAGAGAACCCGGCCCCGAACTGACAAACCGCGATATTAACGTAATGGCGCTGCGCTCACTACTGTTACAGGCATCGTTTAACTATGAACGTATGCAGGCAGGGGGCTGGTTATATACCCTGATACCGGCACTGCGCAAGATCCATAAAAATCCACAGGACCTATCCAACTCCATGAAAATGCATATGGAGTTTATCAATGTTCATCCCTTTGATGTCACGTTCCTTTCTGGACTTGTGTTGGCGATGGAAAAGAGCAAGGAGAAGGTGTCTACCATCCGTGCTGTGAAAGTTGCATTAATGGGACCTTTAGGCGGGATTGGTGATGCTTTGTTTTGGTTAACCCTATTACCTATTTGTGCCGGCATTGGTGCTTCTCTGGCACTTCAGGGTAGTTTATTTGGGCCAATTATTTTTCTGCTGATGTTCAATATCGTGCACTTTGCCTTGCGTTTCGGGCTGGCGCATTACGGTTATCAGGCAGGCACCAAAGCGATTGCCATGCTGAAAACGCACACCAGAAACATCTCTCATGCGGCTTCAATTGTCGGTATGACAGTAATAGGTGCGCTGGTAGCCTCCTACGTTCACCTTTCCACACCGTTAGTATTGAAAGCCGGTGAGGCGAAGGTAGCTCTACAGACGGATGTACTGGATAAAGTGATGCCTAATCTGCTGCCTCTGGCTTTTACTCTGTTAGTTTACTGGCTGATGAAAAAGGGAGCATCACCTGTGAAATTGATTGGTATCACAGTGGTGTTTGGGGTTGTCGGTAAGTTAGTTGGTTTTCTATAAGGAGTGCAGATGCTAGGTGTAGTGATAACCGGACATGGCAGTTTTGCCAGTGGCCTGTTGCAGGCAGTAGAACAGGTCATTGGCCCACAGGAGCAGTGTGTAGCCGTGGATTTTCCAGAAGGAATGTGTACGGAGGCACTGAAAAAAGCACTGGAGGCGGCGTGTTACCAATGTGATCAGGGTCAAGGGCTGGTTTTTCTCACTGATTTGCTCGGCGGTTCTCCGTTCAGACAGGCTGCACAGATGGCATTAAATCATCCAGCATATCAAGTCATTACTGGTACTAATATGCAGATGGTTGCGGAAATGATGCTTGAGCGTGACGGTATGACAGCCACTGAGTTTCGCGACATGGCACTGGAATGCGGGCATCGTGGGCTGACCAGCCTGTGGCATGAACAGCAGCGTGAAAGACAGGCATCACAGGGTATTGATGGTATCTGAGGAGATAACATGTATCTGATTTCTAATCGAGAAATGCTGAAAAAAGCGCAGCGTGGTGGATACGCTGTACCTGCCTTTAATGTCCATAACCTTGAAACAGTGCAGGTGGTGGTAGAAACCGCAGCCGCACTGTCATCACCGGTGATATTGGCGGGAACACCCGGCACCTTTACTTACGCAGGGTTGGAATATATGGTGTCTATCTGTCGTGAAGCGGCGTATATCAACCATCTGCCGATAGCACTGCATCTGGATCACCATGAAGAGTATAATGATATCTGTCATAAGGTGCAGTCCGGTATCCGTTCTGTGATGATTGATGGTTCACATCTGCCTTTTGAGCAGAATATCGAGGCGGTATCCCGTGTAGTTCGGTTTTGCCAGAACTACGATGTCAGTGTTGAGGCAGAATTAGGTAGGCTCGGTGGTCAGGAAGATGATTTAGCCGTCGATAGCAAAGATAGTTTCTATACTGATCCTATGGCTGCGAAGGAGTATGTTGCCCGTACAGGTATTGATTCACTGGCGGTCGCGATAGGTTCGGCACATGGCCTATATCACGGGGAGCCGCACCTCGATTTTGATCGTCTGGCCGCTATCAAGCAGCAGGTTGATATTCCATTGGTGTTGCATGGTGCATCGGGTATCCCTGAAGAGCTGGTTCAGCGCGCAATTAATTTTGGGATCTGCAAGGTGAATGTGGCGACAGATCTGAAAATTGCTTTTGCTGACGCGGTTAAAGCATATTTTGCTGAACACCCGGATGCAAATGATCCGCGCAAATATATCACACCGGGTAAGGAGGCAATGCGCAAGGTGGTCGAAACTAAAATCCACATTTGCGGTAGCGCGGGAATGATGTAATCACAAATTAGGGTTAAATAATCACGGGAACAATTCGAGTGAAAAGATTTCATCTTGGTAATTTTTAATGACTCGCCTGATTGCTTGCCTCTGTTCCGTCGTCAAAGAATGCCAGATTGCAATAATAGACCCATTGGTGTGACCATTTTATTAGGGACTCGTCGAACACTGAGGCAGTAGGTTTTTGTATTCTTACGTTAATATCAGATGTACGCTTTGGCGGAGTACATGAAATATCATCCAAGATCACTCTTGCAACTCCCGTTCTGTCACGAATGATAATATTGTTGTTATACAATTCCATTCATTCACCTATTAAAACAAAAAAGGCCACTTAAGTGACCTTGTGCAAAATAATTATTTTCCTATTCACCAAGTGAGTAATCCGTTGGAGTGTAAATTTGAAATTTGCCACTGATTCTGGATACCTTTATTGAATTAGGGCAACAAAAAACCCCGCCGAAGCGAGGTAAAATGTCTGAAGTGATAAACCCATGATAACACTATGCCATTGTTCTTCATCTGTCGAGAAAAGCCAATAAGCTACGTGACATAGCTATCACTTTCATCACAATATACTGTCTTTTGTAATTACGCAACCTGATTGATGCAGGGCAAACGAGTCTAAATTAACCAATTAATTTTTTTGAGGTACTTTTGTTCATTTCAGTACGTTATTAATGGCTGGTTGTGGTTTATCATGGGTTTTCCATCAGTATAATTTAGACCCGTTTGCCCTGCTTCATGATCCACCCAATATTGTATAGAAAAATTATAGAGATTTAGAAAGACACTACTAGACTTCGATAGATGAGGGATTTGGTGATTTGGTTGATTTTATTGGGGTTAATGGATTTGAGTAGACTATGAGAGATGTTCATTTGGCGCCCCCTGCAGGAATCGAACCTGCAACTAGCCCTTAGGAGGGGCTCGTTATATCCATTTAACTAAGGGGGCTTTTTACTGCTCTATTTCATTTTGTGTCGAGCTGTTTGCATTTTATCTCTTTCTAACTGTTTTAATCAAGTTTTTTACCTTTATTTGTTTTGATTTATTCCTGCTTGTTTTTGGTTGTAGTTGGTTCGTTCACTTGCCATTGTGTACAGATTGAGTACATAATCATACTTCATCTTGTGTACAGGTTATAGATATGGCATTGAGCGACACCAAACTTCGTGGCATCCACAATAAGCCCTATAAAGGCAAACCTGAGCTAACCGATGGTGACGGTTTAAGTGTCAGGATCACCCCAAGTGGAACTATAACATTTCAACACAGATATCGCTGGAATGGCAAACCTGTTCGTCTGACTGTTGGTCGTTATCCTGAGGTGTCGTTAAAAGATGCCAGAGTGGCAGTAGGTGAAATGCGCTCATTGTACACAAAAGGACTTGATCCAAAAACGTATTTTTCTCGTTCAGAGGGTGAGGCAACCTTAAAAGATTGTCTTGATTATTGGTGGGATAAGTACGCATCTACGCTAAAACCTAATACTCAGATACTTTATAAGTCAGTCGTGTACAACACGATGTACACACAATTCTTGTGTACACCAGTGGCCAGCATACCTGTATCATCTTGGGTTAGATTTTTCGATAAACAGGAAAAGGGAAACCCTAAAAAAGCTAGGGTGCTTTTAACTCAATTACGTTCGGTTGTTAATTGGTGTATAGGTAGACAATTTATTCCATCATGCGAGGTCATGAAACTTAGCCTGAAAAACATAGGCAAAAAACCGGACACCGGTAGTAGAGTTTTAACTTACAGGGAACTAGCCAGGGTCTGGCTAGCACTGGAAAATAATAAGATAGTTTCTTCTAACAAGGTATTGCATCAATTGCTTTTGTTATGGGGGGCTCGTCTTTCTGAGCTAAGGCTTGCTACTGCCAGCGAGTTTAATATGGCTGATTTGATCTGGACGACTCCAGCCGCTCACTCGAAAATGGGCAATGTAATCAGGCGACCTATATTTGGGCAGGTGATGCCATACATAGAACGACTATTAAGTATGGGGAATGATATTTTATTCCCCGGACAGGAATTGGATAAAGCTATAGACAGGTCGTCAGCAAACCTTTATATGAACAAGCTAAGGAAGTCTATCGATATACCTGAATGGCGTACACATGACTTTAGACGTTCTTTGGTGACAAATTTATCAAGTGAAGGGATCGCACCCCATGTCACCGAGAAGATGCTGGGGCACGAATTGGGTGGGGTAATGGCTGTGTACAATAAGCACGATTGGATTGAAGAACAAAAAGAGGCGTATGAGCTATATGCAGATAAAGTATTCTGGCATATTAGGCAGCTCAAGAGCGGTTGACTCCGCCATTATCTAGCCACTCACGTATAGCTGAATAGCTGTATCGGGCGGGGTGACTTAGAACGGGTTCAGGAAATCCATGTTTTTTCCTGAGCCGATATACTGCCGTTCTCTTCTTTCCTAACATATCAAAAACCTCTTTCTCTTCAATTAAATCTTTATCCATCCTTCATCTCCTTTCGAATAACTCGCACATAATACGCCAGCACTGATTTAGCGCTGAACTTCATGTGGTTGAGTGGTTTAAATTTGGGGTGTATTTATCGAGAATTGCGGTAACTGCGATATCGTCGTATTTGGGTAAATTTCTGAGTTCTTTTAGGCAATCCCTCGCCACCTTCCTTCTTGCGTTCTCGAATTCGTTAGTCATCGGTAATAGTGGTTTTTATTTCCGAAGCTGGGAATTCAGTATCGCTTAACGCATCTCGGATGATTTCGGTGATGGAATAAATTAAATATTCATCAGATAATTTTTCATCATCATGAAAAGAACAAAACTCTTTTGCTGATTTACGGGGTATTTCAATGGTTATTTTTGGTATGCTCATGCTATTTTCCTTATTTCGTTATTACCTATATTGAATAGGCGTTCTTTGTCTACAGTGGTTATTAACTTGCGCGGAGTAATAAATGGCCGCCATATTAAAAACATGGAACCTTTTGTATTCCTGCTGCCTTTTATTTTTAAGTCTGCTGGAATAAATGAAATCCTGCCACCTGTTATTAATCTGACCTCATCCGCTGTTTCTCTTGCCAATTTAAACCAGCCCACAGAGGTATCAGAAGGGACTAACATCACGACTGGTTGTAATTGTTTCTGGCTTTCGATAGCCGCTTTCACTACCCACGGCGTAATATTAGAATAGGGTGGATTGCAGAAAATAGAACCGTAGCTCACCCAATCACATTCCAGTGCATTATCTCGTTCCGTGAGGTAATGGGTGCACAGGGTGTTTTGAGCGGATGCAGCCGCATCAAGGGTAAATTTAAATTCGAGGTTGAGCGCTTTAAATAACGGAAGTGGGGTTTGCCAGAGGTCGCGGAATTGTTTTGGGGTATTACTGCCTCCGAAATCGCTCATAATCCTCCCCGCACTCTCTGCTACAAAATGCTCCGTGTGTTGCTGGCTCTGTCTCACACCATCGACACATACCGTTAATACTGGTTAGTGCTGGTGGTCGGTTCTGGAGGGCATGAGATATATTCAGCTCATTTAATTCATTCGCTGCGTCGATAATATCCATGTTATTTCTCGCTATTTGTTGGAGTGGCGATAGAGAGGTATAATATCTTCAACTCCCATCCAATCTATTTCCTGTGGATTAATTTCGCTAATCTCATCATGCAGCTCATCCATACTTCTAATCTTATATTTCCACGCCACAGGCTCCATATTTTCATATTCAGCGAGCTTTTCTACGGCTTTACATATTTTGATTATATTTTCTGGCGATATCGCTAAATCAAAATCAGTGACCTTAATTGCCAATGTATCTTTTGATTCATCATTATCTGACCTAATGAAAATAGAATATTCTGACAATACTGCTTCACTGCGCTTTTTCATTTCCCGCGCCAATTCAATCACATCATTGTTCATTTCTGGTTCTCCTTACATGTTTCCCATCCAGCTTTAAATGCTTCCCAATAATTCTGGGCTGGCATGTTAAAATAATTTCCATTACTATCTTTTTCTAATGCATTTTCAAAATAACGAAACTCAGTTAAAAGAAATTTCTCAAACGCTTCTCTGCATAAATCTGAATTAGTCATTATCATCACCTGTATATTTAATTTTACCTGTCAATATTCCATCAATTAATGTGCGCATTTCCCAGCACCAATAAAATGACTCGACATAAACAGATAATTTCCCGTGGTCATGTTGCTTGCGCTGAATAAACCGTTCCGCAGCTTCACGGGTTAAATGTGTATTTACTGTTTTGTAGTCGTATTTCCAATAGAAAATATATGAGTCCTCTAATACAAATATTATGCACTCAGCTTTTTCTTTATCAGATAGATCCCACCAATCAGACAAATATTCCTCTTGTGCGTAATTAAATATTTCCTGTTTCTTTTCATCATTTAAACGAGCTAATACGCCCTCTAGGGAATAATATCCTTTATCATCATAATATATTCCCACTTCGTCATCCTCAGAGCCGGTTACCCTAACTCGTTCTCTAACTGTAAATGATGGGTACGCCGTAAAATGCCGATCAACCCCTGCACCTTTGTGTTGATATTCTAGGCGCTTAACAAAATCATCCCATGTTTCACGGGATAATTCGCCGCCGTCTGCCAGTGATGTAAAATCAGTCATCATTTAAACTCCCTGCATATATTCGCTGCCCGTTCGCACATATCAGTATCAAACCAGCCGAAGTGACATTGGCTGGGGCTAATTTCCAGTTGACTTGCTAACCATTGATACGCCTCCGTGCGTTCTAAATTACGATTTCTAACTACATCATCGAAATACCGATGAGCCGATGCTCTGGCTCTTCGTGTCTTTTTATCCGCCAGTGACCCCATCGGGATATCCGTTCCCGGATGAATACTGACACGCGCACCACATGTCCAGCAGTGATACAGCCACGGCCATCTGCTGTCATGGATACGTTTAAACACATTCAGGTGATGCTCAATCATCACGTGTCTGCCACAATATCGGCAGTGGGTCGGAATGGGATAGGGGTCATTGACTCTCTGAATTGCTCTGGGATTTGGGTTCCACGGCGTGAACTGCATATATCCTCCCGTATTTTGGTTATAATAATCCTCCCGCCGCATAGCAGCGTAGTGATAGGGTTGGGGTTAAAATAGGTCTAACTAAAATATTTCGCAGGATTCAGAGCAGGAACCGGTATCAAATTGTTTGGCTGCAACCATTTCTCGGTAGAGGTTTTGATAATCTGTATTTGAATACATTCGGGCTATGCCATCTAATGACAAATTCCCTCTATACATTATTTCTTTAGGTGTTTTTCTATGACCATCCCTAACATGCTTCCCTTTAATGCAGTATTCTTCAAATACTCTTTTCATCATTGGTTCATCTTGACAGGCTAATCCTAGTTTTTTACTGCTTTTTTTGATGCAGAACATGCAATTACCTAAATGCTCCGGTGTTGTTAAATCAAATAATTGTCCTTTCCACCAATCTAAAATATCCTGCTTGTCAAAGTCAGAAATATCCGCCAGATAGCTCACCCCATCCTTGCGGGTTAATCTCCGTGGCTCATCCGCGCGAATACCAATCCATGTCTGATAATTACCCCGTCCAAAATGGTCATTGCAGTAATCCCGAAATGGCCTCAATTTCAGGCGGTCAGTGCAGAATGCCCCGCCGATATATGGCGTCCCATATTTTTTCACCATTTCCGTGAACGGTTTTAATATAGGCATCCGTGTCTGGATATCTTTCGGTTCCCAAATGATATAACCATTGGATGCGCCGAGTTGAGGATTGATATCAGCCTGTAATACAACTAACGGAATATCCCAGAAATTTACAACATTCCTGACAAATTTGTAGGTAAATGGGTGCTCCGCCCCTGTATCCATAAATACATAGCGAACATCCTCACCTTGTTTGCGGCGCTGCTCCATGAGATATACGAGGTACGCCGATGTCCTGCCACCAGAGAAACTGACAACATTGATCATGGTTATGTCCTAAATATGAGGTGGGGAATTTATTCAGCGCGTATTACGCAATTGGTATGGTTAGGATATTCGACAGTGATTTTTTTAATCAGAGCATCCTGCTCGGTTTTGCTCATCCTGAGCCATTTATCATATGTGCATAAATTAACTATGTGAGTAGGGGCCCGTGTATTGGGCGGCTCATAGATGTAGAGGTATACATTCTGATCATTCATTGGAGGTTCCTATTTGGATTGCCGAATGGTGTTAGAACGGTATGTCATCGTCAAAATCCACAGGTGGCTGGCCTTGTGGTTGTCGTGGTACTTCCAAGAACCCATTTGATTGTTGCCCTGAATAATGTTGAGCGTTTATTTTGCGTTCGTCCTTATCTTTCAGATTTGCAACCATTTTATCGATAGTGGTAGAGGGTAAACCCGCTACTTTTTCGGTAATGGTCTGGCGAGTATCAGGATAGAATGGGATACGGATATCCATTCCGTAAGTATCATCACCGTTATTTTTCGTCCTGAGTATTTTTTGTAATACCAACCCAACTCGCTTACCTGTGAATTCAGGTGCAACTATATTGTTGACTGAAACCATATGGCTTGTGACCTGACGGACGCCACAGCATCCCATAATGGCCTGCACCATACTTTGACCAAATGGATTAGCTGAGCCATCTTTCTTCTTGCAACAAATACTCAGATAACTGACCTTTCGCCCGTCATCTGCCTCGCCAGAGAACTCAATAAATTCTGCGCCATGCTGACTCTTAGTCAGTTTTGCCTCGCTAATGGTAATGACATACGCGCCGCTTTCGTTTATAAAACCTCCTTGTCCGGCACTCATTGCTGATTCTTGGTCATAGGTGAAAATTATATTATTCATGCTGCTACCTCATTTGTTGTGCGGGTTTCAATTCCGTAGTATTCACATATAGCGTCATCTACGGTTTTCAGATCGTTTTCAATTTCTGAGCTATCAAATAGCCCCATTGGTGATTTAACTGTGTCGAACCCGTTGTTTTGGGTCGTAAATAGATATTGTCCATCCCTGACGAGGGTTTTTAGTACGATAGTAAACATCCCTTCGACCGTGATTTTTTCATCTAGCATCTTGCCGATGGTTTTCATTTTCACCTTACCCATCTGGGTTTCTTCCGTGTGTGATAGGAAGTAAACCCGTAAATTATCCGGTGTCTTGCTGATTGCTGCGTTGATCACGTTCCATGCGTGAGAGCCTATTTCAGTGAATTTATCGAAGGATTTTTCTTCCGAACGGCGCATAAACTCATTCGCCATGAGGTATTGAAAATCGTCAACGATAACAACTGATTTCCCATATTTAGCAGCTCCCTTAATGACAGCTATGATTTGTTGCCAGCTATCTGTGGAGCAAATAGCACCGTCGGGATTGTCTTTATTAAAAGGCTTCCATGTTGCGGAGCGAAACGGCAATGGCTTCCTGACCGTTTGGATTAGCAACGTTTCTTCCGTGTTTAGGTTGCGTAAACTGGCACTTTTTCCTGTGCCAGACTCACCGAGGATCAATGTTGCAGTTCCCATATCTGACTACCTCACTAACCAATAATTGATGGTGAATTCAATATCAGGATCAATGTCAGGCTGCTTTAATAACCACGCAAAATAGCTGGGGTTATCTTTTTTAACCTCTTCAAATGTCATACCTTTGTGCTTGCCAAACTTGAACCTGTGCAGTAATGAGGGCTGGTTGCTAATATCCAGCATTTCATTATCAGTCCAACCCGATTCATCCTTGATACGTTTAAATAGTGCTGCTGTCACTATGCAGTCATATAGCGCCCTGTGCGCATGTAACCCATCCGGTACAAAAACATCCAGTTTTAGTACATACCGTAGATATTGGTTGCTGTGACTTTCCATGTCAGGCCATAACCGTCTTGCTAGTTTTAGGGTGCAGAGAAACGGCGCATCCATTTCTGGCATCATCCGTGAATCAAAAGCGGCATTGTGGGCAACCAGAAAATCCGCCCCTTTGTATTTATCAATGACATCAGTAATAGATGGAAATCCCGTTACCATTTCATCCGTAATATGATGAACAGCCATTGCGCCAATTGAGATGGGTTTTAAAGGGTCTACAAAATGGGATTGTTTTTCAATGTAATTGATGATGTTGTCCACAATATCAATACTGGCTATTTCAACAATCCCGCTGTCCATGTCACATGTTTCTGTGTCTACTACTCTATAAATCGTCAATTTTAATCTCCTGTCCAGATACCACCATGACGGCGGTTAGGTGAATCACCACGATAGAAATCGTGTTCCGTGTGATGAGTCGCGTGATAATTCCGCCATGCTTGTCGTTCCTGTTCGGCGCGTTGCTCTGCCATGTGTTGTGGCAGCGGGGGGTGATTTAATGCGGCGTAATGATTGATGTTTCGTATCCGCTCTGCTTTAACCTGTTCTGCTATGGGCAGCACGGCGGGGTGAGAGGTATTACTGGTAATGGCGGCTACTAATTCCCTGAGATATTGTTGCCGCTCTGTCGGGTCTTTCGGCACGTAACACCCTGTCGAGCGCCGATAATACCCGTTCACGTGAAATCTCCCGCGAAATCTTGAGCACTGGCTGGCAATCCCTCCATACCCAACACCTCTCTCTTGTATTCCAGCTCCCTGTGTTCGGCTATTTGTTCGTCCGTATATTTACGTTTCTGCTGCTCATTCTGAGCACTGTAGGGGTTGTAATCGAATCTCATGCGACCCTCCGTTGCATTTTTCCCAGCTCCTCCATGAGGCTATCTACCAAATCCCTATCTGTGAGGTATTCAGCTAACTCATTCATTCCCCACTGACCGCTATCCATGCGTTCAGCCATCGTGCATTCCATCCCAACTTTACTGTATTGGTCAGTGGATATTTCAACGCAGTTTGATGCGTGCTTGATAACAGCATCATCGTAAAGTCTGATTTTCATTGTTCGTTACCTCCCATAGCTTCGCTTGAGTATTTCCATAGCCAGCCACCAAACGTCTTCACAACGCAGGTTACAGGCCATCCCTGCCAGTTCTTGAGCCTGACATAGAAGACGTTTATTTATTTTCATGATTGATTATCTGGCGATAAGTAGAGTGAATATGACCGCTAGAATTGAGAGAGTGTAGTAATAGAAACTATCGGGGATCATTTTAAATCTGCGTGAATGTGTTTAGGCATTATTTATCCTCCAGTGGCATTGCGCCGTCTTCTGGGTAATCAGTGCAATAAATAGCTTTTCCAATATATCTGGAACCGTTTATATCTTCTATTTGTAATTTATCACATATAGTGTATTCTTCATTCAATCTATTTTCTTCAACTTCCTCATAAGATATACCAACCATATCACATGCATATTGTATTTGTTTAATTGTTAGCGTTATTCTACTCATTATTTACTTTCCTATATTCAGGTAATAAAAAGCCCCGCATTGGCGAGGCTGTTATTTAGTTGCACTAGCTTTTATTTATAAAATGGAACCCCATCATAAATACATACTATTGGTGGATATAAAACAAATGCAGCTAATATTAGACACAATATTTTACCACCTATCTTTTTTACTACTGTACATGCTGCTATAACTAAAATAAACCCAGCAATAGCGGACGGCCAACCTAATATATTTCCAGCCAATACAACGTAAAACAAGTGAATGGTTTTTATTACTGTTAATATATCTTCCACACATATTCCCTCATGAGCCCATTGTCGAATCCATGAATATATCAGAGTAACTCACCACAGCCCACTCGGAAATGAGCTGGAGTTAGTCAACTGAGAGCCGCCCATTTACGATAACATGCGCGTTGATTCCAACATAATTGCGTCAAACTACGACGAATTTCAGAGCGCGGGGCATGAGACACAGCCCGCCCGCGATAATATTCAAAAGATTCTTTACATTCAGCTGCAAATTTCATTGGTGTAGTCATATTTATACCCTCACTATTAGTTATTATTATGCCTGCATATTTAACCACCTCAGACGGCAGTGGTTTTCACTGTACCTCTACAGTGAGAAATCGGTTAATATCTTCTCACCCCTACAAAAGTGAGAATAATTAGATGCCTATTAGTGCCACGTGGAATATCGTTAAAGATATATCCAGTATTGGTAAGAAGATTTTTGATAAAAAAGTCAGTGACGAAGTGAGAAAAGAAATTCAAGAAATGATTGATAAATCATCCGAACTATACGATCGAATTGTCGCTCTTGAGGATGAACGACAGGCGAACAGACAACTTATCTCTGAGCTTCAAGAAAAAATCAATCGTACCAAAAATTTTAAGCGTGAGTTTAAGCAGTATAAACCACACCAGCTTGAATCGGGTGCGCTTGTTTATGTTTATGACACGATGATTCATTCCAACAAGCCACTTCACTATATATGCACAAAGTGTGTCGATGGTTCTGTAATATCGATACTTCAACCTAAAGATGTTTCTTGCTATGAATTGATTTGTCATGAGTGCAACTCAAATTATGTCATGAGACAAAAAGTTAACGGCTTCTTTGCTGTATCTCGAAATTCTAACTCTCAATAAGTTTTGAAAAGCCTTTCGCCAAACTTTCAGCCAGATTTTCCAGTCTGGCTGTTTGCTTCTCCTTGTACTCATCACTAACTAAGCCTGCTTCACGAATAGCAATTGTTTTATACACTTCAATAGCTGCTGTTCTGGCGTCATCCGACAAATCTTTAAATTTCATTATTATCTCCTGTCATTTAACATCTCGCTGTTACTGTTGTTGATTTGATGTGCCTGCTTTTAACCACATCAGGCGAGGTGGTTCTGCTACTCCCCAGCAACAAAATCGTTTATAATTCAATCTCCCCAGCAAACAAAAAGGACAAATAATGACCACGCCATCAGAGAGGCAAGATATGATTATCCGCGCAATGAATGACAGAGAGTATTTAATGAGTCCGATAAGCACTGAAAAATTTCAGTATCTTACTGATGAGCTTGGTGAGGAAAAATTAGCGAAAGATCTGAGTTACCTTCAATCTATTGGATTAGTTCAATTAGGTGCGGTTGAGATTGGCACTACCGATGATGAGCCTTATTCATTTAATCTTAACAAGATGGCATTAACTGCTGCGGGTGTTGACTATGCCAATATGGACACCATCGGAAATAAAATCAACACGGTAACTATCAAGATTCACCAAAATACCCTTGAGCAGATTGAAACCATTATTATGTCTGCTAATTTGCCTGAGTCAGAAAAGAAAACCCTTTTGCAATTGGTGAAAGAAAAGGGTGCTGAATCTGTTGTTGGCAAGTGTGTTGATACACTATTTGCTAATGCTAGCGCTGCAACACAAGTTCTTTCTGAGTTGGCGAAGAGTGTATTCTAAACCCTCGCAGTCACCCCGCCCGACTCCAGACGACGGCGGGACTTGGTTTTGGTTGAATAGAGGGCGACTTCTGGTAGGCAGCAGTTGTTGAAACTAGGTTCTTGCGGCTCATCGCCTTTAACCTGAATAATCAGACTGGCTATTACATTCACATTCGCGCTGTCGGATTGTTTACGTTTGAGCGTTAATACCTTGCGTGGCTCAGTTTCAACGCCGAATGCCTTATCAATGATATTTTCCAGTGTTTTTATTTCAGACTGACGGATATTTTCTTCTAGACGATGACGGGTCATTAAATTGCCGCGTTCCAGATGGCGCTGCATTTTGGAACTTAAACGACCAGTCTTAGATAAAACAGTGATACGTTCCATTTGATTACCCCTAATTAGTAATTTTTGGGGCGCAGTTAATAAACTGAGAGGCTTTTAATATTTGCACACCTCCAAATGAGTTGCACAAACTTTCCAGACTCACTGTGTCTATCCTTAGACTCTGCTAACCACGCCCCAAAAATCACTTTGGGAAGGGACTCTCCACACGGGCGGAGCATTCATTGTAGGTATTGCTTTGGTATCGAATCATCTACCTCTTCATATGCCGGTAGCGGCTACTTCGTGGGCGTCCTGCCTGTTCGATGATTAAAGTATACATAACGTATACATAAATTCAACTACAAAATGTATACATATTGGATGATTAAATATTACCTATTGATTTTTAAATGAATAAATTTTTGTTCGAATTGAATATTGTGATTACGGTCACGAATTGACCAAAGGAGGGATATAGACAGGCACAAAAAAGCCCTCGCAGGGAGGGCTGGAGGGTTAATTAATCTTCATCATCAAATAAATGGTTGTACTCACCGTACGCCATCAACTCTGGATCATAAATATACCCAGATTTCTCTATAATTCTTTTTTTCTTGAAAAGTTTATATTGACGCTGTGCGTGCTCATTAGCTTCATCACGTAGAGCCGCACCATTTCTACTATCAGGAAGGAGTTCGTATTCGTTAAATAAAAGTAGTTTATCAATATGCTCATTTAACGATCTCATTGTCATTTGTTTCCCTTTAAGTGCTGTTGTTTCTGCATGTAAAAGGAACTGCTCTGACAAAAGATTCATTCTGTATAATTCTGTTTCTTTGAGGTAATTTTTCCCAACAGTTACTTCTTTTTGTGTTGGCGACACTCCTGCAAAGGTACTGAGACCCATATTATCATCTTCATGGTTTGCTCTATCTAGAATCAATCTTGCACTTACCATCCCAGTGATTGCATAGTGAAACTTGTCTTGCATTTTTGAGTAGAAATTTCTAACTTCTTGAGACCTGCTGTCATAATCAGATGCACTTTCTTTAAAACAATATTTTAACTTATCATATACATGGCGCTCATCAGCTCTAATAGCTCGAATTTTTGCAGCAAGTTCATTTGTCTTTTCTGGAGATTCTCGTAACGCCTTTTCATTGATAACAAAGCCATCACGAAGGTATGATTTTATTAACTCAGAAGCCCAGCGCCTGAATTCAACCGCTCGACGACCATTAACACGAAACCCTATAAAGGTGACCATATCTATATTGTAATGGTATATTGTTCTGGTAACTCTCCTGTTCCCCTCATTTCGAACTAGTCGGAATGGGCGACATGTTGAAGAGGGTTCTAATTCACCATCATTATAGATGCTAGTTATATGCTCTGAGATTGTATTTCTTTCAACATCAAAAAGCTTGGCAATTTGCTTTTTTGTCACCCAAACTTCTTGAGTTTCTCTATCTATCTTGACGTCAATTAATTGACCATCTTTTTGATAAACTTCAACTTTAAAATCAGGCCCACAATTTTTTGACATTGAAATTTCCTTTATTCTCTAGATTTCAACAACCATTCCTAGTGCGTAATCGAATATAATCCAAGTTTTTAGATTGGACATAAGACCACTAGATGCGTGTGGCCTATATTAAGAATATGATCAGCATAACATTTCATAATGTTATGATTTACAGATGAAAAACCTTTTGCTAACCTGCTTTATTGCCACGTTTTGCCAGCATCTCGGCGAAAATTGCATCAAAATGTGCTGATTTTATTTTCAATTCTTTCAAAAAACGAGCAGCTTCTTCTGACGGTAGGTTGTCAAACAGATCTAGCAGCTCCTGTTGCTGTTTTGATAATTTTGACCTGGGTTCAATGTCTACTGTATTCGTTGGTTGATCATCTGTAGTCGAAATTGTGCCATCTGGATTTAATATAACCTTCCTGATCCCTATAAAATCTAAAATAGCTGCAATCTCCTTGAGCGGTGGCTCTCTCCTTCCATTTAGCCAATGCCCTATCGCACCCCGAGTCACTCCGAGATGTTCAGCTAATTTATCGTATGTAATGCCAGTGACCTTCATTTGGTCTTTGGCCATATCAAACCAGTTCATGTTCATAGATAAATTATACAATCCGTATACAATATTTTGGACTCACAATTAGTACACTCCTGTTGATGTTTTGAATACAATGTGTATACTTTAATTCTGAAAAGGAGGTTAGCAGCATGAACAAATTACGTTTATACCGTGAACAGCTTGGATTAACTCAATCAGAATTAGCTGTTCAAATGGGCTGCACAGCCGGTGCGATATGTCATTATGAAACTGGCCGTAGAAAAATAGATCTCGCATTGTGCCGTAAATTTGTCGAGATTTTTAATGGCAACGGTGTAACTGT
Organism: Xenorhabdus taiwanensis; assembly: GCF_036512875.1. Taxonomy (GTDB): domain Bacteria; phylum Pseudomonadota; class Gammaproteobacteria; order Enterobacterales; family Enterobacteriaceae; genus Xenorhabdus; species Xenorhabdus taiwanensis. The sequence continues at coordinate 2,564,250 of NZ_AP028978.1, read as the reverse complement.
TTCTCTCGATGACATATTTCCACCAAAAGCAGCTTAGTATCCCAGTTGTTGACAATGAATGCTCCGCCCGTGTGGAGAGTCCCTATCAAGCCATTGGTAGGCTAAAAACCATAACTGAACCTCTTAAAGAGGGGCAGTTCCTATCAATTTGCACGCCGATATTTTCGGTACGCAAATCTGCATGTCGATATTTTAATGTTCAAATTATACCCATCATCTATCTCAGGATAGTTGATCTCTCTTTTTATTTTCTAAACAAAGTTTAACTGTAATTTCACTTTAGGAATTTTACGTACCTGAATAATCACAAGCCTTGGTGAAAATGATAATCAAGGAATAATAAAATGAGTATGATTTTAATGGCTAAGGCCATGCAGATTAAAGTCGGTAATCCGTCAAGGAAGCTGGTACTGATTAAATTAGCCGATAACGCCAATGATAAAGGCGAATGTTTTCCATCTTACCAACATATCGCAGATCAGTGTGAAATGAGCCGCAGGAGTGTGATTAGTCACATTGATGATTTATGTAAACAAGGTTTGGTCAAAAAGGTTTATCGAAAGGGTGAAAAAGGCAATTCATCCAATATTTACATCTTAGATTTAGATGGTGCAAAAATTTCACCCCCTAGTGAAAATTCTGCACTAGGGGTAGTGAAAGAATTTCACCACCCTAGTGAAAATATTGCACCACCCCCTAGTGAAAATTCTGCACCCAGAACCAGTCACTCTTTTGAACCAGTCAATGAACCTATAAAAACAATAGCGAAAGTCGCTAAAGCTCCTCGTGGGAAAAGTAAATATTCGTTCAGGGGAGAGATAATAAAACTCAGTCAAAAAGACTATGCCAATTGGAAAAAGATTTACCCTCACATCGATCTGGATACTCAATTGCAACGACTAGATATCGAATTTCAGGCCGAGATGCCGAAGAACTGGTTTATTACTGCCAGCCAAAAATTGAATTACCAGAATAGCCAACAATCCAGTCGCCATAAGTTCCATGCTAGTCGTATTACTCAACCTGTTCGTACAGAGCAGTTTATATCGGAGGACTTTTGATGAGCATAAAAACACTGGCTCGTTTTCGTCAGATGATGCCTGAACATATCAAACCAAAATTTACTGATCCGAAAGAGTTAATGGCGTGGCATCGTGAACAGGGGGAGATTGACTCAAAACGCATTGCCGAAGAGAACCGAGTTAACCGACTGAATAGGATCATGGGGCGTTCTGGTATCAGCCCGTTACACCAAAACTGCACGTTTGATAACTACGTCACAACCACCCCTGAGCAGCAACAGGCACTGGCAAAATCGCGTCGGTATGCTGAGAGCTTCGGTCGCTCATTCGGTGGGTTTATTTTCAGTGGTAATCCCGGTACGGGGAAAAACCATCTGGCCGCCGCTATTGGTAATCACCTAATGCAGAACGGGCGGAGCATCCTGATAGCTACTCTACCTGATTTGATGATGCGAGTACGTGAAACCTACCAGAAAGACACGAAAATCAGTGAATCAGCATTGGTTGATGATTTATGTGCTGTTGATTTGCTGGTGCTCGATGATGTCGGCGTACAGCGTAATAACCTGAATGAGGATTTAATTATTTTTCAGGTAGTGGATCGGCGTCTGGCAAACAAAAAACCGGTTGGCGTGCTGACGAATTTAGATTTTGAGCAACTGACTACAGTTTTGGGTGAGCGAGTTATTGATCGTCTACGAATGGGTACACCCACCGTAATTAATTTCAACTGGCAAAGTTACCGCCGCCAAGTCAAATAACCCCACCATAAGGACTTTTGAGATGAAAAAGGCTAAAAAAGGAACAAAGAATTTACTAATTCGAGTATCAATAGCGTCTTTCGTTTTGGTTCCCCTCTTAGTAATTATTATTCTCACGTGGCCTATCCAGCAATTGAATAAATCCTCCAATTGGTTATTCCAGAGAGTTTATAGATTTGTGATAACTAACTATTTCGAAAGGGTAAGATAATGAAAATCAAACAGCTACAACAACAGATTCACCAACAAAATATCGACGCGGGTTGGTGGGATAATCCCCGTGAACGCGGAACATTGCTCTGTTTAATCCACTCCGAAATCAGCGAGGCAATGGAGGGGGAACGTAAAAATCTAATGGATGATCACTTACCTCACCGTCCTATGGCTGAGGTTGAGTTAGCTGATGCTGTCATCCGCATTTTGGATTATGCAGAGGCATTTGGGTATGACGTCGAGGGCGCGATTGCCGAAAAATTAGCATACAACAGGCATCGGGCAGACCATAAACGAGAAAATCGCGCCAAATCTGGCGGTAAGGCATTTTAATGAAAATCAAAACATCGAAACTAACGGGACAGGCGTTGGATTGGGCTGTGGCGTTGGCTCAGGGGTGGCAAAAAATGGCGGATTACAACGGATACTCAACACCTAATGGAGTGGTGCTAGTCTCTGAATATGCTCCGTCGTGGGATTGGGAAGTGTGCGGGCGGTTGATTGAGGAATTCACAATGGATTTATCTTGTGAAATCGAAACAACCGGTACCATTTGGTCCGCGAAAGAATATTATTATTCGAACGGTTGGAGTTATGCAGAAACTCCGCAAATCGCCATATGCCGCGCTGTAGTCTCTTCTAAATTAGGCGACGAAGTTGACATCCCTGATGAACTACTGGAGGCAAAATGACAGACAATGTTGTTCCCCTTAAATTCAGCAAAGATAAAAAAATCAGCATTAGCACCTCAGTCACTTCCAAAACATCCGAGCAATCCCGCTGCAAACATCTAGCAATAACAGTCAATGAGCAGTACCGTACCATCAAATGTAGTCGGTGTGGTTGTTATGTCGATGCATTTGATTATCTGCTGGCGCAGGCGTATCGAGCTGAACACGCGGTGCGAGAAATTCAAGAGTTGGTCAAGCGGCGGGATGATCTGAGAGTCTCATGCGACAAGCTACAACGGGAAGAGAAGAACATAAAAGTTCGATTGCGGGGCGCTAAAACACAACTGCAATTTCTGGAAAACGATATCAAGAGGGCAAATGACAATGGCTAGAACAGCAATTGAACGACTGAACAATTCAGCAGGTCATAATTACCAGTGGTCAGCAATGTGCCGGGTTCATCTCTGTAGAAAATGTGGCACAGCAGAGCATCGCAGCGGTTGGTATTGGTGGGCGGGTTATAAATCGAAAGTTGAGCCGCCGTGTGCATACAATCCACAAATTGATAGCGCAGAAATGCGAAACTGGTGTGCAGGCAATGCAACTTATGAGGGGTTATAACGGGGGTTAGGCATGGATAATTTCTGCCTACATGAATCGAATAAAAAACTATTTTACGACAACCTGAAACAACTACTCGCCACTCATCAAAAACTCAGTATCTCAGTCAAACCCTACAAGCCCAAACGCACTCTCTCTCAAAATAACCTTTCCCACAAATGGTACGACGAAATCAGCAAATATCTGATTAAGTCAGGTCGTACATGGATGACGCCGGAAAAGGTTAAACACGATTTAAAGGCAACCTATTTGGGCTTTGAGGAAATTAAGTACACGGATTTTGTGACTGGCGAAATATATACAAAAGAACAATTGCGGAAGACATCGGAACTGGACACCGGGGACATGTATCAGTACATGAGCCGGGTTGAAGCATGGTGTGCTCAGTTTGGTCTGGCACTGACAATTCCGCATGACAGCGAGTACATGAAACTCAAACAGGAGCAGGAACGGTGAAATACCTCATATTCATCGAATTTTGGTTCGCATTATCACTAATGATGGGACTGGCGTTAGGGGGATAGGATGGCAAATTTACGGAAAGAAGCACAAGGCCGAGAATGTCAGGTCAGGATACCGGGCATTTGTAACGGAAACAGTGAGACCGTGGTTCTGGCTCACTATCGGATGGCAGGCATTTGCGGTACAGGAATGAAACCGCCTGACCTATTCGGGGCGTGGGCATGTTCAGCGTGTCATGATGAAATAGACCGCAGAACGAGACTGACAGATACAGACTATGCACACATGGCTCATTTAGAGGGTGTAATCAGGACGCAATCAATATTGCTATCGGAGGGTAAGATTTGACGTGAAAGTCTATGATATATCGCCCGTCCCCAAGCCACGGATGACACAGGCGGACAGATGGCGAAAACGAAAGCCGGTATTAAATTACTACGCCTTCAAGGATGAAGTCAGACTCAACAAAATCACCCTTCCCGAATCGAATTACCACATCATCTTTGTACTACCCATGCCGCCAAGCTGGAGCAGGAAAAAGCGCTTAGAAATGAACGGCAAGCCACACCAACAAAAACCCGATAAAGACAATCTTGAAAAAGCGTTGCTTGATGCCGTCTTTGATGATGACTCTCGCATCTGGGATGGTCGGGTTACGAAGATCTGGGGTGAAAAGGGGCAAATTATTATCAGGGAGCTGGAGACATGACATTCACCGATCTAACCACCGTCATTGAGGAGGCGCGGTGGATGAGAACTAAATCCGGTCATCATCGTTGCGTCATACAACAATCTAATGGGGAGATGGTTATCAGAGAAGAGCGAAAATTAAATACAAATATTGTCATGTATTCCACCTATTACGACAGGGTTCACACAGTATTACCGGAGGTGAGATGAGGGATATTAACAGCTACAGGCATGTAGCCAATACGCCAAGGAAATCATACCTAGGTAAAGTGCGCAGATTAACGCCAGCACAGGAGCGATGGGTCAAAGCGATCTTATCACTATGGGCTGATGAAATGGGGGGGGCAGCCTATTCTGGGGGATATGGTGGTGGCTGCGATGGAATCTGGCGATTTGTCAGCGGATGGTCAGGAGAGCAGCAAGAGAAGTTTATGGATGTATTCGATAGCCTAAGAACTGCCGGATATAGAGGGGAAGAACTGCTGAAAAAAGCCCACATGATTTTATTTCCCAAGCAATCACTCAGCAACATGTTTCAACGCGCCAACGATGTAGATGAAGCTGATTTTGTAGAACAGGCTATCTTGAAAGCTTTTAGTAAGTCTAGCCCCGTATATGTCCTCGCCACTGATTATTATCTTCGCAGAAACACTGTGCAAACTCTCGCAAATTATATGCAGAGTGATATCGCTCCGTGGTTAACCATCAAGCAATGCATTGATCGGGTGAAATGGTGCATTAGTTTATTTCATGCAAAAGTCTATATGGTTTTACAGGATGAAATAGTAAGAGAACGCTCACAAAAAGGAATAGAGACAATAAATATTTCTGAAATAACTTGAAAATAAGTTATGGAAGTGTATATTTTAGGTATGCTCGGAGCAAGAAGCGAAAGAGCGGGTAACAAGGCAAATCGGGGCGGCGCTTGTTATCGATTCCGCCCAGTTGGTCACTTCGATTTAGGTCTGGGACTCCAACCACTCCGGCTGAGAGGTCGGAATAATTCCCAAGCCTCGCACTCGCGGGGCTTTTTGCTATCTACCTGTCGTAAATCCAACTACGAAAAGATATTTCGTAGTTCAAAATCCCGTAATAGTCAGGGATATTCAGAGGAATATTCTTGTTTATCGTTATCGGAATTCCGGCATCGGAACAAATTCAAATAGTTAGGAATTCCGAACAGCTCATTATCCAAGGCTGCGTATGGCGTGGCTTTTTTTGTTTTGTGAGGCGCTTTATGGAAATATCCATAATTACGTTAATTTCCCTTAGTGTATCAATGTTTAGTTTTGGTTGTGTGTTTGGCCTCATGCTAAAGCGTGACTGATAAGTAATGTCAACAACATAGCTCCAAATTTGCCACCGCAATCACTCCCAGAACCTCAGTCTCTCCTATTGCGGCTGGCAACCTACTCACCACAACTCACAGGGGTAACCATCGTTCACCCCACGGACGCCCATTGTTCAGATGGGGTGGAATATGAAGATGAAAGAAAATCCTGACTTATGGGCTGACATATTAAACGGCCTGAAAAACTCGTGGCCGCAAATATCCGGCTCTGTTTTGGCTGCCTTGATTTGCTACGGGCGCCTGATTTATGACGGCGTGGAACGAAAGAACCGCTGGGTCGAGGCACTCCTGTGTGGTGCGCTGTCATGGAGTGTATCCAGTGGGTTAGAGATGTTCGGCATTCCTGCCAATTTTGCACCGGCTATCGGCGGTGCCATTGGTTTTATTGGTGTTGAGAAGCTACGCGAGTTTGCTGTTCGTGCCATTAATAAACGTTTGGGAGGTAAAGAGTGACCAGAGGTATTCGCAACAACAACCCCGGCAATATTCGCCACGGGGACCAATGGCAGGGACTGTGCAGCAGGCAGACTGATAAGTCATTCTGTCAGTTTATCGCACCAGAGTACGGTATTCGGGCGATACTCAAAATCCTGCGCAATTACGTGAAACTCTACGGCGATAATACCATCCGCCAGTTTATTTCCCGATGGGCACCACCGAATGAGAATAATACCGAGAGCTACATCACGTATGTGAGCCAAACAGTCGGTGTATCCAGTCATGCCGTGATTGATGTTAACGACAAATCCATCATGACAGCATTGACTAAGGCGATGATCCAGATGGAGAACGGCAAGCAGCCTTATTCTGAGGCAACGTTTGAAAAAGCGTTTGAGTTGCTATGAACGCCTACGAGAAGGTAGTACTCGTTATTATAGCCGGACTCATTGCTTGGTCTAGTTGGCTGATGGCATCATTAAACGAAGTAAATGATTTAAATAAAAAACTAACGACTGACTTCAATGAACAAGTTGCTATCAACGCCACCCAGCTAGAGCGTATCCAGCACCTCACAGAGTTAGACACTAAACACATTCAGGAACTCGCCAATGCCAAGACTAAACTTGATGAGCTTAGCGATACTCTGCGCGCTGACATTAAGCGCGTGTACGTCAAAGCCGAGTGTCCCGTGTCTGAAACCGCTGCCCCCTCCGGCGTGGATGGTTCAAGACCCGCCAGACTGGCGAAAGACGCTGAACAGGATTATGTACGTCTCCTCGGAGAACTCGAAACCCTTGAAGCCCAGCTCCTCGGACTGAGGGATTGGGCGAAGACTGAATGCAGAGGAAATAATGGAAAACCAACACCGTAAAATTACGGGTTACCGTGAATTAACCCAAGATGACATTGATTGCATGAACAAGATTAAGGCACTTGGAGAGGAACTAGGTAAGCTCTATGACTATCTTGTGGTTACCAACACACAAACGGGCAGTCATCAAATTGATATGCGTTGGCTGAATGAAGGCCGTACGGACTTGCAAAAAGGGATTATGTGCTGGGTTCGTGCAGTGGCCCGGCCAATGACATTCTAATCACCACCCCAGAATCATTTGCTCAGGAGTGGCAGGAGTAGGTTAAGGGCGTGGTGTTGGTACTCGTTTGAGTGGTTGATGTTTTAGTTCTTGAATGAGTTGGTGTTATTTATCAATATAAAGTAATTATTCGTTTTTGAGTTTAATTGATGTATACTGGTTTTTTATACAGTCACAATGAAGGAGGAGGGAATGTTTTTAAACAAATTTGCTCGTCTTGCATTAACTGCAACTTCTGTGGCTCCTGTATGCATCACATTGGCCTATTTGTCTCTTATCCAAAAAAACCATATCATGCTTGGTGTATATATAGCTATAGGAGTTATAAGTGTTTGTTTCTGTATTTTTATATTGAATTATTCTATTCATCATTCAGAACAAACAAAAAAGAATATAAAAACAGCCACTCCGGCTAACAAAGAAGTAACTAATTACTTTTTGACATATTTATTTCCATTACTTAGTACGTCTGGAACATTTCTTGACTGGAAAATTGCTGCATTCTTTTACATTAGTTTGCTTATTTATGTTTCTTTCTCTGAGGGTTATAGTTTTAATCCGTTGCTATCATTCTTCGGTTATAAGTTTTATGAAGCAGAAGATGAGACGGGTGTTAGTTTTGTATTGATTACCAAAACAGATTTATTTTCAGTGAATAACGATAGATTAGATGTTATAAAGCTAACAGCTCACACATACATTGTTGTTTAATTCACAAAGGAAATTACTTATGGAATTATTTGCTATAACCGACACTGGTAAAATTGTGAGGGTTATCACAGACTCAACGACACAAAGATCTGTAAGTACCTTGTTTGAAAAACAAAAAGAATATTTTGAAAATAATTACACAACATCTGTAGAGTTTAGTGGCGGTTATATTACCAGTCCTGCGGAGTATTTTTGCATTGATAATTTTGATGATGTTATAGGTGTTCTTGATGCAATTCAGACTCCTACCTCAATTCAAGAGTGGAGTCCTCAGGAGATATCTATTTTTAACATAAAAGCATTGTTTTCTGGTGAAATTATTTCATCTGAAACAGGTGTCAATATAAAAGCTTATCTTCAATGTTTTGATAAAAGGCAAATAATAGATAATAAAAAAACATTGTTTCATAGTATATTTCAAGATAAAAATACCTTTAAATTGTCTGATTCCGATGGTTTGGTTATCGATAATAAGTTAACTGCAATACTTGAAAATAATAAATTAAAATTCAAAAGTTTTCATATGTTGAGAAGAATATTCGATGTCGATGGATATTTTAAAGAAGCCACTGATGATGATTTAAGGGCATTTTCGAATCATGAGCATTTCCATATTACAAATGGATTTGACCTTACAAGTGTCGCAGATACTGTAATAAGGAAGAAAGTATCATTGATAAATAAATCAAGAGTCTTAGAGGATTACACTGTAGACGATTTGTTATCCATAGCGAAAGTAAATGACGTAACTCTTGATTTAGAGATATATGAAGATGACGGTGAAAAGAGAATTGCAATGCCACAAGAAAAAAAACACATCAAGAGGCTATTGAGTTTTTTGGATGAGGACTATTTCACTTCACAAATTACCCAGACACTATATCAGACAAACTCTAAGAAAAAAGTGAAAAAAACTTAGTGTAGTTGCTATCTCACAATGAATGATGATCATTAAATCACTCTAACGCTTTAGTTATCACCAAACCCCAAGCCATCACATCCCGTGGTGGTTTTTTTATTCCTCTACCCATTCCCTTGAGTGGTTAAAGAAATAACCCATGCTGCCACCCGTTCCCATCGCGTACCCAACGCACACGGGATGGTGGCATTTTTATTTTCACCGCGCACCGAAAGCGCCAATCTAAACATCGAACCCCTATTTAGGAGTGAGCCTTTGAGGAGTCAGCTTGCTGATGCTCTTCGATGGGCTGATTTCCTATTTCGGCAAAGGTTCATTACCTAAGTAAGGATAAGCATCGTGAGTACAGCATTAACTTTCAAAGAAAAAGAAGTGATCCCTTTTGACAATGGCGATGGGAAAATTTGGTTTACGGGTAAACAAGTTGCTCAGTTATTGGATTACGCCAAAACCAAATCAGTAACCAATCTGTATAACGCTAATTCCGATGAGTTCACTTCAGCCATGACCGAGGTCATTACAACAGTGACCTCGAAAGAATCAATTACTTATAGAAATTTGAAGACGCGGGTTCGTATATTTTCATTGCGTGGACTCTATCTGTTGGGAATGTTGGCTGACACTCCTGTAGCAAAGGAACTGCGTAAATGGGTGCTGGATTTAATAGAAAAGGAAAGTCAGCCACGAGATTTGTCCTTGATGGATATGGAAAGCCTCAAGGAGCTGACCATTGGTGAAATGCAGAATCGTCTGGTGGCTGCCAATAAATGGTCATTCGACAACTTCGGTCGCAAAGGCAGTGATTTGATGAACTTGCGCAAGCACCATCTTAAGAAGATTCGTAAGGCTGAGAAGGCCATTCTTGAATTATCACAACTTGCATTGCCCGGACTTGATGAGTTCCCTGATGATGAGGGAGAACTCGCATGAACCACGAACAGTTTATCGAGAAGAACGTACAGGCCGAGTTAACCAAGCTCGGCTTTTCTTCATCTATAGCAGGGATGGCAAGTGACCGCGCAAAAGAACATTACCGCCGTTCAGCGTCAGCCAGCAGGAAAGGCAAGCTGTTTGATGATTGTCTGGACATTGCTAAGGCATGGGCGAGTAAATATTCGGCAGAGAAACCAAGGAAGCGGTGATTTTACAAAATTCTGCAAGGCATCCAATAAACGGGTGCTTGATAGAGTTTTGTATAGGTTTTGGTCATTCATGGTCTCAAAATTTGTCGGGGTTATATCAACCCGACCAGTTAATTATTCTGATTTATGGGGAAAAGGAACATGGCACTCACCGACAAACAAGAAATGTTTTGTCGCGAGTACCTCGTTGATTTGAACGCCACTCAAGCGGCCATTCGTGCGGGGTACAGCGAGAAGACCGCTAACCGCACTGCATCTGAAAACCTGTCAAAACCTGATATCCAGTCACGTATTGCTGAACTCAGGGCAGAGCGTAATGAAGAGGTCGGAATCAATGCGACCTATGTATTAAAACGATTGGTTGAAATTGACCAAATGGACATCCTTGACATTCTCACGGATGGTGGTGAACTCAAGCCAGTAAAAGACTGGCCTAAAGTGTGGCGTACCACGCTATCTGGTCTGGAAGTCGTTGAGATGGGTTCGCAAGATACCGCTGCCTTGCTCAAGAAGATCAAGTGGCCTGATAAGGTGAAGAATCTGGAACTGCTCGGCAAGCATATCAGCGTTCAGGCATTCCGTGAGCGGGTTAAAAATGAGCATGATGTTGTCGGAACGCTATCCGATCTGATGGATGAACTCTCCAAGGGATAACTATGAAGCCGGAATATTTAGCATTACTGCGCGATAAACTCTGGCGACTCAACCACCTCTACTGGATAACCAACAAAGAAGGCCGTCCTGTCAGATTTAAGATGACGCCAGAGCAGCTTGAGTATTTCGAAGGTATCCATACCCGAAACATCATTCTCAAAGCCCGTCAACTTGGTTTTACAACAGAAGTCTGCATTATTCAGCTTGATGCTGCGCTATTTGAGTCAGCAAAATGCGCTCTGATAGCCCACACGCTAAACGATGCCAAGCGCCTGTTCCGTGAAAAGGTCAAATATGCCTACGACCGATTGCCGGATGAGATTAAGGCCGCCAACCCTGCCAGCAATGATGCGGCGGGTGAGTTGGTCTTTCGTAAGGGCGGTTCATTGTATGTCTCAACCTCATTCCGTGGTGGCACGTTACGCTATCTGCATGTGTCGGAGTTCGGGAAGATTTGTGCCAAGTTCCCCGACAAAGCGCGTGAGATAGTTACGGGTGCGTTTGAGGCAGTATCAACGGACTGTTTCACGACGATTGAGAGTACAGCGGAAGGGCGGGCTGGCTATTTCTTTGACTACTGCCAAACGGCAGAGAAAGCACTGATACAAGGCAAGCTACTCTCCAACCTCGACTGGAAATTCTTTTTCTTCTCGTGGTGGAAAAACCCGCTTTATGCCATTGATCCAGTAGAGTCAATACCTCAACGCTTAGTTGATTACTTCGCTGAACTGAAGGCAAAGCACGGCATTCAATTAAACGAACGGCAGCAGGCTTGGTACTACGCCAAAGAGAAGACGCTTGGCGATGACATGAAGCGGGAATACCCGTCGATCCCCGCTGAGGCATTCCAGCAATCGGTTGAAGGTGCCTACTACGCCAAGCAATTTCGCTGGCTGTATGAAAATAAACGCATTGGCAAACTGCCGGATAACTCACACCTGCCTGTCCATACGTTCTGGGATATCGGAGTGGGGGATTCAACGGCTATCTGGTTTGTGCGTGAGGTGGGCGAAGAGTTTCACGTTATTGACTACTACGAGAACTCAGGCGAAGGGCTGCGGCACTATATGAAGGTGCTAAAAGACAAAGGCTATACCTATGGTGAGCATTGGGGACCACATGACATCGATAACCGTGAATTTGGTGCTGATGCTAAGTCACGCCGAGAGTTGGCGCGAGAAGGTTATGAAATCGACGGGCAGCGGTATTCAATGATCTTCAAAGTCGTGCCAAAAGTTGGTGTTGATACCGGTATTGAATCGGTACGTGAAATTTTGCCTAACTGCGTATTCGATGAAGAAAAATGCAGTGAAGGCATTTCCCATCTGGAAAGCTACCGCAAAGAGTGGGATGACAAGCGCGGTTGCTGGAAAGATAAACCACTGCATGACTTCACATCGCACGGTGCTGATAGTTTCCGTTATTTTGCTGTTGCCAAGAATAACCGCAAGACTGTAGGTGCATTTTTCTTCTAAGGAGAGTCTTTCGTGAATGAAAAAACAGAATTTCTTGTTAATAGCCTAGCTGACACTATCGCTAAACGGATGATTTATGCGGCTGGTGGCGTTAGTGGCAATACTAAACGCACCAATATCTATTCTGAGTTCGGTTACCCCGAACAACTCAGGTTCAGAGAATACTACAACGCCTATGAGCGTAATGCGGTGGCGCATGCTGCTGTACATCGTTTGCTGGATGGATGCTGGCAGGACAACCCGACCATCATTGATGGCGAGGAAAAGAAAGAGTCAGCAATAACTAGCGCATGGGAGAAGGAAGTCACAAAACTATTAAAGCCGTTTTGGGCGAAAATTAAAGACGCTGACCGTCGCAATATGATCGGGCATTACTCAGCGTTGCTCATTCAAGTTCGGGATAGTAGGGCATGGAGTGAGCCTATTGATACCACGGTAGTATCACGGTTAAAAGGCGAAGCGCTGGTAAACCTGATTCCAGTTTGGGAGCCACAGCTCACAGTTGCAGAATGGGACACAGATATTAATTCAGAAAACTACGGACAGCCGGCGATGCTCAGCTTTGATGAGCGTCCGGTGGGTCAGGTTGAGATACAAGGACCAGCAAAGCAACTGGCTATTCATCCGTCACGAGTCATCATCTTATGTGAAGGTGCTGAGGATGGGAATATTTTCTCAGGTACACCATTACTCAGGGCGGGATATAACAAATTACTGGACATTGAAAAGGTGTCAGGTGGTAGTTCCGAAGGGTTCCTGAAAAATGCCTCTCGCCAGATTGGGGTGGAATTTGATAAAGAAACTGATTTGCACAACATCACCACGGCAGCGGTTCAGGCTGGCTATCCAGATCTAGGTGCCGCACTGGAAGACAAAATCAGCAAGCTCAACCGGGGGACGGATTCAGCAGCAGTGATGCAGGCAGGTAAGCTGAATGTATTGTCAGTCGCGCCGGGCGATCCAACGCCGACATGGGAAGTCACGACCCGTGAGTTTTGTGCCTCTGTGCAAGTGCCGTTCACGGTGCTGTTCGGTACTCAAACGGGAAAATTAGCCGGGGATAAAGACGATGCCACTTGGAAAGTGAGATTGAATGGGCGTCGATGGGGTTTTCTGACCCAATATGTAACACGCTTGATAAATCGATTGTGGGAAATCGGCATTATCAAGCCACCTTCTTCTGGCGAGGTCACTATTGCATGGTCTGACATGCTCGCCGCCAGTGAGCAGGAGAAGATCGACAACATGATTAAGATGGCAGAGGCGGCACTGAAAACCCAGCAGGCTTTCGGAACGCCGATATTTACGCCCAATGAAATTCGTACCGTGGGTGAGTTGGAGCCACTGGAAGAGGAACCTGAACCGCAGGGTGCAACAGGAGACCCGCTAACTGATGAAAAAGACCAGAATCGGAACCCCGATAATACCGAGAAATAAACGCGATCCCACTCAGTCATACCGTGCAGTCAATAAAATATTCCGTGATATTGAGCAACGGTATTACGACATCAAGAAAGCCCTCAAGCAATTATTTGACAGTACTCTAACCGGACATCAGAAAGACGGAGAACCAAGTTACCTTCTAGCGAAAAACGAGGCAGGACAGCCAGACTGGTTATTTCGTGTAAATAAAGAGGCTTTCATTTATGACATGCCAGCAACCGCTTTAGCGTTATTGCTGGAAAGAATTCAGGCGATTCTTGATGAACATTTGCTGGATGGTGGGAAAGCTCAGTTATGGGCGTTTGATTATGTGTCTGATGAATATCAGCGTGGAACCCTAAACGCCCACACGAATCTAGCCATACAGTCAGAGATCTACGCACAGCAAACTACGCTATCAGCCTTGTTATCAACGCCAGCCTACCAAAATCAGATTGCTACGGCACTTGTAGCAACCTATAGCGATTGGAAGGGAATTTCTGATGCAACAAGGACTGATTTGTCCAATGTAATAGCCGAGGCTATCGCTCGTGGGGTAAATCCAAGGGAAACAGCAGCGATTGTTAGTAAGCGGCTGGATGTGTCAATGAGCCACGCTAAGAACATAGCCCAAACTGAGCAGGTTGGGGCATTACGTGAGGCCAATTGGAATGAAACCGAATGGGCTAGAGAGCGGTTAGGTTTAAATACTAAATTACTTTGGCTGTCAGCCCTGAAACCAACCACCAGATCATGGCACGCTGCAAGACATGGAAAGCTCTACACCAAACAGGAAGTTGAAGAGTTTTACTCTAAAAACAGTAATCGCTATCGCTGTTATTGTGCGCAACAGCCAGTTGTTCTGGATGATGGCGGAAAACTGTATAACACGGGCTTGACTGAACGCCTAACGGAAGAGCGTAAGGCATGGGAACCTGAACCACCTAAGTAACAATTCAAAGAGGTCAAACATGGGGCAATATAGCGTTCATGTTAAATCACTGGCCTTAAATTCCTCCAATATCTCAACTGAAACTATTGATGGTGATGAGCATGTCGTCATTCGTGGCGTTGTGCCCGTTGTCGATGATGTTGTGATGAACGGGGGGTTATATCCAGCTAGTGAGATTAACAAGAGCTACAAATCAATGGAGGGGAAACAGGTTCCTTATGGACACCCCAAAATTGATGGTCAGTACATATCTGCTGACACACCAAGGGCGGTAAATCAATTCCATATCGGCGCATGGGCTGAGAATGTCCGCAAGGATGGCGACAAAGTTGTCATGGATGTGAAAATTAATCGTCGGTTCGCTGATTCAACTAATAAGGGAAAGGAATTTTTATCCCGTGTTGATGGCGTTATCGCAGGGAATAGTTCCGAACCAATCCATGTTTCAACCGGACTGTTGTTGCAGCGAGAACAGAACAAAGGCAAATCGAAGGGCAAGGCGTATACGTGGGTTGCTCGCAATATGCAGTTTGACCATATCGCCGTACTACCCGCCAGTGAGCCGGGTGCAGCGACACCGGAAGAGGGCGTGGGAATGTTTGTAAACGCTGACGGTGAGCAGGTCGAAATTGAGCAGGTCAATCTGTCTGATGCGGCTAATTGTACCCAAGAGGGACTGATTGATAAGACGAAGTTCTTCTTTAGCAACGCATCAAATTTCTCATTCGACGACATTTATTCCGCGCTCAGAGCAAAGTTAAAAGCCACTTATCCAGATGATGACTACCCATACGCCGAGAGTGTTTGGCCTGACAAATTCATCTATTACCGATCCGGTAAAACTTACCAACAAAAATATTTCATGAACGATGACGGTACAGCCGAACTCGTTGGAGAACCTATTGAAGTTGTACGCAAGCCAACTGAATACGAAGAAGTCAAAACCAATACGGAGCACGATCCAATGAAAGACCTGATTATTAACGCCCTGAAAGCGAAAGGTAAGCCAACTGACGGCAAGACCGAAGCTGAACTGCTTGATGCATACAACCAGATGAATACAGAAGAAGCAAAAGACAAAGAAACACCGGAAGAAAAAGCCGCGCGCGAGAAAAAAGAGAAAGAGGCCGCAACAAATACTGATGCTATCACCGCGGCAATAAACGCAGCCATAAAGCCATTGACTGACAAAATCACCACACTGGAATCTCAGTTGACTGCGAACGCTGATAAAGAAAAAGCCGATAAACGCGCTGCGGTAAAAGCGAAGTTCGGTCTGGACGATACAGTGGTAAATGCTCTGGATGGCGCGGCGCTTGATGGCTTCTATGCACAATGTCCGACCTCAACAGGTTTGAATTCATCATTTACAAACAATAATTCTGAATCATTCACCTCTATGCCGGAGTAATAGAAATGGCAAAAAACGGGAAACGTGTAATTCATGCTGGCGGTGTGTTTATCAACCCCATGCTAAACCGAGAAGGTGCGGCGGCGGCGGATATCCAGCCCGGCACGATTGGGTATTTTGAGGCTGGCAAATTCAAAGCCTCAGTAGACGGCAAAGAAGCGGCGATCCTGTATGTCGCTAATATTGATTATCTTCGTTGTCAGACCATTGATGACCCCATTACGGCTGATGGCGTGGTTGTCGGTATTCACCCTATGGCGGGCGTGTTTTTAAACGTTCGCGCAACTGCGGGAACGTACAAAAAAGGGCAGCCTGTAGCAGTCACTAACGGTCAGATTAAAGCGGCTGACGATGGGGCTATCTTTGCCTATGTCGAAGAAGACAGCATTACAGCAAAATCAGGTGACTTGGTTCGCGTGGTGTTTAAATAAGGAGAATTGAATGTTTTATTTTTCAACCCAAAAGGCAACCGAAACCGGCAACCTTGAGGCTAACCAAGCTCAGTTTGGTGAGCTGACATTAGCACGGAACTCATCGGCTCAAGCGGTAGCGGATTTTATTTCTCGCGCTCGCTTTCGTGTAGAAAATGCACCGCGACTCGATGCGGTTAATGCTATCGATGATATCAAGCGCCTGTATCGTTCGTATGACCAGACAGTGCTGGCCGAGTTCGAGCCTAACACTGAGTTTACGCTTCTGAATGACCTGATGCCGCTGTCGCGCTCTGTTCGTCTGGAAGAGTCTGTTTATGAGTACGCTCGCACAGGCGGCACTGGTTGGGCGCATACGTCAATGTCCGGTCAGATTGGCGCGGCTCTGGATGCCCGTTCTTACAGCTTTGACGGTACTATGGTGCCAATTCATGACACTGGTTTTAAATTTAACTGGCGCGATCCTGTATTTAACAAAGGCTCTGCCCTAGCCTCATTGTCTGATGCACAGGCCGACTCGGTGAAAGTTGTTCGTCGTAAATATCTCGACTTTATCTGGAATGGCTTTCGTGACAGTGAAGGTAATTTCATTAAGTTTGATGACAAGACGTGGAAGGGCTTACGCACTGATGAGCGTGTTGCACAGGTAACACTGAACATTGATCACACCACGAGTACAGATGGTCAGGCAATGCGTAGTGAAGTGATGAAAGTACGTGACGTGCTGAAATTACAAAACTACCAATACGGAGCCCAAACTTGGTATGTATCAGGTGAAATCCTGTCTAACTGGGAAAAGCTGTATTACGACGTTAACCAGACTCGCACCGTGCTTGAAGAAATCAAGAAAATCACCGGCATTGCTGGCATCAAAGAAGATTTTGAGCTGAAAGGCAATGAAATGATGATTGTCCCTCTGGGCGCTGGAGTTATCGTTCCAATTGTCGGTCAGGCATTCGGGACGGTTGCAGATCCGCGTCAATTCTACAATTCGGATTATGTATGGCGCACATGGGGTGCGGCTGGTTTGATAGTTAAGCAAGACATCAACGGTCATTTCTCAGTTATTCACGCGAAAGGCGCATAAAGGGGATTTATGGCACTGGTAAGAGTTATTTCAAATAACTTTTTTGCTGGTGCCGACCTCAAAAAGTTAGAGGTTGGCGCTCAGCTAGAAGTTTCAGCAGGCAATGCGGAATCATGGGTTAAAGCTGGTCTGGTAGAGAGAATCGAAGACAGAAAGCTTGAAGTTGCCACACCAGCCAAAGCAAAAGGCAAAGGTAAGCAAGATGGTGATAACACTTGATGATGTAAAGCCAATGATAACTGAGCTTGGATTTGCATTGCCTGATTCAGTGCTTCAATTACTACTAGATCAAGTGAATGCCAAATCTGAATGCCTGTCGGCTAATTATGATGAGTCAACGCAATCGCTATTGTTAATCTACGCCGCGGTTCGTCTGGCCTCGCTGTCAGGCGCAAGGAAAATCGCCTCGCAGAGTGCGCCTTCTGGTGCTTCCCGTTCATTTGCATATAATTCCTCTGGTACTGACTATTTACTCAAGCAAATACGAGCATGGGATAAACGCGGTTGCTTATCTGGTTTGCCACTGGAGAGTAAATCTGTCGGCTTCTTTGATGTGGTGGGGTGAACATGTCCAGTATTGCTAGCTGGGGCTATACCGCCCCTTGTACTTTCTGGAAGCGGTTAGGAACTGATGAGTATGGGCGACCGTTGGGTTATGAAGCGCCACAAATCATTATGTGCGAATACCAAGGTGGCCTGTCCAGTAAACTATCCGGTGTGGGGACTGAACTGATTGCTAAAAACACCTTCTGGACGGAGTTTGCTGATGCATCCACGGGCGATTATATCCTGATTGGGAAATCATCAAATCCGAACCCCATAGCGGCAGACGCTGACGAAATTAAATATATCACTCGTGATGCGGACACATTCGACCGCCTTGTTGATGATTATGTTTTAGTCACGGGAGCGTGATATGGGCGTCAAGGTCAAGGGGATTCGTGAAGCACAAGCAAAACTCAACGCCTTAATCGGTGATATACGAGGACGGAAAGTTGTCCGTGCCATGTATAAGGCTCTGTATATCGGAAGTGCTCAGGCTGCGCTTTATACGCCGATTGATACTTCTACGCTGATTAACTCTCAGTTCCGTGATGTGCGTTTTGATGGTGTACTGCTCACTGGACGTGTGGGTTATTCGGCAAACTATGCCGTCTATGTGCATGATCCCAAAGTGAAGCAGACATTCCGGCGAGCAACAGCGAAGAAGGCGTTCCTGAAATTAGGCTTTGATGAGATGAGAAATCAGATTGATAAAGCTGTTATGCAGGAGCTGAAATTATGATGGCATTTGAGCAATTTCGCCATTATCTGGCAAAAGCGGGGCTGATTGACGGGTTCAAGATCCAGATGCTCACATGGATTGAGCAAAAAGGCGATGGCGGTCAGATGCAATACATGGTCTTTCAGCCTGCTGGCGGTACTGGCCGGCTGGATGATTTGGGGGCTGATGACAATGTACAGGTGATTTTGGTCAGTGGACAAAATGACCCACAACCCACCATCCAGCGTGCACAGGAAATACTTAATCATGTCGCCTCTTACCCCGATGATGACTGCCTGACCTCCGTATTTAATCTTGGCGGTTTGACAACCCCTATCCTCACACAAGAGAACCGATACGTCATCCGGTTGCTCTTTCGCTGTACATCATAATCAAGTCGCTTGGGCGGCTTTTTTTATTTCTATTAATCGAGGTTATTCACATGGCAAATTGCCCAGTAGAAACCAATAAACTTATTGGTCGTAACGCTATTATTCGCCTTGCGCAGGGTTGTCCTGATGCAGTACCAGACCAATCAACGTTTTTTAGGATAGGTGCATTAACCACCAAATCATTTGACCTGTCACCCAATACACTGACCTCAGAGGCTGATGATTCAAAAGGGCTGGTGGAAAGTGTTGTTACTAGTATGGACTTAACCATTAGTTTTGATGGTGAATACCGCAAGCGAGATAAAAGTGAAGACTTTGGTCCATTGCGTTTGTTGAAGGAAATCCCGAAGGAGGTTCAGGCGGGGCGCCAACCTGCGTATTGGGTGCAGATGGACTTCACCGGAGAAGATGCACTGGTATTACAGGCGTACATGGTATTTACGTCATGGTCATCTCAGTTTGGTTCTAGCGAGTTTGCGACATACTCCGGCGAGCTGAAAGTGAGTGATGCCGATACGGTTGATTGGTTAATTGAAGAGGTTGCGGTGCAGTCAGTTTCTGTTAATCCTCAGTCATTGACAGTAGCGAAAGAAAAAACAGGCTCTTTTATGGTGAGTTTCAGCCCCGCTGATGCTACTGACAAAAACTATACCGTAACATCGGATAAAACTAATATCGCTACAGTGAGTCAAGTAGGTAATGTCGTAACAGTAAAAGGCATTTCAGAAGGCTCCGCCAACATCACAGTTACTACGAGGGATGGCAGTAAGACAACTAAGTGCGGAATTACCGTCACGGCATAGCATTACAAAGGGCACTTCCGAGCGCCCTTGATAATGTTCAGGAGGAATTATGACGCCTATTATTGATATTGGTGAGATGGTTATCTCTACTGATAAAACCGATTATTTACTGCGCCCCTCTTTCGCTGCAATGACACGTATCGGTACACCTCGACAAATTGTGGAGACGTACACTTCCCTCAATGGGGCAGAAACTCAGGAGTTAATTAACCGCGCGCTGGCGGCTTACGGTACACTTCCCGATTGGCTGATTAAACTGATGCGGAAACCCGCATTTGGCCGCAATATCTTGTCAACTGCCATGATAGTTATACAGGCGTGCTGTGAAGATGACGTGGAAGAGTTGATCGGTGAGTGGAGACCAGGACGAAGAGGGAGCGTGTATCGTCTGGGGAGCGTGCCAATTAATGACATCATTGTCATTGCTCGCGAACTGATAACACATGGTGTTATTGGTCGGGTTAAAATCAGAAAACTCCAACGGAATGAAGGAACGGAAGTGTTTTCTGACCAGTTTAAAGCTATTGAGTATATCAATGCGGCTCGCGCCCATTTCAATATGTCACGCGAAGAAGCCGAGCTGTTAACGATGACCGAGTTCCAGATGATGCTGAAAGCCAAGTTTCCTGATGAAAAAGGTTTTACTCGCGAGGAATATGATGCCGTTATTGATGCGGATGATCAGCGCACTAATGACCTGATGAGTGGCAAGCGAAGACTGGTGAGTATGAAGAAATAACAGTCCTTACAGGACTGTCTTTGTTGGTTTTATCAAGACATCTGCGGGAATGCCGAACATACCGTGTAAGTTACGGATCATGGGTAATGTCAGGTTACGCTTACGGTTCAGAACTTCATAAACGCGGTTCGATTTGCCGATAGCTGGTTCCAAGTCTTTAACCGTCAGGCCGGATTGCTCCATTCTGAATTTGATAGCCTCAATAGGGTCTGGCGGGTCGATTGGATAATGTTCGGATTCGTAGGCTTCAATCAGCAGCACCATGACCTCCATAAAATCAAATTCAGGTGTGCCAATTTCTGGCTGATTATCAAACAGCGGAGCGATGGCTTTTAATGCTTCTTGATAGTCTTGTTCGGTTCTAATAGGTTTAATGTTCATGGTTTACTCCGGCTCTACAGTGTTGGCATCTACAGCATCATATTGTTTATGTGTGCCGATAAATTTAATGTACACCCAGCCTGCGGGATAAAAGATAGAAACTATCAGGCGGTAATCGTTTCCTTTAATGTTAAATACCACACGATTGTTTTTCAGTATGCTCGCATTACGATATTGAGCCTTAATATCGGCTGGTGTCTTCCATAAGGCTTTTTTGGCCTCGTCGAACCAAGCCCTTAGCGATTGTTCTGCGTCGGGATATTTTTCCCAAAACGCTTTCAGTGATGCAACGGATATTATTTTCATAAATCCAACAATAGTCCCATTTTGGGACTTTTGCAAGTGACAGTACGATTTTCGGGTCAGTTCATCACGGGTAATATCACTGTGCTGAAAAAGCACAAACTATCTCAGAATTAATGTATTCATTATATTTTTATGTATAAATTATAATTTGAATAAATAATTTTATGACTTAAGCGGATACGCTAATTTTTACTTATCCCAAAATCTAAAATTCCACAATTAACCTATGCAATTATTTTGCATCGGTCGTTTTTGCATGTTTTTTTTCACAATTAAACCAAATGAAAAAGCCAGTAGCGAAATACTGGCTTTTGGCGTCCTATTAAAAGGAGAGAACAAATATGTTGGATATGACTTTAGCAAACCAAACAGCCGTTGTCACGAACCAGAATAGCCATGTCCCTGTTATCGTTTATCGTGAGCAGAGAGTTATTACGACTGAGCAGCTAGCTGCGGGGTATGGTGCTACTGAAAAAATGATTACCAATAATTTCAATAGAAACAAAGAAAGGTTTGTTGATGGTAAACACTATTTTTGGGTTGAAGGTGATGAGTTACAGTCACTTAAGAACTGCCCCTCTTTAAGAGGTTCAGTTAACAAACATGCAAGAAACCTCATTCTCTGGACTGAACGCGGCGCTTCACGCCATGCCAAGATGCTTGAAACTGATCAAGCTTGGGATTACTACGAGTTACTGGAAGAAACTTATTTCCGTGTTCGTAGTGAAATGCCACAGGCAGTTTTACCCGGTAACTATATTGAAGCGCTGGAATCTCTTTTGAAATCCGAAAAAGAGAAAGCTGTAATCTCAGCGGAGCGAGATAAGGCCATCGAAACAAAAGCGTGGATTGGCAATAAACGAGAAGCAACAGCAATGGCTACCGCTTCGGCGGCAGTTCGTGAGCGGAATAAGTTAGCTGATCTGCTGGGACAAAGTAAGAATCAGGCGACTATTTTGACAGTTGAGAAAGCAACCAAAAAAGCGTTTAAGTGGCAACCACTTAAAAAGTGGTGCAAAGAGAATAACGTGAAACCTGACACAGCGCCGGATAAACGCTTTGGCACCGTATATTCATGGCCTGCCGCAGCTTGGTTAGCAGTGTATGGTATCGATTTATCTGAACTGCTTTAGCGACTGATACTAAGCCACGGATGGCTAAAAACTGAAATCCTCTGATTCTTTTTAATCTATTTTAGTGGTCAATCATACAAACTGAATACAGTTTAAACTGTTGAACCTTAGGTTCAAACAGACTAATATCACCTCAAGGAATATTTATTAATGAGCTAAATTTTAGCTATCCATTTTAGGTAACTGGGATTGAGGGGGATATATGCCACAAAGATTGGTACGTCCTGAAAAGATTAATGAAGTTTTCGCTCATTTGAACGAAAGCTCAGATAATCATACCCTCTACGCCTCTTTAATGGGTGGATCAGATATCACAGGACAAATAAAAGGATTATCCCTTTCTCCTGGCTATCGTATGGTTCGTATTGATAATCGATTGACTGATAAGATTAGTCAGTCTCATTTTGAATTAGCTCTGATAAACGATATATCAAAAGAGGTTGCTTATTATAACCGAGTGGTTATACAGCCTGACGTTGTGTTAAATTGCCGTCCTGTAACTCAAATTCTCGTTTGGCGTATTAGAACGCCTCAGCATCGGGCGGCTCTACGTGATTTAGCTGGTAAGGTATTCTTTGATTATCTGCTGGAGCGCTATAACGTAATAGTATCTGACATGAATCAGACTAATGATGGCATGGCTTTTTGGCAGGATCGCATGTATGACGCTCTGATGTATAATCTGTATGTTTATGCCTATGACATGATAACCTGCGAATTACGCAAGATTCTGACTCAAGATGACGTTAGCCGACAAGAGATGTGGCTATGGGGAGATCCCGAGCATCATCAAAACAGACTGGCTATCATTTCTAAAAGCGAATTACCAATGCCAAAAGAATAACTAACTAACCCGCTTCGGCGGGTTTTTCGGCTTTAATCAAATAACCATCACATAAATGCCACTTAAATTGTGGCATTTTGCGTTATTTTGCATTAATTGGTTGGTATTATGAGCAAAATTTAACGATGAGGGATTGTGATGAGGAAATTATTAATAGCCGGAGTTTCTTTTTCAGCATTGATACTATCTGGTTGTATGGCTACACCTAATGAAGCTCGAATCAAAAAACCAAATTTTGAAGGAAGCAGTAATAAGACGGCAAAAGAACTTGCTGAGTGTATATATAACGGATGGACTAATACGAGAGTTTTGTTAGAAAGGGATCATACCGTTCATTCAGAATCATTTGGTGATGTAATCACTATATTTACTTGGAATAGCTCCATGTTTGCAGATGTAACAAGCTCGTCTAACGGGTCAATTGTGAAATTCTACAAAACGATACTTGGTGCTGTTCCTGTCGAATGGAATAGAAAAGAGGTTGTAGAAAAATGCTTGTAATGATTTTAGAATGAGCAAAACTTAATGCTGGAGATGATTATGTCAGAAGTATTAATACCGGGTGAACCAAGAGATTACTACAAAACTTTCGTAAAGAATGATGGTAGCGAATGTTATCAGGCCAACAGGCGTGCAATAAGAGAACTAATGACGGCTATAAATAAGGCTACTGGTCCATATCAATATAATGGTAATCTTCATTCGGTAATACTAACTCATCAAGATTATTACGATGCTTTTGATGTTTTTATTATCAATGAGCCTGACGATGCAAAGATAGTTATGCGTAGTGTGTTGGCAGAAGAAATGAAAGCCAAAGAACGCGAACTTAATGTTGGTAATGGTTCCACAACAAAAATGACAGGTATTGTATTAGCGCTTATTGGCATTTGTATTTGTTTTTATGCTCTCACCATGAATGTTGCAGTTGGATATTATGATAAGGTTATTAATGCTGGATTAGTTGCAGATAGGCAACTCTATATGACGGCTGGAGTAGCAATAACAATCATTGGCTCATTGGCAATTCTATTTTCCTTGCTTTTGGATAAAACGGGAAACCGTTCATAGTAAGACAATAAAATCATCAAACTGCCACATTTTGAAAATATATTTCCTTATATAATACCCCAATAACCCTGCCACTTGGCGGGGTTTTCTTTTTTTCAGGAGCTAGAAAATGGCAGAGCATCAAGTGGGTAACATCGTTTATCAAGTTTCTATGGATGTAGCGCAATTGTTGACGGCGCAACGGCAATTAGATTCGCGCTTGGGGCAGGTAGAGCAGCGCTTTAATCAAACGGGACGCTCAGTGCAAGGAGCAGAGAAAGCATTACTAAGCCTATCAAAGGCTGCTACTGCGGTAACAGCAGCATTATCTATCGAGAAAATAGCCAGTTATGCTGACGCATGGGTTGTGGTGAATAACAAGCTGGTTAATGCCGTCAAAACAAATGAAACGCTGGCGGAAGTGACTGAACGTGTATTCAATATCGCCCAGAATTCCCGTGCGAGTTTGGATTCTACGGCTGCATTGTATGGTCGTCTTGAAAGAGCTACTCGTAGTTATGGTATGTCGGCTGACGACGTGGCGAAATTAACTGAAACTGTTGCAAAAGGTCTGGTGGTTTCAGGTGCAACCGCTGCGGAATCATCAAGCGTCATGATTCAGTTCTCACAGGCTATGGCGTCAGGCGTCCTGCGTGGTGAAGAATTTAACTCCATGTCTGAGAACGGGAGCCGTCTAATTGCAGCATTGAGCGATCACCTTGGCGTTAACATTGGTCAGCTAAGGAAGATGGCGGCGGAGGGGAAATTAACGTCTACAGTCGTCGCTCAGGCTTTTCTAGCTCAGGCAGGAACTATTGCTAAAGAATTTGATAAAACCTCAGCGACCATGAGCCAGTCAATGGAGATGGCGGCTAATAATATGACTCGATTCTTTGGTCAATCAACCACGGTTCAGACGGCGCTTAAAGCGTTTAATAGCACTCTGGTTACAGTCAGTGAAAATATGGATCTTGTTGCGGGTGCTGCAACTGCCTTAGCCGCTGTGATGGGTTCAAGGATGGTGAGTGCGATGACACTAGCAGCAAGCCAAAAGATAACAAACGTTAGGTCTGCTATAGCGTTAGCACAAGCGAATAAAGCAGAAGCGCAAAGTACACTCTATGCCGCCGAAATGACACTGAGAAAAGCAGCGCTGGATAAGGAAGCTGCATTATCTGCCCTACGTGTCGCTGAGGCTGAATATGCAGCAGCGAAGGGAACTGATGCAGCCACAGCAGCACTTGCCAGGCTAACCGCTGCTCGTGCCACAGCAACGACAGCAACAGCCACATACGGAGCCGCACAAAATGCAGTTACTGCCGCTCAAGCGGGGTTCGCAGCAGCCGCAAGAGCCGCGACTATTGCAGTGAATGGACTCAAAGCTGCTATGTCATTTTTAGGCGGGCCACTTGGTGTGGTTATGCTGGCAGCAGCAGCGCTTTATTATTTTCATCAGCGAGCAGAAGAAGCTAAGAACGAGGCTAAAGATTTATCTAATACGGTTGAAAGTTTGACTGGCAATCTAAAGGAACTGAGTAAAGTTAAACTTGAAGAAAATAAAGTCAAATTAGAAAGGAAGCTGGCTGAGCAGGACGAGCAGATAAAAAAACAAAAAATAAAGGTAAGCGGTCTTCAATATGATGTTGATCACGGTGGTGGCTTTTATTTTAAAAAATCCGAGGAGGAGATGAAGAAGCTCAGAGATGATTTAGCCCTAGAAAAGGGTGCGCTTGAGGATATGCAAGTAGTCAGAAGTAATTACGAAAAAGCCATTGATCTGACCAGCAAAGCTCTTGCTGAAAACACCAAACTGACCAATGAGAACACCGATGCCAACAAGAACAGGAATGGAGAGGTTGATCAGGCATCTGACAAAGCGGCGGATTTTATCACCAAGCTTAAGAATGAAAATGAATTACTTAAGACTCAAAAGGGATTAAAGCGAGACTTAAAAGCCGCAGAGTTCAAAGCTGACGAGCTGGGGGCAAGCCCTAAGCAAAAATCAATGATAGCGGAGACAACCAAGGAAAACATAAAACTCAAGGAAGCTGAAAAGGAAAGAGAAGATGCCGCCAGAGAAGCGGAAAATGCAGCTAAAAGGGCTGCTGATGAAGCCAAGCGGCGATCAGATGATATCACAGCAGCACTCAAACGCCAGCGTGACGAAATAGACCGCCTCAAAACAGGCTACGAAGAAGCTAGCCTTGAAATGGTAATGTATGATGCCGCTAAAGCCATGCCGGAGGGTTCTAGCGAGGAACAGATTGAAAAAGCTAGAAGAAATGCCGCAGAAAGATACGATATTGAAAAGGATGAAGAAGCTCGGAAATGGGCGCTTGAACAAGACTCTTTAGCGAAATCCAAGAAGGCAATGGATGAAGAACTTGAGCATTTGAGGCGTATCAAAAAGCAGGGTTTGATTGAAATAGAAGAGTTCAATAAAAGCGAGCAAGAGATAAGAGAACGTTATAAGAATAAAGCCGAAGAAGAAGAGCGACAACGCAAAGTCAATGAAGCCGTATCGCCTGCCATGAAAACCCTTGGGGAATTCGACCCAGTACAAAACCTCATTAATGAGCATAAAAGAAAAATAGCAGCTATTACCCATTTCGAGCAAGAACACACTGAACTTAAGGAACAAGCTGAGGCAGCCAGAGCCGCTATAGAAAAGAAATACCAAGAAGACCTGAACAATGCCCGATGGGAACAATGGAAAGGCCAGAATGAGATGTATCAATTTCTGGGTGATGCCGTTGAAGCATTGGGGCAGCGCTCAGCCAACTCCATAACAGGACTGTTAACCGGAACACAGTCCGCCAATGAAGCCATGCGAAATCTTGCCCTAACTATCACAAATGAGGCGGTGTCTGCGTTGGTTCAGATGGGTATCCAGCAAGTCAAGAACATGATTATGGGCAAGGCTGCTAATACTGCGGCTGCTGCATCGGCAGTTGCTACGGGTGCGACGATTACTACGGCAATGGCTCCTGCTGCTGCGGCTACCAGTGTAGCAACAATGGGATCCGCTGCTACAGTCGGCATGATGGCTATGGCAACTGCTGTACCTGCGATGATTGCATTATTGGGTGCTCGTAAAAACGGCGGACCAGTCAGCCCGAATGGGGCTTACCGTATTGGTGAGAATAACAGGCCTGAGATATTCAAGGCGAATAATGGTCATCAATACATGATACCGGGTGATAGGGGTAAGGTGATTAGCAATCGGGATATGGGGAAAGGGGGTAATGGTGGGGTGATTATTAATCAAACATTTACCTACAATGTGAGCAGTAGCGGTCAATTTACACCAGAAGATGCTAAGATGTTGTCTGGCTTTGTTAGACGGGAAGTTTATGATGTCATCATAAATGAAGTTTCTCGTGAAGAAGGCTTGCTTAATTAAGTAGGGCAGTAAAGTAAATTTCGATTACGAGAGTATATATAATGGAAGAAAAAAATAATAACCATCAGGAATTAAAGAACATCGACAAAGCTTTCACTCATGACTTTAAACCCAAAGATATATATCTTACAACCGCTGCTTATATTGCGGAAAACGGGTTTGAGGTTAATGTTACTTTGTTTTTGAATGGAATCATTGTCTCAGGAGTTCTTATTAGCAATAAACGCTATTCATCATTACTTGCTGGAAAGATTTATAAGGCATCGAATCAAGAGGCAGGGCAGGCATTTTTAGATGTTATGCTGGATATTAGAGATTGTATTAATGAAAGGGATAAAGAAATCAATGAAATAGAGTATTTATATTTATCCGATGTTGAAATAACAAACTCAAATGGTAATAAATTAAAAACTGATTCGGAAATGAGAATTAAGCTAGGAGAAGTTAACGGTTTTATATTTGGTAAACTAGTTGATTGCTAATTTCAAATGAACCATTAGTAACCCGCTTCGGCGGGTTTTTTATTAGGTGAAATATGACAAAACCAGAATTTAAATGGCGGCCACAGGATAACCATGAAGTGACTCATGAGCCGCGAGTAAAGGTTATCCGGTTTGGTGACGGCTATGAGCAGCGTATCAAAGACGGCATCAATAACCAGTTAAAACGCTACCAGCTTAGCTTTACAGGGAGCGTGGAAACCGGACGTGCTATTGATGAGTTTCTACGGGCACGAGGTGCGGTAGAGTCATTCACATGGCGAACCAGTGATGACAACCAATTGCGTACCTTCGTTTGCCGTTCGTGGACGGTCAACCGTCATCGGATGCGCTGGTCTATTAGCTGCATCTTTGAGGAGGTGGTGGCATGAGAGACATTCCAAAAGAAATGCGGATTGAGGTTACCGAACTGGCTCAGAACGCCATTCTCAATCTGTATGAAATAGATTTAACGGCCTTTGGTGGCGATATCTACCGCTTCCATGATGGTATGAACAGAAAGTTACAGCCGATCATCTGGCAAGGCGTGCGATATGAACCTTATCCGGTAGAAGTGACAGGGTTTGAGATGAGCGGGAAAGGACCCAGCTCCAGACCGAAAATGGTCTTTGCCAACATTAACGGATTCCTTACGGCAATAAATCAGGATTTCAATGATGCGTTAGGGGCTGTGGTGACACGCCATCAAGTGCCTGAGATTTATCTGGATGCAGTGAATTTTCCCAACGGCAACCCACAGGCAGACTCAACACGAGAAGCAGTAAGTAAGTACCTGATAGAACAAAAACAAGATTCAAATTCTGACTTTGTAACCTATGTGCTCGCATTACCCAGTGAAACTGATGGTGCGTTAATTCCTGCGCGAGTGATTCAGGCGGATATTTGTAGCTGGCAATATCGTTCTGTTGACTGTGGCTATGATGGACCACCTGTGGCAGATGAAAAAGACCAGCCAACTACAAATCCACTCAAAGATCGATGTTCTAAGAAATTCAGCGGTTGCATTAAGAGATATCCACGCCCTCAACCTATGCCCTTTGGCGGCTTTTTAGGTGCTAACAAATTAGGTTAACCCATGATTGAAAAAGACATTATCGCCCACGCTAAAGCGGAAGGGGCGAGGGAATCGTGCGGCCTGATTTCAGGTGGTCGCTATTTCCCGTGCCGCAATATTTCGCCAGATCCTGAGAACTATTTCGAAATTAACCCCGATGACTGGATAACCGCAGAATGCTTTGCCGACATTGAGGCGATTGTTCACAGTCACCCAAACGGAAAGCCTCGCCTGAGTACCGGAGACAGGGAGCAG
Organism: Xenorhabdus taiwanensis; assembly: GCF_036512875.1. Classification (GTDB taxonomy): domain Bacteria; phylum Pseudomonadota; class Gammaproteobacteria; order Enterobacterales; family Enterobacteriaceae; genus Xenorhabdus; species Xenorhabdus taiwanensis. Next base: position 2,534,596 of record NZ_AP028978.1, on the reverse strand, counting down.
CAAATAAAAACGGGCTTGCCGTGGTGGCTGGCTTGTGGTGTTCGTATTCATAAATTCCGCCCCGTTCCCCGATTATTAGGTCGAGAATTCATACATGGTACACAAGATTGCTATTCCCTCATTAGGGACGCTTATCATCTCGCGGGTATCGAATTAATAGATGCCGAGCGTGAAGATGAGTGGTGGAACAAAGGGCAAAATCTTTACCTTGATAACAGCCTCAGTCAGGGATTTGAGCAGGTTGATGAGATTCAGCCCGGCGACATTATTCTCATTTGTTTAGGTAGTCAAACACCCTGTCACGGGGCGATTTATATCGGCAATCAGCAAATCCTACACCATCGACCAGACCGCATCAGTAAACGCGATGTCTATGACGGTTACTGGCTTAGATACACCCACTCAGTATGGAGACATAAACAATGGTCAAGTTACAGCTTGGAGGCCATCTTAGAAGATTTGGTCGTCGCTACGAATTAGAAGTGCGTGACGCAGCAGAAGCGGTCAGGTGCCTGTGTTATCAGTTAAAAGGATTCCAGCAGGCACTTTCTGACGGGCATATTCGTGTACGCATTGCAGGGCAGGATATGACAGAAAATAGCATTCCTGTTGGCATGAACCATCCTCTTAATGATGGTGACACCGTGACTATCGTTCCGGTGGTTGGGGGCGCTGGTGGTAATGGGGTCGGCATGGCTATCTTGGGTGTTGTTGCTGTTGTGGCGGCATTTTGGACGGGCGGCGCTTCGATTGCAGCATGGGCTGGCATGTCTGGGGCTGTGGCGACAGGATTAGCTATAGCAGGTGTTGCATTAATCAGTGCAGGGTTGGCATCCATGTTAACCAAAATGCCTAAAGGCCCTGAAATGGGTTCAAGCAAGACAGATGGAAACCAGTATTTCAATTCACTGGAAAATCGCATCGGACAAGGGTATCCCGTTCCGATTGCATACGGTGAGATGGTTGTAGGCTCAAATGTGATTTCTCAAGGCTTGGAGACGGAATAATGGGAAAAGGCGGAGGTGGTGGCAGTACACCAACATTACTAGATGACAATCTAAAAAACAAACAGTTCTTGAGAATTGTTGATCTGGTCAGTGAAGGGCAAATAGAAGGGCCTGTGGGTGGGCTGCACGGGTTCAGAATTAACGGAACTCCTATTGTTGATAGAAATGGCAATCCTAATATAAATGGCGTTACTGTACAGTGGCGTGCTGGCACTCAATCCCAAGAACCACTCAGTGATTATCCATTCGTTGAAAGTGAAATTCCTGTCAGCGTTGAAGTGAAAAAAGACACACCCATTCTCAGATCTGTGTCCAACCGTGATGTGGATAGAATCAGGTTCACGTTGGGAGTTAGTCAGCTCGTTAAGACAGATAGCAAGGGCAATCAGAGCAATAGCTCGGTGCAACTGTCTATTGATGTGAATGATGGTTCTGGCTGGTATAACGCAAAGGTTGTCCAGATAGGCCCAGCTAAAATTAGTGGACAATATTTAGAATCTCATACTATTGATGCACCGAAGAAAAAACCGTTTCAGATCCGTGTATCACGCTTAACAGATGACAGTAAAAGCGATCAGCTCCGCAACGGTACGGTATGGACCAGTTATACCGAAATTACCGATACCTTGATGAGCTATCCCAATAGCGCCGTGGTCGGTATGCGTATTGATCGGTCATTATTCGCTGACACACCAAAACGCACTTATCACATTAAAGGGATGGTTGTTCAGGTTCCTGATAACTATAACCCAGAAACCCGTGAATATAAGGGGGTATGGACAGGACGCTTTAAGCCTGCATACACCAATAACCCTGCATGGATTTTTTACGATCTAGTAACCAATACACGCTATGGTATCGGTAAATTGATGGGGTCATTTGGTTGTGACAAATTCGCGCTCTATACCATCGCGCAATACTGCGATCAGTCTGTCCCTGATGGATTTGGTGGGACTGAACCCCGTTTCACCTGTAATGCATACATAACCACCCAACGCAAGGCGCGGGATGTTCTGGATGATTTGGCGAGTGTCTTTCGTGGTATGCAGGTATGGAATGGATTGCAACTTACCACTTTTCAGGATAGGCCGTCCGATCCGGTCTGGGCATTCACCAACGCTAACGTGGTTGAGGGAAAGTTTAACTACAGCTCGGCTGCAAAAAAGGCGCGACATACTGCGATTGAGGTTACGTGGACTAACCCAGATAACGGCTGGAAAGATGAGCGTGAGCTTGTTCAGGATGATGAGTTGGCTGCTCGTCTGGGAATCAACATTAAAAAAGTGGCGGCATTTGGCTGTACCAGTCGTGGACAGGCTCATCGTGTTGGTAAATGGATTATCGAAACTGAGAAACTCGAAACCGAATCAGTCACATTCAGTACAGGACGGGAGGGAATTAACTGTATTCCGGGTGATATAGTTGAGATTGCAGACAATACATTTGCTGCTGCGCGTGTTGGCGGTCGCGTTCTTTCATTTTCAGGTAAAACCGTTCGCATTGATGCTCCCGTCGAATTCGCAAAAGGTGAGTCAGGTTATTTTTCCTATATGGGCAGTGATGGCAAGTTCATTCGGGTTGATATCGAATCCGTAAATGGAGATGTTGTCACCCTGAAAGATGCGGCTATGGGATTACGACAATGGGGCGTGTTCTCAATTTCTAAAAAATCATTGGTCACTCGTCTGTTCAGAGTTATGAGTATTGCCGAGGACAATAAAACGGGTAATTACAATTTTACCTGCATTCAACATGAGCCCCAAAAAGAGGCTATTGTCGATAATGGAGCTGATTTTAAGGGTAATCCAGTTACACAGAACATTATTCGTATTCCTAGTATTGAGCGTTTGAGTATTGCATATATTCTCGATAGCTCTCAGGTTCAGGCTCGCGCAATGTGGGCGACAACAACCATTAACCGCAGTATCTCTTTTGATGTGACGGTGTATCGTGACAATAAAGTGGTGTCGCGCGGGAATACCAAGGAACTTGAATATTACTTCAATGGATTGGGTGCTGGTATTTATATGGTTGGGGTCCGCGCTCGTGATGATAACGGAATGTTAGGAGATGAATCCAAGGTTCAGATGGTAATTGGCGCTCCTGCCGCACCTTCTGTAGTTAACATTGAGCCGGGATTTTTTGAGTTAAAAGCGATTCCGCACATTAGCGCCCCAAAGACACTGGATACTCAGTTTGAATTCTGGTTTTCAGAAAAACAGATCATCAACATTAACGAGATTGAAGCAAAGGCTGATTTTCTGGGTATTGCTAAATTCTGGATAAAAGGTCAGCTAAAAGCCGGGGTGCTATATTGGTTCTATGTTCGCAGTGTCAATGAGTTCGGTAAATCTCATTTCGTTGAAGCGGTCGGCGAACCCAATGACAACGCCAAGGAAATTCTGGATGAATTAAGCAACCAGTTCCTTTCTGCCGAAGCGGGCAAACGCCTGCAATCCGACATGAACTGGAACGCGGAAACCGCCCTTGAACTCACCAATGCGCAACAGCAATTATCCCGTGAACTGATGGTGCGTGACGGGGAGAGTAAGGCGCAGATTAGCGAACTCTGGCAGGTACGGGCAACGGATAATGAGGCGTGGGCGCAGAGAATAACGGAAGTTAATTCGTCGGTTGGGGCTAACGCATCCCGTATCAAAACGGTTGAGACCACGATAGCTGAGCGGGATAAATCGTTTGGCCAGCAATTTACCGAAATCCGTACCAGCATCGGGAACACTAACGATAGCGTGGGTAAAATTGCGGCGGATGTGGTGACTAACAAACAGGCCATATCCAGTACACAGAAAGCGGTGGCTGAATCAAAACAGCAGGTTCAGGCGCAATTTGGCGAACAACAGGCCATCATCAACAGCAAAATGCAGGCGGAATTTAACCAGAATGCCGGCTATGCCATCCACAGCGTGAATATCACCATTAACCGCAATGGGACAAAATATAACGCGGGTGGCATGGTGATTAGCGGTGAATTTAAGAACGGCAATCTGGAGTCGTATATTGGATTTTCTGCGAATAATTTTGCGTTCTATAACCCGACCAACGGCAAATTGGAGCCGTTTATGGCGGTCAAAAACGGTCAGGTGTTTATCAGGGACGGGTTTATTGATAAAGGCTATATCAGGGAAATTATCTTATCTGATGCCATCAGGTCAAAGAACTACGTACAGTACAGGGCAGGCTTTTTGATTAATGCGGCCACCGGTGCTTTTGAATTTAATGACATGCGTTCTCAGGCAGGGTTGCGCTGGGCGAATGGGGCAATTGCGTGTTATGACCAAAACGGACGGGTCAGGGCGGCAATGGGATATATAGGGCAATTTCGATGAGTGACTATGGTTTTGGTGTGTGGGACGAGCAGGGGCGGCAGCGTAATACAGGCATCCGCCCTTTTCTTTATGCGGGATTTATGAAGCTGAACAGCGGCCAGACGACAGGCGAACTCACTATCCCCCGTGAGCCGATGAGTCAGGGGCTGCGGCTGTCGTATGTGTTTATGTGCACACAAACGGGGGAATGGCCGAATGCCAAACGCCAGTTTTTGGTGAGAGACAACCAAATCATTATTTCAACAGGGCGCAGTGTGGCTGCTGAGGGCTGGCTGATTGCGTATTATACAGCGTGAGGATATATGGACTGGGGCGCATTTTTAACAACGAATGAAGGCATCCCGTGGTGGACACCCAAAACGACACCACTTTCTTTTGTTAGGAAAATATCGGTTACCATTGGCAGATGGTATGAAGGCATAGATACGCACATTAGCACAACGCAGCCGTGCATGGCATTTATGTGCGCCCATACAGACAGTGTAGAGAATGCACCTTATGGTGAACTCAGTAGTGGAAAAAGCCGCTGGCATATTGAGTTGTCAGCGCCAGATTCCCGTACCCCAACGGTGTGTGAGATTTACCTTTTTACCCTGGTTTATCCGCAGCCTGTCCCTGATTGGGGGATTGCTGTCTGGGATGAGAACGGGAAATGTGTGATGACCAGTGATACAAACCCGCTGGCGATTGAGGGGGAATATAACACCAACCAGCAAATGACATTGCGGGGAAAGAAAGCCTTGTTAATGCAAACGACAGGCTTGATTAGCTCGTCAATCGAACCACCCGGAGAATTACCCATACTGCAATACAGGGACACCTCTTTTTCTGCCTTCTTCAACGGTCATTCCACACAATTTGTTCCGGCAGCCGTATCAGGTCCCCTCTCTTGGATTGTTGAGTTCAGTATAGAAGATCTCACCAGCCCGTATATTGACTGCGCTCTTTACGACGTCTAACAGGAACCCCACCATGTTCTATTCACAAGGCACAATCAGCACCGTGTCCGGCTCGGCTATTGTCCGCGGCACGGGCACACGATTTAAATCGAATATCAACGGCGTTGCCCCCGGTCAGGTTATATTAATCCGGTCAGGCAACAACAACTTATTGCACATGATTCAGGCGGTGAACTCCGATACCGAACTGGTACTGGCGGATAGCGCTTTCCTTACCCTAAATTACGCAAAATACCAGATTCAGACCACCGTTCCTGATTCCATCTCAGATGGCGTCCGGCACTTGGTGGCTAACAACAGTTATATCACGCAGTTCCTCCAGAACATGGATAAATGGATGACACAGAATGGGACGGTCAGCGTGACATTGCCGAATGGTCAGACGGTGTCATTGCAGTCGATTAAGGCACTGTATGCGGCGATGTTAGACAAGAACAAGAACGGCGCCGATATCCTGAACAAATCGGAGTTTGTGAGAAACCTCGGTTTGGCGGAAACCGTGGATCTCGCAAAAAATGCCTACCCGCAAAGCGGCGGAGTTATCAATGGAAATATTGATGCGACGGGGTATTTATCAAGTAATCGAGTGTATGAAGCGGGAGGAGTTCGGGTTTATAGCGCGAATAATAAACCGACCCCTGATGACATAGGTGCCTACCCTAAAACGGGCGGAGTTATCAATGGAAATATTGATGCGACGGGGTATTTATCAAGTAATCGAGTGTATGAAGCGGGAGGTAAACGAGTTTACAGTCCGAATAATCCACAGACCGAGGCGTTGTTAGAGACGAATGGATGGTATCGGGACACTGTGAACGGGGTCATTATTCAGTGGGGTAGTGGTCAATACCGTGATGGTCAATTTGTTAGATTTCCGAGACCATTTACCCGTGTAGTTGGTGCGGTGACGATCAGTGCTAACGCTAATGATGCTGCTGGTTTTGAAGTAGTACTCAGTTATCCCATCTCACTCAATGAGTTTTTTGTGGGTTGTGCTGTTTCCACAGGAAACGCATTTATTAATACTGTTCCGTTGAATTGTACGTGGATCGCGATTGGATATTGAGGTGAAATATGTACGTTTATAGTGCAAAAAATAACGCATTTTACCCCATTGATTGGCAACAATTGTATATTGATGCGGGGACGTGGCCGGACGACGGGGTTGAGGTGAGTGAGGCTGTTTATCGTAAATTCATGGCATCGCCAGCGGGAAAAATGTGCATAGCGGGTGATGACGGATTACCCGCATGGGTGGATATCCCACCGCCAACACCGGAGCAGTTACAGCAACAGGCAGCATCCCAAAAACGCTATCTAATGTCTCAGGCTACAAATTCAATCGCTCCACTCCAATATGCTGTCGATCTCAACATGGCAACAGACACAGAGCAATCGACACTGCTCGCGTGGAAAAAATATACCGTGTTATTAAACCGAGTAGACTGTTCGACAGCACCCAACATTGACTGGCCTAAAGCGCCAGAATAACAATCAGGGGCAGCGCGCCCCTGTGACATCCCCGAAGGCACCCGCCTAGATATCCGTGTCCAGATGCCGGCAGATTCGGTGTGGAATGTGAGGCAGGGGGAGGTGGGTTGATATATTTCGCCCACTCTATACAATTCATTTAAATTAATAATTGAGTACATAGTTGAGTACAAAAATTAAATAATATTAATTATTTTTGTTTAAATACAATCATCTAATTATGAGTTTCATAATCATGAAAGTAGAAACTTTGGTTTTCTTTATTGGTATTCAAGGTTGTATATTCTCCGTTATCGCCAATTTAATTACTACTAATCAATGAATTAAATTTCCATTGGTGTCACATTTATCTGGCTCTATCGCGAGCTTGCACACTAAAAACGATCATTCTCGATGACGTTAAATTACATGTTATACATGGTAAACCATAATAAGATTTGAGCGAAACAGTTCGTATGGCAATCTAAACTCAAACTTACCGTGGCAATACCAGGTAGATGGGAAAAGAAATTTGATTAAGAAATGTATCTGAAAGGTAGTTTGTATCAATAAATTGTCGAAACTGACTTGTCTATGCGCCACTTGAAATTGTATTGTGTAGTTAGCATAAGAAATTATCGGTCTGATTAAAAAGGTGTGAAAAATGGACAACACAAATAAGCCAACATTCCAAAATGTACTGGAGTTTGTGCGTATATTTCGTCGCAAAAATAAATTACAGCGCGAAATTGTAGACAATGAGAAAAAGATCCGAGATAACCAAAAACGTGTACTTCTGCTTGATAACCTGAGTGACTACATAAAACCAGGAATGTCGATTGAAGATATCCAAGGAATTATTGCCCATATGCGCAGTGATTATGAAGAGCGCGTTGATGAATATATCATCAAAAATGCCGAGCTATCTAAAGAACGCCGTGAGTTATCTAAAAAACTTAAGGCAATGGATGGTGGAGTTAAGTAAGTTTTAGTTGTTTGAAAAGTTATTAACCACGCCTAATGGCGTGGTTGTTTTTTGGTCTTAGTGCCAATGAGGTTTGAGTTCAGGATCAATTAAGGCATAGATTTGATAATAAGTTTGTTCATCTTCGGCCATTTGTGCCAATTGTTTTGCTACATCTTCTCGGCTGACCATACCATGAACTTCCTCTTGATAACGTTTGCAATGTCCAGTGCCAGGTTGATCGGTAAGACCACCAGGACGAATGATTGTAAAATCCAGTGTACTGGTTTGCAGGTAGCTTTCGGCTAGTGACTTGTATCTGACAGACTGCCCGAATAATGACTTAGCCCGTGTAGATAATGTCTTCCAACTTTCGCCACATCCAATGGATGTTACTAATAACATACGGGAAATTTGAGCTTGTTCCAGTGCATCTATTATTGCCATATTCCCATGATGATCAGCATCGCCTCCTCCAATAGTTGAGAAAACAACAGGTTTTTTCCCCGCCTGCGCAATCGCTTTTCCTATGCTTTCTCTGTCACAAGCGTCGCCATGTATTATGTTAACTCCTGCTGCACTGAGTTCCGCAGCTTGTTGTGTATTACGAATTAATGCTGTGACAGGGCGATTTTGTTTTAGGGCAATAGTGATCAAATAGCGTCCAACACCTTTTCCAGCACCAAAAATTAGCCAAGGTTTCATAAACGGGAAGCTCTCCATAAAATTAACTGTCTTAAATGGTAATTTGGTTTTGTTGTATTTTTGTTATGAATAAGGTAAAAAAATGGCTCCCAGTTCAGGGAGCCATTTAGATCAAATCACAGTATCCAATTATTCGAATGGCTGTGGTTTAGACATAGCAGAAGTTGCAATATTTGTTGCAGAATGTCCGCCAGCACCGCCTTTACCTTTGAATGGATAAGCAGAGCGTTGCCATTCAGTGATAATCACTGGTTTGATCATCATATCTGGTGCTGGTGCCTTCGTCATTGGGGAATAAGCATGATGATTTTTTTCCACGATAATCGAAGACTCAACAATTTTTTTCTCTTCTGTTTTAACTTCCTCTGCCTTAGAACATGTTTCCGTTGCGACAGATGGCCGTTCTTCATGATATTCCTGTTCAACAATCGACGTCATAACGATGGGAGCCACTGTGTGACGCATTTTTTCAGCGTCATGTGATACTGGAATGTGTGATTCTTCATCCCTTAAAATTTCTGACCTATATTTTTCATCATGATTGATGACAGCTTCCACGCTAGCTGGTTCCGAAACCTTAGTTTTTTCTATTTCCGGTTCTACAGGTATCACGATGGAAACGCTATCAACAGTAGCTTTCGCATTATTATCATGAGTGATGTTGTCTTGTGGTTCTGCTACTTTCAGTTCTGCTATTTCGACTTCGACGTGAGGCACTGTTGTAGCTGGCGCTGATTCTGTAACTGATGGCATCAGAATAATTTTTTCCTGCTGTACAGGTATTGTTTTTTCTTCAACCGTTTCGCTAATTACATCAACAGAAACAGTGAGTTCAGGTTCATTAATGGTCACAGGAGTAACAGGATAACGAACCCACACTTTGCCCGATGCCAGTTCTGGTGATACGACAGCCATGTTCAATGGTACTGGCGATTGAGTCAGATTGCGTTCATCACGGTAGCGACGACGACGTTGACCGCTGACACGTAAGTGACGTGGAGAACGGCGGGAACGACGAGGCATTATGTTGTCTTGCTGTTCATTGTTTTGTGAAATAACAGCTTGTGAAATAACCGCTTGTGATACAGAGTCTTGTGGTATTTCAGGTTGGTTAGCTGCTGCTTCAACATGAGTATCAATAACGACTGGTACAGATGCTTTTGTCTCTTTATGAACGTTTTCTGATACAGCTTCAGACATCACAGCGGGTAAGGCCACAATATCAGTTTCTTGTCTCAGTGCATCGGTGATACGTACCTTTTGCTCAAGCTGACGGCGTTGACGGCGAGGCATGACTGGCAGACGCTCTTCAATTTCTTCTTCGGCAATGTCAGGTCGATTGATTGTTTGCTGAGCTTTATTAGCTTCCAGTTGCTGCTGCCGCTTTTCTTCTTGACGACGACGTTGACGTTCAGCGCGTTGTTCACGGCGTTGCTGCTGCTGTGCTTCACGAGCCTCGTTATCTAGCGCAGTACTATCCTGAACATTATTTTTCTGTTGGATATTACGGCCCTTACGTTGTTCATCACGTTCACGGTTATTGCGTGTTTCACTTTCGCGGCGCTGATTCTGACGGCGTGGGTTACGACGTTCTGATGAACGACGATTATCATTGCCCGACGATTTTTTACCTCTTTCCTGGGGTTGTTTTTCTTCTTCACCACTGAACATCTTTTTCAGGGCATTCAAGAATCGGCTGAACAAACCTGGTTTTTCTGTCTGCTTCTGGTTATTGGTGACGGCTTTTTTCTCTTTTGTTTTTACTTTTGTTGCTGCCGGTGCTGCTTCTGCTGGCAGATCAAAAGTTGAAATGGCAGGTTGCTCTGGACGTTTGCGTTCATGCTGAGTATCGTCCTGAGCATTTGCCATTTCCGCTTCATGCAGTTGTGGAAGGAGATAGCTCAAAGCTGAAATTTCTTCCCCTTTACGTACACGTAAGACAGAGAAATGTGGCGTTTGCATTTGATCGTTCGGAACAATGACAACTCCAACCCCACCTTGACGATGTTCAATGGCGCTGACAGCCTGACGTTTTTCATTCAGTAAGTAGGAAGCAATTTGTACAGGAACAATTGCATGAACCTGATGTGTGTTTTCTTTCAGCGCTTCTTCTTCGATTAAACGCAGAATTGACAGGGACAGTGATTCGTTATCACGAATAGTTCCGGTGCCGCTACAACGCGGGCAAACATGGTGGCTGGATTCTCCCAGAGATGGGCTTAAACGTTGACGCGACATCTCAAGTAAGCCAAAGCGGGAAATTCGGCCGATTTGAATGCGGGCACGATCTTGTCGCACAGCATCACGCAGCCGGTTTTCAACTTCGCGTTGATGACGCACTGGAGTCATGTCAATGAAATCGATCACAATAAGACCACCGAGGTCACGCAGACGCAACTGGCGTGCAATTTCATCAGCCGCTTCCAGGTTGGTATTAAATGCCGTTTCTTCAATATCACCGCCACGAGTTGAACGGGATGAGTTGATATCGATAGCCGTTAAAGCTTCAGTCGTATCAATGACCACAGAACCACCGGAAGGTAACCGAACTTCACGCTGGAAGGCCGATTCGATTTGCGATTCTATTTGATAATGGCTGAACAAAGGAACTTCACCACTGTACAATTTGATTTTACTGGCAAAATCTGGGCGTCCCAGTGCAGTGATGTGTTGGCGTGCCAAATCAAGGATTTTTGGGTTGTCGATTAAGATTTCCCCAATATCTGGGCGCAGATAATCACGGAATGCACGCACGATAACATTGCTTTCCTGGTGGATCAGGAAGGGAGCGGGATGGCTGTCGGCGGCTTTTTTGATTGCTTCCCAATGTCTTAGACGGAAGTTCAAGTCGCCCTGCAAAGCTTCAGCAGATTTGCCTACACCTGCGGTACGAACTATAAGCCCCATGCCTTCTGGAACTTCCAGAGAAGAAAGCGCTTCTTTTAATTCGATGCGATCATCACCCTCAATGCGGCGAGAGATTCCGCCTGCTCTTGGGTTATTTGGCATCAGGACTAAATAGCTGCCAGCTAAACTAATAAAGGTTGTTAAAGCTGCTCCTTTGTTGCCTCGTTCTTCTTTATCAACCTGAACGATGACTTCCTGACCTTCTTTAAGGATATCCTTAATATTAGGGCGACCATGAGAGTGATAATTACTTGGGAAATATTCGCGAGCAATTTCTTTTATGGGTAGGAAACCATGACGTTCCGCTCCGTAATCAACGAAAGCAGCTTCCAGGCTAGGTTCAATTCGAGTAATTTTACCTTTATATATATTTGCCTTTTTCTGCTCGTGTCCAGGGCTTTCAATATCCAAATCATAAAGACGTTGCCCATCAACAAGGGCAACACGCAACTCTTCCTGCTGGGTTGCGTTGATTAACATTCTTTTCATTCTAACTTACTCATTATTTTTTACATTAATATAGAGCTGCGAGTAAAAAAGAGGTGAGCTACTGGTTACCGATGGCCTCGTGTCTTTTACAAAACCGCCAGCCTCACGGCTATCGTCTGTATAGAGGCGCCTATTTGTCGGCGAGTCTGAATTTCATTTGAATACAGTACGCTTTATTGGGATGCTGTAATAAATAGGTACAGATTTTGCCCAATCCAGTAAGCTGCCACCCGCAGCCCATAAATTATTTGATAGAACATTACGTCTTATGCCATTGCTGCGTTTTTGCTCGATCAAACAGATAACAAACAATTTCAATCTTGCCATTCATAGTTTAGTAAACCGTGGCCAGAAAGCATTATTCCATTGCTATTGGGGTGATAGCAAGGTGACTTTATCGCTTTACGGTTTTTTTATTAGGAAATAGTGATAAGTTGTTAATATTTAGTCTTTATCCTAAGTCACTTGAAACAATAAAATAGGGGGAATGGATATTATTTAGACACAGTTAAAAATGAGTGGCGCTCTGTTGGCTGGATTATTAGAATCTTGTCCATGAAAACAGATAATCAAATTGTACAGTTTGTCACGATTGATGACGAATATGCCGGTCAGCGAATTGATAACTTTTTGCTGGCCCGTTTAAAAGGCGTACCTAAGAGCCTGATTTATCGGATCTTGCGTAAAGGTGAAGTTCGGATCAACAAAGGAAGAATCAAGCCTGAATATAAATTGACAGCAGGTGATGTCATCAGGATCCCACCGATTAGAGTTGCAGAAAGACAAGAAACACCTGTCTCTGTCAAGCTGGATAAGGTTGCTGCTCTGGCGGAGTGTATCTTGTATGAAGATGACCATATTTTAGTCATAAACAAACCTTCCGGAACCGCCGTACATGGGGGCAGTGGCCTGAGTTTTGGTGTGATAGAGGGGTTACGGGCTTTGCGTCCTGAAGCACGCTTTCTTGAACTGGTACATCGGCTTGACCGTGATACATCGGGTATTTTGTTGATTGCGAAAAAACGTTCTGCATTGCGGGCATTGCATGAACAATTACGCCTGAAACAGATGCAGAAAGACTATTTGGCGCTGGTGCGTGGGCAATGGCAATCCCATTGTAAAGTAGTAGAAGCACCTTTGTTGAAAAACATCCTGCAAAGTGGGGAAAGGGTGGTTAAAGTCAGTAAAGAAGGCAAACCGTCTGAAACACGTTTTAAAGTTGAAGAACGATATGCGTTTGCGACATTGGTGCGAGCAAGCCCAGTAACAGGGCGAACTCACCAGATCCGCGTGCACACTTTACATGCCGGTCATCCCATTGCGTTTGATGATCGTTATGGTGACAGAACATTTGATGCCCAGCTTGCAGAAACAGGTCTTAACCGATTGTTCTTGCATGCCAGCTCATTAAAGTTTACCCATCCATCCACCGGGGAAACGCTTCGCTTCGAAGCCCCAATGGATGATAGATTGCGGAAATGTTTAAGAATATTGCGGCATAATAATCATTGAGAACATACCGTCAGTGGGTTTATCCCCTGACGGATCAGCATCTCTGTCAACGTTATTAATGGTAAACCGATAAGTGTGTTTGGATCTTTGCCGTCCAGTTTTTCGAATAACGTAATTCCTAAGCCTTCGCTTTTAAAACTACCAGCGCAATTGAAGGGTTTTTCTTTGTTCAGATAATAAATAATTTCTGTTTCTGTCAGATCCCTGAAATAAACCTGGAATAACTCACAGCGAGTATCAACCACTTCTGTTTTGCTATTGAATAAGGTAATGCCAGTATAAAAAGTGACACATTTTCCACTGGCTTTTTGCAATTGTAAGAAAGCATTCTCAAAATTATGGGGTTTGCCGGTAATCTTATCATCCAAAACACAAACTTGATCTGACGCTATAATGAGGTGACCAGAATACTCCTGCTGTAATGCGCGAGCTTTTGCATGTGACAGCCGCGTTACCAATTGTTTTGGATTTTCGTTTTCCAGCGGGCTTTCATCAATATTGGGAGAAGCACAGGTGAAAGGTAATCCCAACTTTTCTAGCAATAGGCGGCGATATTCGGAAGTTGACGATAAAACAATCGGAAGCATCTTTTTTTCCATAAAATACGTAGAGAAATATTTGTAGGCATTTTAAACTATACGCCGCTGAATAAGCGAATATTTGACGGAAAGGCGCAGATGTGTGGCCTTTTTCTTTGACTATGTCTCATTACAAAGATAATATGCGCGCCTTATGCAAAAGGTAAAATTACCCCTGACCATCGATGCACTTCGAGCAGCCCAGAAAAGATTGGATTACCATGGTAGTTATTCTGCTGGGCAAGTTTCTCGTCTTGCAGAAACTGTGGTCAGTGTGGATGGTGATGTAGATAGCTCATTATCATTTGATATTGATAATCAGCGTCTGGCAGTTGTAAAAGGACATTCCGCAGTGGGTGTTACGCTTGCCTGTCAGCGTTGTGGCAGTAATTTCAGTCATCATGTTCACACAACGTATTGTTTTAGCCCGGTCGTCAATGATGAGCAGGCTGAGGCATTACCGGAAGAGTATGAGCCAATAAACGTTAACGAATTTGGCGAAATAGATTTGCTGGCAATGATTGAAGATGAAATAATTCTATCTCTGCCGGTGGTTCCGGTACATGATTCTGAACACTGTGAAGTGTCCGACGCGGATATGGTGTTTGGTACACTGCCTCCTGAAGCAGAAAAACCAAACCCGTTTGCCGTATTAGCCAGTTTAAAGAAAAGTACTTAAGGAGTAAGGTCAATGGCCGTACAACAGAATAAACCAACTCGTTCTAAGCGTGGTATGCGTCGTTCTCATGACGCACTGTCTGCAACACTTGTCTCTGTAGACAAAACTTCTGGTGAAACTCACCTGCGTCATCACGTGACTGCTGATGGCTACTACCGTGGCCGCAAGGTAATCAACAAGTAATTTCAGCTAATCATTAGCAAGTTGATATCTTGGCTAATCTAACCTTAGTGTTAGATGCTATGGGTGGGGACTTTGGTCCTCGCGTTACGGTGCCTGCTGCATTGCAGGCACTGGCATCTAATCCACAACTGAAGCTATTGTTGGTCGGCAATCCCGAAACCATCTCTCCTTTGCTTGCAAATCAAAATGCCGAGCCGCTTAGCCGTTTGCAAATTGTCCCGGCGGAACATGTTGTTTCCAACGATGCAAGGCCGTCTCAGGCTATCCGTTCCAGTCACGGTACTTCAATGCGTATAGCGCTAGACTTAGTTAAGTCGGGCAAAGCACAGGCTTGTGTCAGTGCGGGAAATACCGGTGCTTTGATGGGATTGGCGAAATTAATGCTGAAATCCATTGAAGGAATTGAACGGCCTGCATTGATGACAGTGATACCTAATCTAAAACAGCAGAAGACAGTTGTATTAGATTTAGGCGCTAATATTAATTGTAATAGCAGCATGTTAGTTCAGTTTGCGATTATGGGCGCTGTAATGGCGGAGTATGTTGCTGGTGTGGATAATCCACGTGTTGCGTTACTCAATATCGGGGAAGAGGAATCCAAAGGGCTGGATAATATCCGCGAAGCCGCTATAACCTTGCGTAATATCCCAACGATTAATTACATCGGGTATGTGGAAGGAAATGAGTTACTGACGGGAAAAACAGATGTGCTCGTATGTGACGGCTTCGCAGGTAATGTTACGCTGAAGACGATGGAAGGTGCGATCAGAGTGATTTTATCTCTGGTAAAGTCACCGGATGGTCAGCAGAAAAAATCATCTTGGTTGATGAAACTACTCAAGATGAAGATAGTTAAAAAATGGTTACTAAGACAGATAACTAAACGGTTCGGCCATCTAAACCCTGACCAGTATAATGGAGCAACGTTATTAGGATTGCGTGGCATCGTCATAAAAAGTCACGGTGCTGCCAATGAACATGCTTTCAAAGCTGCTATTGATCAAGCCATTCAAGCTATAGAGAAGCAGGTTCCAGACAGAATCGCTGCCCGGCTGGATGCAGTGTTACCCAAGAGTGAATAAACATAAATGTATACAAAGATCTTAGGTACGGGCAGTTATTTGCCTGCGCAGGTGCGTACTAACGCAGATTTAGAAAAAATGGTTGATACGTCTGACGAGTGGATTGTCACTCGGACGGGCATTCGTGAACGCCGTATTGCGGCTGAAGATGAAAATGTTGCAATTTTGGGTTTCAAAGCTGCTGAAAAAGCCATTGAAATGGCAGGCATCGATAAAGCACAAATTGACTTGATCGTTGTTGCTACAACAAGCTCAACGCACGCTTTTCCAAGTGCAGCTTGCCAAATTCAGCAGTTGTTGGGTATTCAAAGTGCTGCCGCTTTTGACGTTGCAGCGGCATGTGCTGGCTTTACTTACGCGTTGAGTGTCGTCGATAAATTTATTAAAACGGGTGCGGCTAAACATGCACTGGTGATTGGTTCTGATATTATTTCAAGAGTTGTTGATCCTAAAGATCGCAGCACAGTTATTATTTTCGGCGATGCAGCAGGAGCGATGGTCGTCGGAGCTTCAGAGGAACCTGGTATCCTATCCACCCATCTTCATGCTGATGGTCGTTATGGCGAGTTGCTATCATTGCCTCATCAAAGTCGAGTGAAGTGTGACACACCAGAATATGTGACGATGGCTGGCAATGAAGTCTTTAAAATTGCCGTTCGTGAATTAGCGAATATTGTGGATGAAACTTTAGAAGCTAACAACGTGCCTCACTCTCAGCTTGATTGGCTAGTACCTCATCAGGCGAATTTGCGTATCATTGCAGCAACTGCCAAAAAATTAGATATGACAATGGATAAGGTAGTTGTGACTTTGGATCGTCATGGCAACACCTCGGCGGCATCTGTTCCAACAGCATTCGATGAAGCGGTACGTGATGGAAGGATCCAACGGGGCCAACTTATTTTACTTGAAGCATTTGGCGGTGGCTTTACCTGGGGCTCAGCGCTGGTACGTTTTTAATTTAACAGGAAAATAAACATGTCTGATTTTGCAATGGTGTTTCCCGGTCAAGGTTCTCAATCTCTTGGAATGTTGGCTGATTTAGCCGCAGAGTTTCCACTGGTTGAGCAAACGTTCGCAGAGGCTTCTGCGGTTTTGGGATATGATTTATGGACGTTGGTTCAACAAGGACCTGTAGAAGAACTGAATAAAACCTGGAAAACTCAACCTGCATTGCTGGCAGCTTCAGTGGCGATTTGGCGTGTATGGCAGGAGAAAGGCGGTAAGGTGCCTTCCATAATGGCAGGTCATAGCCTTGGCGAATATTCTGCGTTGGTCTGTGCTGGGGTGATTGATTTCCAGCAAGCCATTAAACTTGTTGAATTGCGTGGGAAGTTGATGCAGGAAGCTGTACCGGAAGGGCAGGGGGCAATGTATGCCATTATCGGTTTAGATAATGAATCCATTGCAAAGGCATGTGAAGACTCAGCACAAGGTCAGATTGTTTCGCCGGTTAATTTTAATTCACCTGGGCAGGTGGTTATCGCGGGTGAAAAAGAGGCTGTAGAGCGTGCGGGAGCGGCATGTAAGGCCGCGGGCGCAAAACGGGCATTGCCATTATCCGTTAGTGTGCCTTCGCATTGTGCACTGATGAAATCTGCTGCTGAGCAACTGGCGGCGGCGTTGCAAGATGTTGAGTTTAACCAACCACAATTCCCTGTCGTGAATAACGTCGATGTAAAAGTAGAAAAATCTGCTGATGCTATTCGGGATGCTTTGGTTCGTCAGTTGTATAATCCTGTACGTTGGACAGAATCAGTTGAATATGTTGCAGAGCGTGGGGTTGAACAATTGTTGGAAATCGGACCAGGTAAGGTACTCACTGGGTTAACGAAACGTATTGTTGATACTTTAAATGCTGTAGCAGTAAATGATGTATCATCACTCACAGTTGCTCTGAACAAATAACTGGGGAAAACATGAGCTTTGATGGAAAAATTGCACTGGTCACTGGCGCGAGCCGTGGTATAGGTCGCGCGATTGCAGAATTATTGGTTGAACGTGGTGCACGTGTTGTTGGCACCGCAACCAGTGAGAAGGGAGCTGAAGCAATCAGTGCCTTCCTTGGTGATAAAGGCAAAGGTTTTGTACTAAATGTCACAGATTCAGAATCCATTGAAAATGCACTATCGAATATTCGTGCTGAATTTGGTGAAATAGACATTTTAGTTAATAATGCAGGCATCACTCGTGATAACTTGTTGATGCGCATGAAAGATGATGAGTGGCAAGATATTGTTAACACTAATCTTTCTTCGATTTTTCGTCTGTCAAAAGCAGTAATGCGCTCTATGATGAAAAAACGTTATGGACGTATTATTTCCATTGGCTCTGTTGTTGGAACAATGGGAAATGCGGGACAGGCGAATTACGCGGCAGCGAAAGCAGGGGTTATTGGTTTTAGTAAATCATTGGCTCGTGAAGTCGCTTCCCGTGGCATCACTGTTAACGTTGTTGCACCTGGTTTTATCGAAACTGATATGACCAGAGCGTTGACAGACGAACAACGTGCAGGCATTGCTGCTGGAATACCTGCTAATCGTCTTGGTGATGCAAAGGAAATAGCCAGTGCTGTAGCGTTTCTCGCTTCTGACGAGGCCGCTTACATCACGGGTGAAACATTGCATGTCAATGGTGGCATGTACATGATCTAAAAATGAGCGAACCCACTGTTTTTGATGTATTTTTTATACAAAAAAAGCAGATTGTGGTTCGACCAGCCGGGATTTGGTTGCATCTTTTCCTGTATTTTATAAACTACGAAAACCATCGCAAAAGCGAGTTTTGATAGGAAATTTAATAGTATGAGCACTATCGACGAACGCGTTAAGAAAATCATCGTTGAACAACTGGGTGTTAAAGAGGAAGAAGTTGTGAACACAGCTTCATTTGTTGATGACTTGGGCGCTGATTCTCTTGACACAGTTGAACTGGTAATGGCTCTGGAAGAAGAGTTCGATATCGAGATCCCAGACGAAGAAGCTGAAAAAATCACTACAGTTCAAGCTGCTATTGACTACGTTGAAAACGCAGGTAAATAAGCACACATACCTAGGCGGTCGTTCGACCGCCTATGTTTTTCGTCCCAAATTTTTTCCCTCCCTGGAGGATAACCGTGTCTAAGCGTCGAGTAGTCGTGACCGGACTAGGCATGTTGTCTCCTGTCGGCAATACAGTAGAGTCTTCCTGGAACGCTGTTTGTGCCGGACAGAGTGGTATCGGCCTTATCGAACATTTTGATACCTCTAACCATGCAACGAAGTTTGCAGGTTTAGTGAAGAATTTTAATCATGAAGATTTCAATATTTCGCGCAAAGAAGCACGGAAGATGGATCTCTTTATTCAGTATGGGATTGCTGCGGGCAAACAAGCTATTGAAGATGCAGGAATCGAAGTAACAGAAGCCAATGCTAGCCGCTTTGGTGCTGCTATTGGTTCTGGTATTGGTGGGTTGGGCCTGATCGAAGAAAATCACAGTACACTGTTATCGGCAGGGCCTCGTAAGGTCAGCCCATTCTTTGTACCTTCGACCATCATCAATATGGTGGCGGGCCATTTGAGCATCCTTTATGGTCTTCGTGGTCCGAGCATCTCCATTGCAACAGCCTGTACTTCTGGCGTACATAATATAGGGCATGCAGCTCGCATTATTGCCTATAATGATGCTGATATTATGCTGGCAGGTGGTGCAGAAAAAGCGAGTACTGAGTTTGGCGTTGCTGGATTTGGTGCTGCCCGTGCATTGTCAACCCGTAATGATGATCCTCAAGGTGCAAGCCGTCCTTGGGATAAAGATCGCGATGGTTTTGTTCTGGGCGATGGCGCAGGTATTGTCGTGCTTGAAGAGTATGAGCACGCGAAAAAACGCGGCGCGAAAATCTATGCTGAAGTTGTTGGCTTTGGTATGAGCAGTGACGCTTACCACATGACATCACCTCCTGAGAATGGCGCAGGTGCTGCTTTAGCAATGCAAAATGCCCTGAAAGATGCGGGAGTTTCACCAGAGCAAGTGGGTTACATCAATGCTCATGGTACTTCAACGTCAGTTGGTGATATTGCGGAAGCACGTGCAGTGGAGGCTGTTTTTGGTGAGGGCACCAAAGTATTGGTGAGTTCAACCAAATCGATGACGGGCCATTTGTTGGGTGCAGCAGGGGCAATTGAATCTATTTTCACTATTCTTTCTCTGCGTGATCAGATTATTCCTCCAACCATTAACTTGGAGAATCAGGATGAGAATTGTCGTCTGGATTTAGTTCCAGGTAAAGCGCGCAACGTTGAAGGAATGGAATACGCATTGTGTAACTCTTTTGGTTTCGGTGGCACCAATGGGTCATTGATTTTCCGTAAGATCTAAAATCACTTTGTGTATATAAAAAGCCCCAACATGTGTTGGGGCTTTTTTATCAAAAATAAGAAGTTAACATGACGTATTGGATTAATGGTAATCAGTGCGATCATATACCTGTTAATGATCGTGCGGTGCAGTTTGGTGACGGTTGTTTTACCACAATAAGGGTTGAGCAAGGGATACCGGCTTTGCTACCTTTGCATATCAAACGGTTGCAGAAAGGTGTTGAAAAACTATTTATGCCAGCACTGAGTTGGTTCCAACTTGAGAACCATATTAAACAGGTAGTGAAAGGGTGTGGATCCGGTGTTTTAAAAGTCATTCTGTCCAGAGGTACGGGAGGTCGTGGCTATAGTTTTGTTGACACGATTACGCCTACTCAGATCTTGTCTTTGAGTCCATATCCTGAACGATATGTGACTCAGCGTCAAACAGGTGTGGCATTAACTCTTAGCCCCATTCCAATGGGAATTAATCCCTATCTGGCTGGTATTAAGCACTTAAATCGTTTGGAGCAGGTTTTGATCAAACGATTTATTGAACAATCAGGAGCTGATGAAGCTCTGGTACTTGATAGTGATGGCTTATTAGTGGAATGCGGTACTGCCAATATCTTTTGGCGAAAAGGAAAAAATGTTTATACGCCTGACCTCAGTCAGTGTGGGGTGGAAGGGGTTATGCGACAAAAGATCATCGAATTGTTGGCGAAAAGCGATTATAGCTTATCTTGTGTTATGCGCTATCCTGAAGCTTTGGCTTATGCAGACGAAGTGATTATCTGTAATTCCTTAATGCCAGTATTGCCAGTAAGTCGAATTCAAGCGCATAAAAATCAACCTGCGTGGAAATATCAATCAAGAGAGTTGCATGACTATTTATTGCCTGAATGTTTAAAACCTTAGAAAGTCAGTATTCAGAAGCACAAATAAAAGTGATTACCGGATGAAACTAAAAAAGCGCATTTTCATTCTGCCTGTCTTGCTTATTGTGATCGCTGTGATCGTATTTTTTTCTTTTATGAAGAAAATAGAGAACTTTGCTGATCAAAATATTAATCTTAGCCAGGAGCTTATATTTACTGTGCCGGCGGGAACTGGACGCACTGGACTGCAAACCTTACTAACTCAGGATAAATTG
This sequence comes from Xenorhabdus taiwanensis, assembly GCF_036512875.1. GTDB lineage: Bacteria > Pseudomonadota > Gammaproteobacteria > Enterobacterales > Enterobacteriaceae > Xenorhabdus > Xenorhabdus taiwanensis. The sequence goes on along the minus strand of NZ_AP028978.1, from coordinate 2,513,226 downwards.
ATTGAAGACAGTCAATTATTGCCATGGCTATTTCGCTTTAAACCAGAGCTGGCAAAGTTTAAGGCTGGAACTTACCGTTTGCAAAAAGGTATGTCTTTGAAGTCTGCCCTGCAACTGTTTGCCAGTGGCAAAGAAACGCAGTTTGCCATTCGTTTTGTTGAAGGTAGCCGCCTTTCTGATTGGGTAAAAATATTGCAGAATGCGCCATACTTAAAACATGAAATAGAAAATAAGACACCGAAAGCTCTGCTTGACGTTTTAGGCATGCAAGAAGGCGAGTTACTGGAAGGTTGGTTTTATCCTGATACCTATTTGTATACAGCAGGCACGAGTGACGTGGAATTGCTTAAACGAGCCCATAACAAAATGAAAACAGTCATCGGGCAGGAATGGGAAAACAGGGAAAAGAATCTGCCATATAACAGTGCCTATGAAATGTTGATCATGGCCTCCATTATTGAAAAAGAGACGGCAATTGAATCTGAACGAACCCAAGTTGCCTCTGTATTCGTGAATCGTCTACGGTTAAAGATGAAACTGCAAACTGATCCAACAGTGATTTATGGATTGGGAGATAAATATACGGGTACGATTTTTCGCAGCAATCTCAATACATTTACACCATACAATACGTATATGATTGATGGGTTGCCACCAACCCCTATCGCCATGCCAGGTTTGGCTTCCATTAAGGCAGCAGCACATCCTGCTGTCACAGAATATTTATATTTTGTGGCGAATGGCGATGGGGGGCATACATTCACCACCAATCTGGTAGCACATAATAAGGCAGTCAGTCTTTATCGCCAAAGGTTAAAGCAGGATAAATGAGTAGCAAATTTATTGTAATTGAAGGACTTGAGGGTGCTGGAAAAACAACGGCAATCCAGACAGTGGTTGACACCTTGCAGCAGCAGGGTATTTCTGATTTGGCTCTTACCCGTGAACCTGGTGGGACACCGTTAGCAGAAAAATTACGTGAGCTGATTAAACAAGGGGTTGAAGGAGAATCACTGACAGATAAAGCAGAACTATTAATGTTATATGCTGCCAGAGTTCAATTGGTGGAAAATATTATCAAGCCGGCTTTGGCAAAAGGAACCTGGGTCATTGGTGATCGTCATGATCTCTCTTCCCAGGCTTATCAGGGGGGAGGCCGAGGTATCGATCAGCATTTGATGGTGTCACTCCGTAATGCGGCATTGGGCGATTTCTCTCCAGATTTAACCCTTTATCTTGATGTACCACCAGAAGTGGGCTTACAACGTGCTGTTGAGCGCGGTGAACTGGATCGGATTGAAAAGGAATCCTTAGACTTTTTCCACCGCACCCGTACAAAATATCTCGAACTTATGGCGAAAGATGACAATATCAAAAAGATTGATGCAACCCAACCACTGGAAAAAGTGCAGGGTGATATTCGCCATACCTTACTTGCTTGGTTAAAGAATATTGGTTAAAAAACATTGACTAAAAGCACAGGAAATTCAGATAAGAACTGGTATCCGTGGCTCAATCATGCATACCGTCAGTTAGTTGAACTCCACCAACAGGGGCGTGGGCATCATGCTATTTTGCTTCATGCTCATGCAGGAATGGGAGCTGATGCATTATTGTATGGTTTGAGTCGCTGGTTAATGTGTCAGAATAAACAGGGCATTAAAAGCTGTGGCAAATGCCACGGCTGTCATTTGATGTTGGCGGAAACGCATTCTGACTGGCATGTCCTTGCACCTGAGAAAGGAAAAAATGTCATTGGAGTTGATGCAGTACGTCAGCTCAGCGAGAAGCTTTATGAATATTCTCAGCAAGGGGGAGCCAAAATTGCCTGGATCACATCCGCAGAATCCCTGACGGATGCTGCTTCTAACGCCTTATTGAAAACGTTGGAAGAACCGCCACAAAACACCTACTTTTTGTTGCAATGTCAAAACCCTATAAATTTGTTGGCAACACTACGCAGCCGCTGTTTTTACTATTTTATTCCAGTCCCTGAAACCTCGATAGGGCTTTATTGGCTACAAAAACAGCTTCCAGCGATATCTTCTTTGGATGCACAAACAGCATTGAAACTTTCTCAGGGAGCACCATTGGCCGCGGAGCAACTACTCCAAACTGAAAAATGGCAGCAGAGGAATTCACTTTGCCAGGCGATTGAACAGGCATTGCATAAATGTGATACCCTGTCACTTTTACCATTACTGAATCGTGATGATGTGCAGCAATCTTTGCATTGGTTGATCAGCTTATTATCCGATGCAGTAAAATGGCGGCAGCAGGCGCAGAATTACTGTATTAACCAGGATCAGCAGGTTTTGATTCATTATCTGGCTTCTGGCCAAAGTGTGGAAACATTATTAAATACAGTTGATGATTGGGTACATTGTCGTCATCAATTATTATCTGTGGCGGGAGTCAATCGGGAATTGTTGTTAACGGAACAATTACTCAATTGGGAAAGGCAATTTTGCCCTGCACAGTAACCTAGTTAAATACGAGCATATTATGTTTTTAGTTGATTCGCATTGCCACCTCGATTGCCTTGATTATGAAACGTTGCACCAAAGTGTAGATGATGTTGTGGTGAAGGCCGCACAGCGGGATGTGAAATATATGCTGGCGGTGGCAACCACGTTGCCTGGTTTCCGGCAAATGAAGGAATTGATTGGTAAGCGGGAAAACGTCGCGTATTCCTGCGGCATCCACCCATTGAATTTGGATGAAGGTTACGATTTCGAAGAGCTTGCCCGACTGGCTGCGGATGAAGAAGTTGTCGCAATGGGGGAAACGGGCCTGGATTATTATTATCAGCAAGAAAATGCTGAACTCCAGAGAACTTCATTTCGTGAACATATTCGCATTGGCCGTGAATTAAATAAGCCAGTGATTGTGCATACCCGTGACGCAAGAGACGATACATTGATGGTTTTGCGGGAAGAAAATGTACAAGATTGTGGTGGCGTGCTGCACTGTTTCACAGAAGATAAAGAAACGGCAAGGGCTCTGCTGGATTTGGGTTTTTATATCTCTTTTTCTGGTATTGTCACCTTCCGTAATGCCGCGCAAATCCGTGAGGCGGCAAAGTTTGTGCCACTAGATCGCATTCTTTTAGAAACTGATTCACCTTATCTGGCACCGGTTCCCCATCGAGGTAAACAGAATCAGCCAGCTTATGTACGTGATGTTGCAGAGTATATGGCAGTATTGAAAGGTGTCAGTATTGAAGAATTGGCTGCGGTAACGACAAGAAATTTTTGTGAACTGTTTCACATCAATATTAAAGAAAACTAATTTAATCATGTCACACGGTGTTTTTAGGTCTTATAACAAACAGGAGAAGTAAAATGGCAGAAGAAACGATTTTTAGTAAAATCATCCGTCGAGAAATTCCTTCTGATATTATTTATCAGGATGATTTGGTTACTGCATTCCGCGATATTTCCCCTCAGGCACCAACTCACATTTTGATCATACCTAATGTATTGATCCCAACCGTTAATGATGTTACCGCTGATCATGAACTTGCTTTGGGACGTCTGTTTACTGTAGCAGCAAAAATAGCAAAAGAGGAAGGCATTGCAGAAGATGGCTATCGCTTGATCATGAACTGTAATCGCCATTCTGGACAGGAAGTTTTCCATATCCACATGCACTTAGTGGGTGGACGTCCATTGGGACCGCTATTAGCAAAATAATAACCTCATTTATGTATATCGGTACAAGGTAGTGATGTAACTGGAGTAGATTAATGAAAAGAATTCTCTTTGTTATATTATCGGCAATGTTGCTGGCGAGTTGTGTCGCTCCAGAAACACAGCAGCCTGCTCCTGTTACACCGGTGGAGCCAAAGAAAAAACCGGAACCGTCGGTAGGCCCATCAGAAAAAGTTCCCCAACCGCCTAAAATTCAATCTATTAATTGGGATGGCATTGTTCAGCCGTTAGTTGATCAGATGATTAATGCTAATGGTGTTGACGCGGGAAAATTACTGCTTGTTGATTCTGTCAAGAACAACACTAATGGCTCATTGCGAACCCTGAAAGCCACAGATGCGATTACGAATGTAATCAGCAATAAACAGGTTTTTCAGGTGATACCGAAATCTCAAATCCATTTAGCCAGACAGGCGCTGGGATTATCATCGGAAGATAGCCTGGGGTTGCGTAGTAAGTCCATTGGATTGGCTCGTTATTTAAACGCTGATTATGTTCTCTATTCTGTTGTCTCCAATAATCATGGTCAGCGTGAGCTGGAGATGCAGTTAATGCTGGTTAAAACCGGCGAAATACTCTGGTCAGGTCGTGGTGACGTTAACTAACGACAACGCTTTACTCAGGGTGTTATGTCAGTTATGGCCTGATATTCCCGCAGACTCCTGGGAAATTAGGTCATTAACGGGATTGACACAGGGAAGCTACTATATTGCTAATACAACTACGAATGAAGTGCGCCAGATGGTTGGACGCACACAAACATCGCATAGCGAAATGCTCGGCGTGGATCGTCAACGAGAAAATCAGATCCTGCGGCGGTTATCTTCCACCGGCATTGCGCCTAAAGTTGTGGCTATGCACGGAACCTGGTTGTTGCTTGAGTGGCTCACTGGAACAAAAGTAAAACCTGACATATTGGGTCAGCCTGCTTTACTGCAACCATTGGCCCAAATACTTGCTATTCTTCATAGCCATTCTCCATTGGGTTATTTCCTTCAATTAAAAAAACAAATTGCATTCCAGTGGCAGCAGATTGACAGAAGACGCTTATCTCCTCGTTGGTTACGTCTGCACAAATTTTTTATGGCAACCAGAGTACCTACCGCATTAAAGATAGCTCCGGCTCATATGGATGTGCACCCTGATAATCTATTAATAACCGAAAAAGGATTAAAATTGATTGATTGGGAGTATGCTGCGGATGTCGATATCGGCTTTTCACTGGCTGTACTATTCAAGGGAAATCAATGGGATGAGATGCAGAAAAAAACTTTTTTGGATTATTATTGTACCCAGACATCAGGATATGCAGATATTCAGTTATTGCAGCAACAAATTAAACGATGGGAGCCGTGGGTCAATTATATGATGTTAATGTGGTATGAAGTGCGCTGGCAGCAGACGAGAGAACAACAATTTTTATCGTTGGCACATCCCTTACGCCAGGCTTTTAACTTGTTGTAATGAATCTAATAACCAATATAAAGAGAAGTGAGGAATGCTATGGGGCCAGTAATGTTAGATGTTGTTGGCTATGAATTAGATAATGAAGAGCGCGAAATTTTACAGCATCCATTAGTGGGGGGCTTAATTTTATTTACCCGCAACTTCCATGATACAGAGCAATTACGCGAGCTGGTTTGCCAAATTCGCACAGCTTCCCGCCACCGTTTAGTGGTGGCTGTTGATCAGGAAGGTGGACGTGTTCAGCGTTTTCATGAAGGGTTTACGCGTTTACCTGCGGCACAATCTTTTGCTTGTGTACATGACATGTTGATGGGAGCACATCTGGCAAAAGAGTCTGGTTGGTTAATGGCGTCAGAAATGATTGCAATGGATATCGATATCAGCTTTGCGCCAGTATTGGACTTAGGGCATAAGTGTATTGCCATTGGTGAACGTTCATTCCACGAGGAGCTTGAACCTGCGATGGCAATGGCGGAAAAATTTATTCAAGGAATGCATTCTGCGGGAATGAAATCGACGGGGAAACATTTTCCGGGACATGGTGCCGTGACAGCAGATTCCCATAAAGAAACGCCAAGGGATAACCGTTCCATGGATGCTATCAGTTGCCATGATATGGTGATTTTCCGCGATTTTATTCAACGTAATCTGCTGGATGCCATTATGCCTGCTCACGTTATTTATCCTCAGATAGATCACCGTCCTGCAAGTGGTTCACCTTATTGGTTGAAATCCATACTTCGTGAGCAATTAGGGTTTAAAGGCGTTATTTTTTCCGATGATTTGTCGATGGAAGGCGCAGCCGTGATGGGCAGTTATGCTGAACGGGCTAAAGCATCATTAGATGCCGGTTGTGACATGATTTTAGTATGCAACAATCGAGAAGGTGCGGTCAGTGTGCTGGATGACCTGCCGATAATTGAATCACCTAAAGTTAAACAGTTATACCACCAGGGCCAACAAGTTAGTTTGGAAGAATTACAGCAATCTGAACGTTGGCAAAAGGCTAATCAGGCGTTACAGGGTTTGAGTGAACAATTTTGTGATTGATGTCTAATTAATCAAAAGAGTTTGGTTGTGATTATTTTTGGTATGACCAACTGACCTGCCATGATATTCTGGAGATATTTGCAATATGAAATTTGTTTAGCTTGAAGTTATTTAAGGACGTTATTTAAGGTTTTTTACTTAAAGAAACGAACTTAGCGCCTTACATAACATTATGTTGTATTTTCAGTGGGGTATTCATGACAACGCCAAAGACAAGAATTGTCATCATTGGTGGGGGCGCTGGTGGTTTAGAGCTGGCAACGCGTTTGGGACACAAATTAGGACGTAAGAAAAAAGCCGAAATTACTTTGGTAGATCGCAATAATAGCCATTTATGGAAACCTTTATTGCATGAAGTGGCAACGGGTTCTCTTGATGATGGTGTTGATGCGTTGAGTTATTTAGCTCATGCAAGTAACCATTATTTCAATTTCCAGCTAGGTACACTCACGAATATCAATCGTGAAGGGAAGACAATTACTCTGGCTGGGATCAGTGATGAAACTGGTGATTTGTTGGTACCAGAGCGTGAACTGGCTTACGACATTCTTGTCATGGCATTGGGCAGCCAATCTAACGATTTTGGCACGGCTGGTGTGAAGGAAAATTGTATTTTCCTTGATAATCCGCAACAGGCACATCGTTTCCACAATGAAATGTTAAACCTGTTCCTGAAATATTCTGCAAATCACCGTGCAGAAGAAAAAGTGAATATCGCGATTGTTGGTGGTGGTGCGACGGGCGTAGAGCTTTCTGCGGAACTCTATAATGCGGTTAAGCAACTCAACAGTTATGGCTTTGAAAGCCTGAATTCAGATGCCCTTAACGTGACTTTGGTTGAGGCAGGGGAGCGCATCTTGCCTGCATTGCCGACACGCATTTCCAGTGCAGCTCACCAAGAGTTGACTAAGCTTGGGGTTAAAGTATTAACCAAGACAATGGTGACCAGTGCTGATGAGCATGGGTTGAATACCAAAGAGGGCGAGCAGATCAAAGCTTCCCTGATGGTATGGGCTGCGGGAATTAAAGCACCTGACTTTATGAAAGATATCGGTGGACTGGAAACCAACCGTATCAACCAATTGGTTGTAAAACCAACTTTGCAAACCACACGGGATGATCATATTTTTGCCATTGGGGATTGCGCATCATGCCCGAAAAAAGAGGGTGGTTTTGTTCCTCCTCGTGCCCAGTCCGCTCACCAGATGGCAAGCCGTTGTTATGACAATATCTTGGCACTGTTGAATGAAAAACCATTGAAAGAGTATGTTTACAAAGATCATGGTTCATTGGTTTCATTATCCAAGTTCAGTACTGTTGGTAGCCTGATGGGGAACTTGATGCGTGGTTCAATGATGGTTGAAGGCCGTATTGCTCGTATGGTTTATATCTCTTTGTATCGTATGCATCAGGTAGCTCTGCATGGATATATTAAAACAGGTTTGATGATGCTGGTTGGCGGAATTAACCGCGTTATTCGTCCACGCCTGAAGTTGCATTAATTAACCCAAAAATGACTCATCTTGAAGTACTTCATTGAGGTGAGTCATTTATCTGCTCATTATACTTATTATTATACATATCATAATTATTCTTCTCTAAAGTTAACCTGATTATTTATTATAATGAGTAAAACTGTATTTTAATCAAATTGAGATCTCATTTTAATTAATTCATTATTGTTATATGTGATAATTTTTTAAAATGATGCACCGTAATTATATTGATATGTTATACAAAATACGTTTAATTGACTTAGTTATGTATATCTACCTAGCAGATAATCAAATAATTTATCAGTAGATTTAATTAATCGTTATAATAAAGCCTGTTTTAGTTAGGTTACTCTGGTGTCACAAATTTGCTCAGTCTGTAGGATCAGGACATCAGGAGGTATATCTTTTATTTTTTGTGTTGTATGTACTTTTTATATGGCAACTTTTATTGTGACAGTTTTTTATGTATTAACTCTTAATGAAATAGCTATAGAAGCTGTCTTTTTCGTAAAGTCAATACTGAAACTATCCACAATAATAAATGACCACGCGGGTAAGTGCCTAATTATTTTACTGATTTAATGGAATAGGATTTTTCTCAATAATTAACTTAGCGCACTTTTAGCTTATTTAAAATAATTGCGAAATATTCTCTTAATCAAATTGTGTGGAAAACTATTAATATATCAAGGTGCTATGTGGTTAAGCTAACGATAAGACAGTATGTAATGGGTTCTATAATGATTATTATCGCTATTGCCATTATTGGTATAGCCGCAACGTTCTATTTTGAATCTCCACGCCCCAGCGTTGCGCATGTATTATCTTCGGACCCGATCAGATCAACGGTTGTTTTTCGTCAATCCTATTGCCATATCGCAGTATTTCCCATTCCTGATACAGTAAAAGATATTACGCATAATCATTTGATTGAATATGAATATCGTATTCTGACTCTAATTAACCATTTGAAAATTAACAGAAAATACCCTGCTTTAATCCACTCGGTGTTAAAAAGTTGCATAGAATTTCGTTTTAAAAAACCACGTGTCGTTGCCTATGACGTAAGTTATGTCATTGGCGAGCAACCAGGAAAAGTCAGGATAGCGTACAAACCTGATGACACTATCCCTTTAAATGAGAAAGGACAATTGATCCTGAAATCGCATTCACAACAATGAATTTCTCTGGCTTCTTAGCAGGAAGCAAAAGGTAAAAAGGATTGCACTTTTTCGCGTTTAGTTCGCATTAAGTTGTAATTTGGCGAACTGGGCAAAATAGTGCAATCGTGACATTACTTTTTTATCGTTCAAGTGGCTTGATTAGGCATCACTTTTGTGTAGATCGAAATTTTCTAATAATTGCTGGATAAACGATAAACGCGTAGCTCGTTCGGTTAACTCAGTAATAAATTTCAATTTATAGGATCCATCCAATCGGTAAATATTGGGCTGCGTTTGTAACAAACTAATCAGATAATTCGGATCGACTTTATTATTACTACCAAATTCAATAAAACCACCTTTTTCGTGTGCTTCAATGCGTTTGATACCCAGTCGTTGGGCGATCAGGCGAATAGAAGCAGATTGCAGCAGTTGGCGTCCTGAATCGGGTAGAAGACCAAATCGGTCAATAAGCTCGACTTTCAGTTCATCCAGTTCGAGATTATTTTGCGCACTGGCAATGCGCTTATAGAAAGATAAGCGTATATTGACATCTGGAATATAGTCATCAGGTAAAAGCACTGGCATACGCAATTCTATCTCAGTCTGGTTGTTGGTGAGATCTTCAAGTGAAGGCTCCCGTCCATTTTTAAGGGCATCAACGGCACTTTCCAATAATTCCATATAGAGAGTAAAGCCGATGCTGGTCATCTGCCCACTTTGGTCTTCACCCAACAATTCTCCAGCTCCCCTGATTTCCAAATCGTGGGTAGCCAATGCAAAACCAGCGCCCAGATCTTCCAGAGATGCAATAGCCTCTAGCCGTTTTTGCGCATCGCTGGTCATGGCTTTTGGATGTGGTGTCAGTAAATAAGCATAGGCCTGATGATGGGAGCGTCCGACACGCCCACGTAATTGGTGTAATTGGGCCAGGCCAAAATGATCGGCACGTTCGATGATAATGGTATTAGCACTGGGAATATCGATACCCGTTTCGACAATAGTGGTACATACCAGAACATTAAAACGTTGACGATGGAAATCCGCCATAACGCGTTCCAGATCACGTTCACGCATTTGCCCATGTCCCACAACAATTCTGGCTTCGGGAACCAATTCTTCTAGTCGGGCTTTTGCCTTTTCAATATTTTCAACATCGTTATATAGATAGTAAACCTGCCCACCGCGTAAAATTTCACGCAGGATAGATTCACGTACCACAAGGCTATCATATTCCCGCACGAAAGTTTTTACTGCCAGACGACGGGCAGGGGGAGTGGCAATAATGGAGAGATCGCGTATGCCACTCATTGCCATATTGAGTGTACGAGGGATCGGAGTTGCGGTCAGAGTCAGAACATCAACATCTGCCCGAATAGCTTTGATGCGCTCTTTATGGCGAACACCGAAACGATGTTCCTCATCAACGATTAACAAACCAAGATCTTTCCAGCGCAGATCACTTTGCAGCAGTTTATGGGTACCAATAATGATATCCACTTTGCCTTCCGCAGTCATATCAATGACCTGCTGTTGCTCTTTGGCACTACGAAAGCGTGACATAACTTCAATGTGCACAGGCCAATCGGCAAAACGATCGCGGAAATTATCATAATGCTGCTGAGCTAGTAAGGTGGTTGGCACAAGAACGGCGACTTGCTTATTGTTGATGACGGACAGGAACGCGGCACGTATTGCGACTTCTGTTTTCCCAAACCCGACATCGCCACATACCAGCCTGTCCATAGCAATAGGTTCGCACATATCATCAAGTACTGCATTGATGGCTTGTTCTTGATCAGGTGTTGTATCAAATGGAAAACTTTGGCAGAACAGTTGGTACTGTTCGCGATCGTTCTTGAAAGCAAAACCCGGTTTAACGGCACGTTGTGCGTAAACATCCAGGAGTTCGGCAGCAACATCACGTACCTTCTCAGCCGCTTTCTGGCGCGCTTTGTTCCATGCTTCTCCTCCCAATTTATGCAAGGGAGCACTCTCCTCAGCACCACCCGCATAGCGGCTGATGAGATGAAGCGAAGAAACAGGGACATACAATTTATCCTCTCCGGCATAAGTCAGGATAAGGTACTCTGCCTTAATGCCACCGGCTTCTAACGTTATTAGCCCATGATAGCGCCCAACGCCATGTTCAAGGTGAACAACCGGTTGTCCATGTCGTAATTCAGCGAGATTACGGATCAATGTCTCGGTATTGATTGTACGCCGATTATCCTGACGACGACGGCTGACACGTTCGCCAAGCATGTCACTTTCACAAATCAGGGCGAGATTGTTGTCTGCATCAACAAAACCATGCTCTGCGGCGCCAATCATCAAATAATGGCCTGGATTATTGGCGTCAGCTAGCTGGTTTATTTTTTGGGGTTTGATTTTGATGCGAGATAATAACTCTTGTATGGATTCTCGGCGTCCTTCGCTTTCCACTGAAAACACTATCTTGCCCTCGCCGCTGAATTGCTCTATGAAACGGCGTAATTTATCCAATGGCGCTTTTTGCTGGGCAGCAACCGATAAATCAGGCAGGGGATGATAGGCTAAGTTGGTATTCCTTGCTTTTTGAGGCAGGGGTTCATTATCAACTTCAATACGAGGCCAATTTTTCAATTCCGCGAAGAGATGATTGACAGGCAACCAGAGTTGTTCAGGAGCGAGCAACGGGCGCATGGGGTCAACTTTGCGGCTTTCAAAGCGAAGTTTGGTATCTTGCCAGAAACGCTCCGCCGCACTGACCAAATTCTGGGTAATCAACAGCGTATTTGCAGGCAGATATTCAAAGATGGCAGGCAAGGGACGTTCAAAGAACAATGGCTGCCAATATTCAATGCCAGCAGGGAGCATTTTTTTACTGACTTGCTGATAAATATGTTCAGCATCACGACGGACTTCGAACTGTTCGCGCCATTGGCTGCGAAACAGCTCAATCGCATCTTGATCGTTTGGGAATTCGTGTGCTGGCAATAAATTGATCTTTTCCACTTCCGCCAATGTGCGTTGGCTATCCACATCAAAAGTGCGCAGGCTGTCGATCTCATCATCAAAAAAATCAATACGATAAGGATATTCACTGCCCATCGGGAAGAGATCAAACAAAGCGCCGCGTGTCGCAAATTCGCCATGTTCAAGTACCTGTTCAACACTGCGATAACCCGCTTGTTCCAATTCTGCCCGCAGTTTATTACGTGAAAGACGTTGCCCCTTATGCATGACCAACGCATGTCCTTTGAGATAATCGTGTGGGCAGACACGTTGCATCAAAGTATTGACGGGAAGGATTAATGCACCTTTCGTCATAAATGGTAAGTGATAAAGCGTGGACAGGCGGTTGGAGATGATTTCCTGGTGAGGAGAAAAACTATCGTAAGGCAAAGTTTCCCAATCTGACATGATATTTATTGGTGCGTCGGTGAACTGTTGAATTTCATCACGCAATCGTAGAGCATTTTGCATATCTTTGGTCACCAGCAGAATTGTTCCTGGGTGACGTTCAATGATTTCAGCACATTCAACGGCACAGGCTGCACCTGTCAAATGGCCCAAGTAGCGGGTATCACCGCGGCTTTCAGGAAGTTGATAACGATATTTTGCTGACATAAGCGTTTGATGTGTTCTCTAAGATTCAGTCCATTCCCAACACATTTTTGACCCAGTAGCCTTACAATAAATACGTTGGCAGGTTGAGAGGAAGTAAAAAAAACCACAGAACCGGGATACGGGTGGTTCCATAAAGTATTGCTACCCTTTATTATCCCCGAACACTTTGCTTTGGCAACAGGGGCGTAACAGATTTCATGTTTCAATCTGTCTCATTATTTATAGGATTGCGCTATATGCGCGGGCGGGCGGTCGATAAATTTGGCCGTTTTGTTTCATGGTTGTCAGCGATTGGCATTACGCTAGGCGTGGCGGCATTGATCACGGTATTGTCAGTCATGAACGGTTTTGAGCGTTCATTAGAAAGTAGCATCTTGGGTTTTATGCCGCAGGCTATCATTACATCGGAAAAAGGCTCTATTAATCCAGTTGAACATCCGGGTAGCCAGCTTGCGGGATTAAAGGAGGTTAATCGCATAACCTCCATCGTACAAGGGGATGTTGTGCTACAAAGCGCCCATAATGTTGGAGTTGGTGTCATGTTAGGTATTAACCATGACGAATATGCACCATTAGCAGAGCATCTTGTTAATGTTGATCGAAGCCAACTACAACCCGGACGTTATTTTGTCATTCTGGGCGAAAAATTGGCGGCTAAATTAGGGGTAAAACGGGGTGATCAAATCCGTATTATCGTGCCGAGTGCCAGCCAGTTAACACCAATGGGCAGAATTCCCAGCCAGCGTTTATTCACTGTAGCGGGTACATTTTTCGCCAATAGTGAAGCTGATAGTACGGAAATGTTGGTTAATCAACAGGATGCGGCCAGATTGTTGCGCTATCCCGTTGGTAATATTACCGGCTGGCGCTTGTTTCTTAGTAAGCCATTATTAGTAGATGAATTGAGCCAGCAAACCCTGCCAAAAGGGCTGATATGGAAAGATTGGCGCGAACGCAAAGGGGAATTCTTTCAGGCGGTTCGTATGGAGAAAAACATGATGGGATTATTGTTGAGCCTGATCATTGCCGTCGCTGCTTTTAACATTATTACCTCTCTCTCTTTGTTGGTGATGGAAAAACAGGGCGAAATTGCTATCTTGCAGACACAAGGGCTGACCCGCCGTCAGGTAATGACCATTTTTATGATCCAAGGAGCGGGAGCCGGTATTATTGGTGCTGTACTGGGAACAGGATTGGGAATATTACTTTCCAGTCAGTTAAATAACCTCATGCCAATTATCGGTTTATTGTCTGAGGGTATTCAATTACCTGTTGCGATTGATACTACGCAAGTCATATTGATCGCCATCAGTGCCATGTTGATCTCTTTAATCTCAACGCTATACCCTTCCTGGCGCGCGGCTGCTACCCAACCTGCTGAGGCTTTACGTTATGAGTAAACACCCTTTATTACAGTGTCATCAATTGTGCAAAAAATATCAGGAAGGAAAAATTTCTACAGAAGTATTAAAGAATGTCACTTTTTCCATGCGACAGGGTGAAATAATGGCCATTGTCGGGAGTTCTGGCTCTGGTAAAAGTACGCTTTTGCACTTGCTTGGGGGCCTGGATTCACCGACATCTGGTGAGGTCCTTTTCAAAGGGCAATCACTCAACCACATGTCTTCATCGGCACGGGCAGAATTACGTAACAGAGAAATTGGTTTTATTTATCAGTTTCACCATTTATTGCCTGATTTTACTGCATTGGAAAATGTTGCGATGCCACTCCTGATTGGTGGTCAGAAACGCCGAGCTCAACCAAAAGCATTGGATATGCTGGCGGCGGTTGGGTTGGAAAATCGGGCGTATCATCGGCCATCTGAACTGTCAGGGGGAGAACGCCAACGTGTTGCAATTGCCCGCGCACTGGTAAATGAACCTTCATTGGTATTGGCAGATGAGCCAACGGGTAACCTTGACCAACGAAATGCAGACAGTGTGTTTCAGCTTTTACAAGAATTGAATCAACAGCAAGGCACTGCATTTCTTGTTGTCACCCATGATCTGAAGTTAGCTAAGCAACTGGCACGTCAGGTAGAAATGCGTGATGGGTACTTACAGGATGAATTAACCCTGGCGGCGGGGGAGATGTAATGGTAAATCTGCCTCTTGCATTATTTACCGCATTACGATTTAGCCGTGGCCGACGTCGTTCAGGAATGGTTTCTCTGATCTCTGTGGTTTCGACGCTGGGTATCATACTGGGTGTAGCCGTGTTGATTATTGGCCTGAGTGCCATGAATGGTTTTGAACGAGAACTGAAAAACCGGATACTTTCCGTTGTGCCACATGGGCAAATTTATGCTGTGGAGCAGCCTTTCCAAGATTGGGAAATCGCCCTTAAGCGGGTAAGACAGACGTCAGGTATTGTTGGAGCCTCTCCCTATATTGAGTTTACTGGTCTGATGGAGCGCGGTGAAAAACTTCATGCGATACAGGTACGTGGAGTCGATCTGGATACCGAGATGGAGGTGAGTACCTTACCTCAGTTTGTGCGTAATGAGGCCTGGAAAACGTTCAGGGCGGGAAAAAATCAGGTGATTTTAGGGCAGGGAGTGGCTGATTCATTGCACGTGAAACAAGGAGATTGGGTGACTGTCATGATCCCCAATAATGATGCAAGCCTGAAACTTTTGCAGCCTAAACGCATCCGTTTACACGTTGCGGGTATTTTCCAGTTGAGTGGCATGTTGGATCACAGTTTGGCCCTTGTTCCTTTGCCTGATGCCCAGAACTATCTGGATTATGGTAATGCAATCACAGGTATTGCCATCAAAGCAGATAATGTTTTTGCCGCAGAGCAGCGTGTGTGGGATGCAGGTAACGCGACAGGAAAATATGTGTATATCAGCACATGGATAAAAGATTACGGTTATATGTATAACGATATCCAGATGGTACGTAGCATTATGTATTTGGCTATGGTGCTGGTGATTGGTGTTGCTTGCTTTAATATTATTTCAACATTGATTATGGCCGTGAAGGATAAAAGCAGTGACATCGCTATCTTGCGTACTTTGGGGGCCAAAGATAGCCATATCAGGGCGATTTTTTTATGGTATGGATTACTGACAGGCATGATAGGTAGCATAATGGGTGCCGTTGTCGGGATTTTCATATCATTAAATTTGACGGCTATCATTAAAGGGTTAGAAAAGCTGCTTGGACACCAACTCCTTTCAGGAGATATCTATTTTATCGATTTTCTGCCGTCAGAGTTGCATTTTATGGATATGTTTTATGTTCTGTTAACGGCATTGGTATTAAGCTTGCTGGCGAGTTGGTATCCTGCTCGTCGGGCCAGTAAACTTGATCCAGCGCGAATTTTGAGTGGACAATAGTATATCGGGGTATCAACGCGTATCCAGGCACGCTATTGTACAGCGTTTAATCGGTAAAATGGATCGGCTGAAAGAACAAACTAAAAACACATTAAGGAAATCATCTATGCGGGTTCTTCATCGGCACAGTAAATTTTACCGAATTAGGCGATTACGGCGACAGCGATTACATAGACAAAACTTTTCCAGGGATATCCGATTGGCTAATAAAATAGAAAAACCTTATGTGGTGGTACTGACGGGAGCAGGAATTTCTGCTGAGTCAGGTATTCAAACATTTCGCTCTTCCGATGGCTTGTGGGAAGAACATCGTGTCGAAGATGTTGCGACGCCGGATGGTTTTCAGCGTGATCCTGATCTGGTTCAGGCATTTTATAATGCCCGCCGAAAGCAACTACAGCAATCGGATATCCAGCCTAATGCTGCACATTATGCTCTGGCCGAACTTGAACATGAGCTTGGTGCCCATTTTTTATTAGTGACACAAAATATTGATGATCTGCATGAGCGTGCGGGAAGTCATCGTGTTCTGCATATGCACGGTGAATTACTGAAAGTTCGGTGTTGTCAATCTGGGCAAGTCGTTGAATGGAAGAGTGATCTCACTATGGATGATCGTTGCCATTGTTGCCAGTTCCCGTCCCCATTGCGCCCTCATGTGGTGTGGTTTGGGGAAATGCCATTGAGGATGGAACAGATTTATTCTGCTTTAGCTGATGCCGATATTTTTATTGCTATCGGAACATCGGGCCATGTTTACCCGGCTGCGGGTTTTGTACATGAGGCTAAATTGTCTGGAGCACATACTGTTGAGTTGAATCTTGAACCTAGCCAGGTCGAAAATTTGTTTGATGAAAAACATTATGGTCATGCCAGTAAAATAGTTACGCAATATGTCCAATCCTTGGTCATGCTCCCAATGATTAGATCTTGTGATAAACTCCCTGCTTTTTATTATGGGGTGAGAGATGGCTAAAGTTGATGTGGTTTGTCGTTACTGTCATAAAACAGAAGAGGTTAAAGGGCATGGAAAAGGGCGTACTGGTCATCCCCGCTATCACTGCTATGCCTGCCGTAAAACCTTTCAACTGAATTATGCCTATCAAGCCTGTTATCCCGGCGTGAAAGAGCAAATTATTGATATGGCAGTGAATAACTCCGGTGTCAGGGACACGGCTCGGGTTCTGAAAGTCGGCATTAACACCGTCATTCGCACATTAAAAAACTCACACCAAGACAAGTGACTACGCTGCCGCTTGCGGGCAGTGAGATTCATCTTGTCTGTGAAATAGATGAGCAGTGGTCATTTGTCGGTAATAAGAAAAATCAACGCTGGCTCTGGTATGCCTGGGAGCCGAATAAGAAACGGGTAGTGGCACATGTGTTTGGGGATCGCAGCAGGAAAACATTGAAAAAGCTGCTGGCACTCTTGTCTCCTTTTACTATCCGGTTTTACTGTACAGATGATTATGCCGTTTACGATTGCCTGCCTCAGGAAAAACACCTCACGGGAAAGAAATTTACCCAACGTATCGAGAGAACAAATCTTACGCTTCGTATCCGGATAAAGAGGCTGAATAGAAAAACAATAGGTTATTCCAAATCCGAAGAGATGCATGACAAAGTGGTAGGTACGTTCATTGAACGTGAATACTATATTTCATAACAGATCTAATCATTGGGAGCATGACCCGTTCATTGAACGTGAATACTATATTTCATAACAGATCTAATCATTGGGAGCATGACCCAATCCTTAATTCAGCAGATGAAGGCGGAGAAAAGCTGACTTGACGCAATGCCTACGCTATCCATCTTCTTATAATAAATTCACATGAACCAGGGAGAAGAAGATGGATAGATTATTAGAGCGTTTTTTTAAATATATTGCATTTAATACTCAATCAAAATCATCCGCTAAAACCATTCCCAGTAGTCACGGTCAATTGGATCTTGCTAAGGTATTATACGAGGAGCTGATCCAGCTTGGTTTTGCCGATGTCACTCTCAATGAACGAGGATGTGTTATGGCAACATTGCCATCAAATGTTGCAACGCCAGTTCCTGTCATTGGTTTTATTGCCCACCTCGATACTTCGCCGGATTTTTCCGGTAAGCATGTTAATCCCCAGATTGTGGAAAACTATCGTGGGGGTGATATTGCGTTAGGAATGGGAGATGAAGTGTTGTCACCAGTCATGTTCCCTGCATTACATCGCTTATTAGGAAAAACATTAATTACGACCGATGGGAAGACACTGTTGGGTGCCGATGATAAAGCTGGGATCGCTGAAATCATTACCGCAATGGTGCGCTTAAAACAGGGAAATATTCCACATGGCGATATTCGGATTGCGTTTACGCCAGATGAAGAAATTGGCACGGGAGCACACTATTTTGATATAGAGGCTTTCGGCGCAGAATGGGCTTATACCGTTGATGGGGGAGGTGTGGGGGAATTGGAATTTGAAAATTTCAATGCTGCATCTGTGGTCATCAAGATTGTGGGTAATATGGCTCATCTAGGCAGTGCCAAAGGCGTTATGGTTAACGCATTGACATTAGCTATGCGCATTCATCATGCCTTGCCTGTTGAAGAGACACCTGAACAGACAGAAGGCTATGAAGGTTTTTATCATTTGTATAGCGTGAAAGGTAGCGTTGAGCGTGCCGAGATGCACTACATTATCCGGGATTTTGACAGGGATAATTTTGAAAAGCGCAAAAAAAACCTTATTTCCATTGCGGAAAATATCGGAGAAGGATTGCATCCAGACTGCCACATTGAGCTGGCGATTGATGATGATTATTACAACATGCATAGCGAAGTGATTAAGTATCCACATATTATTGCCATTGCTAAACAAGCAATACTGGATTGTCATATTGAGCCGATAATCCAGCCGATCCGCGGTGGGACCGATGGCGCAGAGTTATCTTATCGTGGCCTTCCTTGTCCGAATATTTTCACCGGCGGATATAATTATCATAGCAAGCACGAATTTATTTCACAGGAAGGCATGGAACAAGCGGTTAATGTGATTATGCGGATTGCTGAATTGACGGTAAGTCACGTACTGCCTGAGTAACACACCGTCATATTTAGAAAACAAGGGGCAATCTATCTTGCCCCTTGGTCTGGATTAATCATAAAAATACCAATAACCGCTATTGACCAAGGCCGTCAGCAGGCTGATAAATCGGACATCATCGATAGCATTGCCCAGAAGTTCAGCATTCACTTTGTCATATTGGCAAAGGGCATCAGTGGCATGAATATGAGGGGTATCCATCAATTCCCCATTGACGAAACATTGATCGCCAACCCGCAGGACGCGCAGGCCACTTAATCGATTTAACTCTTCACCTTGTTTCAGTAAATCATAAATCTCATCGCTCTCATAAGGCGGTTCAGGCGGCGCTAGATCTAATTCGTGGCGCGATTGAGAGATAAATTCACCAAACCAATGTTGGAAAGTTTCTGGTTGTTCCAACAATTCATGCATTATTGAGCGCAGTGTATCCAACTCGTTTGTCTGGATTTGGGCTGGATTATCACGGAATGTCAGTCCAGGATCACTGTAGCGATGGCTTCCCAGCTCGTTTGCCAGAATATAATCAGCAAATCCACTGAATAATTCACGGGCATTGGGTGCGCGGAATCCCACTGAATAGTTCAGTGAATCCTCAATAGCATAGCCTTCGTGTGGGAAACCCGGTGGAATATAGAGTATATCGCCCGGTAACATCTCTTCATCAATAATTGCCTCAAAAGGTTCAACCTGCAATAAATCAGGGTGAGGGCAATGTTGTTTCATGGGAATTTTTTCACCTACCCGCCAGCGTCTGCGCCCTTTTCCTTGAATGATAAAAACATCATATTGGTCAAGGTGTGGGCCGACACCACCGCCGGGTACGGAAAACGAGATCATCAAATCATCCATGCGCCAGTCAGACAGTACACGGAATGGCTTCATAAGTGCAGAAGAGGGGATATGCCAATGGTCAACGGCTTGTACAAGCAAAGACCAGTCTTTTTCGCCTAAATGGTCGTAGGTTTCAAATGGCCCGTGGGAAACTTCCCAGCGCCCATTTTTCTGACTGACCAAACGGCTATCGATTTCATTTTCCATCGCCAGTCCCGCCAGCTCATCGGGGGAAAGGAGATCAATAAACTGATGGAAACCCTGTTTAATCAGCAATGGTCGTTTTTGCCAATGGTTTTGCAAAAACGCTTGCCAGTCCAGATTTAGCTGATAATCCATGGTGACATCCTGAAGTGAGAAGTGAATTTCTCGCTATTATAACGAATAGTCAATGACGATATCAGATTTGGTTGGAATATTTTGAGATTATGCTGGTGGTTATTGTGTGGTGGCCGCATTATGCTGGGCGCGAAATATCACGCTCACTCTGGCGCCGCCAAGTGGACTATCATCAATGCTGATATCACCTGCATATTGTTCGACAATTTCAGACGCTATCGATAAGCCAAGGCCTTGGCCTGATCGTAATGTGTCAGCTCGTAATCCACGCTGAAAAATTATTTTTCGCTTATCAGGGAGAATCCCTAATCCATCATCATCGACAATAATGGTGACGGAATTTTCTCCCATTGTGGCAGTGATTTTGACCAATTTCAGGCAATATTTACAAGCATTATCCAGAATGTTTCCCATCACTTCCAGAAAGTCATTTTTTTCCCCTAGCCATGTCACTTCAGGAGAGACATCGAGCATAATTTTGATGTCCTTATGCTGATATACCTTGGTTAGGGCACTGATTAGGCCATCCAGCAAGATTGGGACAGAAGAAATCTGCCTCAGAAGTAAGCTATGGTCGCTGCGCATATTAGCTCTGTGGAGATAATAGCCGATTTGTTGGGATATCCGGTCAATTTGTTCAAGCATAATGGGCTCAGCTTGTTCAATGGTCAGTTTTTGCGGGGGGCGCAGAGAGCGCAGGGTTGATTGCAATACCGCCAGAGGTGTTTTCAGGCTATGCGTTAAATCCGAGAGTGTCGTGTGATATTTTGCGTAACGTTTACGTTCATTGGATAGCAAGTTGTTTAAATTTCTGATCAGCCCTTTTAATTCAGTGGGCGGATTCTCATCCAGCTCTTTCCTTTCCCCATTTTCTAACGAACTGATCTGGGTAATTAAGGATTTTATTGGCCTCAGGCTCCAGTCAGCGGCAAGCCAGATTAATGGAATGATGAGAAGTAAGTTAGCAATTAGCACATATCCAAACCATTCCCATACTTTTGCTGATTCCTGTACATCTTGTGGAATGGTATCAATGATAACAATAGTCATAGCAGGCAGTTTGTCAGTGGCAGGATAAATATTTACAGCAACTGAGTAGGTTAATAACACATCCTTACTGTTTTCTGCCTTTTTTGCATTATCTTGATTTGGTGTTGCTGTTGCTGTTGAATTATAGAAAAAATCCCCTTTTTCTTTAAAATACGCTTCTAGTGTATATAAGCCATCTTTTTTCAGCCAATCAGGATCAATCATTCTTTCCAATTCAGACACATTATTCTGGCGCCAAAGAATATTCCCGTCATTATCATAGATCAGTGCTAATGAGCGGTAATTCATGGAAAAATCTTTGGGAACAAGGATTTCTAGCTTGTTATTTTTCCATCTGGCCAAGGTAAAAAATAGATTACTTTGGCTACGGAGTATGGAATAACTTGTTTTATCAAAACTGACTAAATATCCGGCGATAGCAACAATGCCATATGATAGTGTCAATGCAAGAATAATAGCAGCCGTAGCCATAAGAAACCGTGTTCTCAAAGAGAAAGGTTTTTCAGAGAACTTAAGCATTATAAGATTTCACATCGAAGCGATACCCTTGACCACGAACAGTGACAATGACCTCTTCCGGCCATTCATTTAATATTTTTTTCCTCAAACGCCCCATTAATACATCAATTGTATGACTCTCGCGTAATTCAGCGTCTGGATACAATTGGCGCATCAGCGTTTCTTTACTAACAACTTTGCCATTATTGCGCATTAAGGTTTCGATAATAATGTATTCAAAGGCGGTTAGCTTAATATTGGTTTCATTGATAGAAAACTCCTTTCTTGAGAGATTAATTAAAAATGGTGATATCTCAACTAATTGTGATGCCAGACCACTATTGCGTCTCATTAATGCTTGTATGCGGGCATTAATTTCTTCCAGATGAAAGGGTTTGGTAACATAATCATCTGCGCCTGCGTTTAGCACATTGACTTTTTCTTGCCAGCTTTCACGAGCGGTGAGAACAAGGACAGGTAAATTAATTTGCTCACTGCGCCAGCGCCGTAACATGCTAAGGCCATCTTCTCCCGGTAACCCTAAATCAACGATAGCAATATCAGGGTGACTCTCTTTAAGATAATAATCTGCTTCTTTAGCATTCTCTGCAGCATCAACTTGATGTCCGATATCCCGTAATTGTACGGTTAAGTGATGGCGAAGTAATGCGTTATCTTCCACGATCAATATCCGCATAATGATTCCTTATGCTAATCAGTAATTAATGTTTATCAAATAAATTTAAAATAGCTAAGTAATCAATTTCGTCAATAAAGATTAAATAAAATTATAGATATATGATTATGAGTAAACTAAGTATAGTAACTATTTAGCTTTTGTTGGTATATTAATGATTGGTGCATTTAAAAACAAATGGTTAGGTTGAAATAGTAAATAAATTTACAAATTATTTAACTTCTATATAAGTTCATATACTCAATAGCATTCAGGTTGCCACGTGGCGGCAGTACGTCTGTTGGGATGACGCATCTGGTGTGAAATTGCAACACAAAGATCGCAAATGGGCGGAATAGAATCCGCCCATTTGTATGGATAAACTCAGGTTATTTTAACTGGTCAACCAGTGAAGTAGCGTATCCAATGTAATTTGCTGGCGTCATGGATTTGAGGCGTTCTTTTTCCGCTTCAGGAAGCTCAAGGCTATCAATAAACGCTTTCATACCTTCAGCATCAACACGTTTACCACGAGTCAGTTGTTTCAGTTTTTCATACGGCTTTTCAATGCCATAACGGCGCATGACCGTCTGGATAGGCTCTGCCAATACTTCCCAATTGCTATCCAGTTCATTCAGTAAGTGCTGTTCATTGACTTCCAGCTTATTTAACCCCTTCATAGTGGATTGATAAGCAATCAATGCATATCCCAGACCTACGCCCAGATTACGCAATACTGTTGAATCTGTCAGGTCACGCTGCCAGCGAGAAACAGGCAGTTTGCTGGCAAGATGTCCCAGAACCGCATTTGCCATGCCCAGATTTCCTTCTGAGTTTTCGAAATCAATTGGATTGACTTTATGTGGCATAGTAGAAGAACCGATTTCTCCGGCAATGGTTTTTTGCTTGAAATGGTTCAAGGCAATGTAACCCCAGACATCGCGATCAAAATCGATGAGGATAGTGTTGAAACGCGCCACACAATCAAACATTTCTGCAATGTAATCATGGGGTTCAATCTGAGTGGTATATGGATTCCACTGAATACCCAAAGAGGTTACAAATGACTCACTAAATTGGTGCCAGTCAACTTGTGGATAGGCTGACAAGTGGGCATTGTAGTTACCAACCGCCCCGTTGATTTTACCCAGAATTTCTACCTGCTCAAGCTGACGGAATTGGCGTTTCATACGATAGGCCACGTTAGCAAATTCCTTGCCGACAGTAGAAGGGGTGGCCGGTTGACCGTGGGTGCGCGATAGCAGAGGCAGATCGCGATAATCATGTGCCATGCATGTGATGGTATCGATTATCTGGCACCATTGAGGTAGCAGAACTTCTTCACGGGCTGTTTTTAGCATCAAGGCATGTGACAGGTTATTAATATCTTCTGATGTGCAGGCAAAATGAATAAATTCTGCAACTTGATGCAGAGCAGGAATATGCGCGACTTTTTCTTTCAGAAAATACTCAACAGCCTTAACGTCGTGATTGGTTGTGCGCTCAATTTCTTTAATACGCAATGCATCCTGCTCATTGAAATTTGCAATAATTTCATCAAGGTAAGCGTTTGCGTTGGCGTCAAAAGCAGGAACTTCTTGGATTTCTGTGGTTGCAGCCAGTTTTTGCAGCCAACGTACTTCGACTTGCACACGGAATTTTAGTAAGCCGAACTCACTAAAAATAGTGCGTAGTGCGCTGACTTTATCGCCGTAACGGCCATCAATTGGAGAAACAGCGGTCAGTGAGGATAATTCCATTGGTAGCAACTCCCGGATTTTATTTAACAATTTATGTTTAACAGCTTTGGTTTAACAGTTTTTAGCTAATGGTCTTTATCTAACAATTAGCAAGGATCTCTTTTGCCTGTCGGATCAGGCGCTGACGCGAAAACATGATTTGCAGGCGGCTACCGCCAACTTGTTGCCATAAAACGGCACTGCGGATACCGGCCAGTAACACAGATCTGACTTTTGCCTGAATCAACGAATTACGTAATACGTCAGGTGAGCCCGTCACCTGAATGCGTGGCCCCAGCGGGCTGATAACATCGACATAAATTCCAGCCAGGGCGTTGAGTATTCCCTCTGACATAGGTTCAAAATAGCTTTGCTGGCGTTCTAATTGTTCAATGCGATTTGCTAATTGATTGACGGTAGATGGATTTTTATTCAATCGACGTTCCAGTGCCATCAAACTCAGCATATAGCGGGTAAGATCAGCAGAAACGCCACTATGTGAACTATTGAACATACCCAACATGGCATCAAGGCCAATACGCAGGTTGCAGGCGTTATTGCCAAAGACATCCAGCGTGGAGGTCGGGTTCATGTTCAGGACACTGTTGAGCATGATCTCAAAAGCATCAGTATCACACTGGCCTTCATGGGCAAGTTTTTGTACCAGGCGCCCTGACTGGCAGATACCTGCCAGAGCCAGTGTAATATCGTAATAATTTTTTTTAGCCACAACTACTCCTGTATACGTTGTTCGATCACACCACCACCGAGACAAACTTCACCTTGATAAAACACGGCTGATTGACCAGGGGTGACAGCGGCAACAGGGCTATCAAAACGAACTTCAATTTTATCTTCGCCCAGAGGGACGACAGTGCAGGGAATATCATGCTGACGGTAGCGTGTTTTGACTACACAGCGCATTTCTGCTTGCAGGGGTTGGCGATTAACCCAATGCAGTTGCTGGGCAATCAAACCGACGGACATCAAGCGAGGATGTTCATGGCCTTGGGCAACAACCAGTATGTTATTTTCGACATCTTTATCAACGACATACCAGGGTTCTTCACTGCCATTTTTCGTTCCCCCAATTCCCAGTCCTTTGCGTTGGCCGAGTGTATGGTACATCAAGCCAGTATGTTGGCCGATGGTTTGCCCATCCACGGTCATAATTGGGCCAGGTTGGGCGGGTAAATAGCGCCCAAGGAAATCACGGAACTTACGCTCACCAATAAAGCAGATGCCCGTCGAATCTTTTTTCTTTGCGGTGACCAGACCAATTTCTTCGGCAATGCGGCGTACTTCGGGTTTTTCCAATTCCCCGACTGGAAACAGGCTTTTGGCAACTTGCTGGTGGCTTAAGGTATATAAGAAATAGCTTTGATCTTTGTTGTCATCCAAGCCACGGAGCAATTGGCTAGTGCCGTTCACATCCCGACGACGGACATAATGTCCGGTTGCGATATAGTCAGCCCCTAAATCCTCTGCGGCGAATTCCAAAAATGCTTTGAATTTGATTTCTTTATTGCAAAGAATGTCCGGATTTGGAGTTCTGCCTGCTTTATATTCGGCAAGAAAATGTTCGAATACATTATCCCAATACTCGGCTGCAAAATTGAT
Organism: Xenorhabdus taiwanensis; assembly: GCF_036512875.1. Taxonomy (GTDB): domain Bacteria; phylum Pseudomonadota; class Gammaproteobacteria; order Enterobacterales; family Enterobacteriaceae; genus Xenorhabdus; species Xenorhabdus taiwanensis. The sequence continues at coordinate 2,487,533 of NZ_AP028978.1, read as the reverse complement.
GGTATGCAACTCTATGCCCAGTTTGTCACAAACGGCCTGAGCATCGGCAAGATCGGTGGCAGCCGAGCAATACTCTTCACTATCGTCTTCTTCCCAGTTTTTCATGAACAGGCCAGCAACCTGGTAGCCCTGCTGTTGCAGAAGGTAGGCGGAAACGGATGAATCAACACCGCCGGACATGCCGACAATGACTTTTTTCTGGCTGTTATCTGACATGGATATATCTCACTGCGGAAAAAAACAAACGCAATACTTTAGCACGTTGGCAACCAAGGTGCACCAAACGTCTTCATTTGGCGAAAGGTGAACCATAATAATCCAGTATCGATAGTGGATAAGCTTTGTGCTTCAGGTAGCAAAGAAGACTTTCGGCAACCAAGGGAGAGCGTAACTGTGAACTATTAAGGATTTCTTCCGCACTTAACCAGTGACAGCAATGGATATCGTTATCTTGTGGATTGGTGTCCAGAATTTTTTCCATTTCAACCAAGAATAGAAAACGAATAAATGGTGTCCCATCCGGTGCAACCCATTGGTGCAATTTTAAAAATGCTTGTGGTTGCGCACGAATCCCAGTTTCTTCCCATAATTCCCGTTCAGCGGCTTCCAGTAATGTTTCATTCTCTTCAAGATGGCCTGCGGGTTGATTCCACAGAGGCTTGCCGTTGATCAACTCTTCTACAACTAAAAACTTATTTTCTGCATGAACAATGCAGGCAACCGTGACATGTGGACTAAACAAGATTAATTTCTCTCCATTCTCCAGGGGATAGTGAGTCTAATTGCATCGAACCCATACTAAAACGGATTAGGCGCAGTGTAGGATAACCCACATGAGCGGTCATCCTACGTACTTGCCGATTGCGTCCTTCATATAATGTAATTTTAAGCCAACTGACCGGAATGCTTTTTCGTTCCCGGATAGGAGGTGTTCTCTCCCAGAGCCATGCCGGCTCTTCTGCTAATTCAGCTCCGGCGGGCAAGGTCGGGCCATCTTTCAATAAAACGCCGCTACGAAGTTTATTCAGAGCCGTTTCATCAGGAATGCCCTCGACTTGAACATAATAAACTTTAGCGGCTTTTTTATCGGGTTGAGTTAATCTGGCCTGCAATTTGCCATCATTGGTCAACACCAGCAAACCTTCACTATCACGATCCAGACGACCGGCGGCATAGACATCAGTAAACGGGATAAAATCTTTTAACGTTGTTCTTCCCATTTCATCGGTAAATTGGGGTAAGACATCATAAGGTTTGTTAAAAATCAACACCCGACGAGGGCCGATTGGTTTTTTTATGGTTCTGTTATTTTTTCTCTGGCTGAATCGGTTAAGTTGGCGTTTTTTAAAAGAGATATTTGTCATGATAAGCCATCGTTAAAAATTAGGGTGCGTATTATACCTTAAATCTGTGACCGTTGGCGTTTGCAGAATATTCAAGTAGTATTGACACGTCCCTTACAAAAAATTAACAAGGCATTGCGCTTATTTGAAAGGAGAGGTTAATGGAAAGCAAAGTAGTTGTTCCGGCGGAAGGTAAAAAAATTACGATTGATGCCAAAGGTAAATTAAGTGTTCCGAATAACCCTATTATCCCTTATATCGAAGGGGATGGCATTGGTGTTGATGTTACGCCGGTCATGCTAAAAGTTGTTGATGCTGCGGTTCAGAAAGCGTATAGCGGTGAACGCAAAATTTCCTGGATGGAAATCTACACAGGTGAGAAATCCACACATGTCTATGGTAAAGATGTTTGGTTACCAGATGAAACGCTGGATTTGATCCGTGAATACCGTGTTGCTATCAAAGGCCCTCTGACAACACCAGTAGGTGGTGGTATCCGTTCGCTGAACGTTGCACTGCGTCAGCAATTGGATCTGTATGTCTGCCTGCGTCCGGTTCGTTACTACCAAGGTACGCCAAGCCCTGTTAAGCAGCCTGAATTGACCGATATGGTTATTTTCCGCGAAAACGCAGAAGACATTTATGCGGGTATTGAGTGGAAAGCAGGTTCAGCGGAAGCGGACAAAGTGATTAAATTCCTGCAAGATGAAATGGGTGTTAGTAAGATCCGTTTCCCTCAACAGTGTGGTATTGGTGTAAAACCTTGCTCAGAAGAAGGTACTAAACGTTTAGTACGTGCCGCGATTGAATATGCCATTGATAATGACCGTGAATCAGTCACTCTGGTTCATAAAGGCAATATCATGAAATTTACCGAAGGTGCTTTCAAAGACTGGGGTTATGAACTTGCTCGCACTGAGTTCGGCGGAGAATTGTTGGATGGTGGTCCGTGGGTTAAGATCAAGAATCCTAAAAATGGCAAAGATATCATCATTAAGGATGTCATTGCAGATGCTTTCTTGCAACAGATCCTGCTGCGTCCGGCTGAGTATGATGTTATCGCTTGTATGAACCTGAATGGTGATTACATTTCTGATGCCCTGGCTGCACAGGTAGGTGGCATCGGTATTGCTCCAGGTGCAAACATTGGTGACGAGTGCGCATTGTTCGAAGCAACACACGGTACTGCGCCTAAGTATGCAGGTCAGGATAAAGTCAATCCTGGTTCGGTGATCCTTTCCGCTGAAATGATGTTACGCCACATGGGATGGTTCGAAGCCGCAGATCTAATCGTTAAGGGGATGGAAGGTTCAATTGCTGCTAAGACTGTCACATACGATTTTGAGCGCCTGATGGAAGGTGCTAAACTACTGAAATGTAGCGAGTTCGGTGATGCTATTATTTCTCATATGTAATAGTCACTGATTAAAATAGATAACGGGGGCTTAATGGTTCCCGTTGTTCTTAAGCTTACCAAAATTCTTCTGCAAAACTGGTTATAATTTGACCATTATTTCACCGCCAAAATAATCCAATCTTTACCTCTATCATTATGGTATTTGTCTGTCATTGCTTGGCTCTTATGTCCTAATAATGTTTTCGTATCTATTCCCTGTTCACGGTAGGGTAGCAACAGGTAGGCTATACTGATTTATAAATCATCTGATCATGGTGTGCTTATGTGGAATAGTTATCCCCAGAGAGGAAATATGCAGTTATTAACGAATTTCCTATCGCCAATAGATGCTCACATTGTCTTGGGCAGAATGTTATCAGAAGATATTTATGCAGTTGTGATAGATGAAGACATTGTATGGAATAACTATATGTATTCCCAGGCATTTGGTGGTGTTAAACTGCTTGTCCACTATGCTGATATAGAACGTGCAAAAGTGATACTTGCTGAAATTGAGGATAATAAGTTATTGTCAGATCAAGCAGAGCCTAATCAGGACAATGAGAAAAAATTATCGTTTCAATATCATTTTTTTGAATTAATAAATACTCTTTTAGTACTTATGTTATCTTTAATATTCGGCATAGCATTACCGTTAAAAAGCTGAAATTAAATCCCTTTCGGATGGTTTGATTTAAATAAATTCAAATCTGATAACGGATAATCAGTCGGTGCTGCTTTTTTTCACAGTCATGTTTCTATCCGGCTCAGCCTCATTGACAACAAGGCTAATGAAAATAGAGCGACAACATAAGTAAGTCGCTCTACAGAAGTCTATTTTGTACTATCAGATAAAGCCTGTTTTGTTTGTACTTTACATGCTTCAACAGATTTATCCAGTGATTCGTCAAAATGACGCGTGCTTGGGAAGATTTGTTTATTTTTTCTGACTTCTGTGACAGTTTGTTTGATAGATGTAATAAATTCATCCTTGTTGCTATGGATCTCTTTAAGATCAAATCCCTTACCAGCTAATTCATTGAACGCCTTTTGTGCTATCGTGTCGGGTGAGTCATGAGTTTTAAATGCTTCTATAGAGGCTTTCCCGAACAAATTACAATAAGTTTCTGCGGTCTTATCTGCATTAGCATGTACGGCATATGAGAAGAATAGGGTAAGGAAAATTGGCAATAAAAGACGTTTCATAATTTCCTCTTGATCGACTATATCACGATAGTGGTGACAACTTTAACAGGAACGACAACATTAACAATAGTACATAATTCAACGCTTGTGCCGAATCTCAGCGGATAGCAATTTTAAGTGAGGAGATGATTATTAAGGTTTCTGCTCTATGCATTTTCCTCTTTTGCATACTGCATGGAGTGACTTAATAGGATCATTGTTTCCATTTATATAGATACGGGTGAGAAGTTTGACATTTTTCTTGGTAATTTTGAGTGCATCGACTTCAAGATAATTTCCAGAACCCGCTGTAAGTTTGGAAACAATGAGCTCTTTGGTGCCATCGCCATCAATATCGGCAAATTTGATCCTTGGAGTGCCATTATCTTCAAATACTGAGCCGTCACGTTCAAAGACACCTCCAGTTTCAAATTCTATGAGATCTTTATCCTTAAAAATGGCAATGGAATAGCTGCCAGATGATGCATTTTCCAGATCGCCTTCGGACAGAATGGCAAATCGTTTATCAGGTAATTTAATCAATTTACCTTCTCTTGCGTTAGCCGGTGTTGATAACATTAGCGTAATTAGAGTAGGAATAACAATAACTTTCATTATATTATTTATGCACATAAGCAATTCTCCGCCGTCTACTGTCTTGTTTTAACAAATGTATGGGGATGATTTATATCGTAGCACGAATTTGGGTAAACCATATTCCTAAAGGAAAGGACAGCTTGATACCTATTTAGTATTGAGTATATAGATATTAAGGATGATATAGCTATTGAGAATATAATGTTAAACCCTAAAAATAAAATATTAGATTATCTTATTGTTTTATGTTTAAGGGAAAATGCGTTCTTTATGACAGAGAGTAAGATAATAATTTGTAACAAAAGCTATTTTTTATTGTGATGACTGAATTTTATTCAGATGACGGTTATGGTGTTAGCATCAACGGGAGTGATAGCTCCCGTTTTTTATTTATGGCTTTAGCCAGTTTAAATCGCGTTAGCGTCTTAAACATAAAACCACCCGCTTTGCGGGTGGAGTTCAAAGGTTATACCAAGAAAAACACCTTTCCGTTACGATATAGATGTTCAAGCTAATATTCGTAACTCAAATAAGGAAAGGTGTTTATGGGCATTAAAGCACAAAGCTCAGCGCATACAAAGTGGCTGTGTAAATACCATATCGTCTTTTCGCCGAAATATAGACGGAAAGTGATTTTTAATAATATTCGTTCAAGTGTGGGAGAGATCCTCAGAGACCTTTGTAAGTATAAAGGTGTGGAAATAATCGAAGGTCATCTCATGCCAGATCATGTTCATATGTTGGTGAGTATTCCACCAAAGCTAAGCGTTTCAAGCTTTATGGGATATTTGAAGGGTAAAAGTTCGTTGATGATCTTTGATAGACACGCCAATTTAAAATATAAATTTGGCAACAGAAAGTTTTGGGCGGAAGGGTTCTATGTCAGTACGGTAGGGCTAAATGAAGCGACAATTCAAAAGTATATCAGAGAGCAAGAAAAGTCGGATTTAATCTCGGATAAATTGAGTAGTAAAGAGCATGTAGACCCCTTCAAGGGGTAGGCCAAAGCAGCAAAGACACTTAGCTTGAACGAAGAGAAAGCAGCGTCATTTAGGCGCAGTCGGTAACAAGCCCTTATAGGGCAAGAGCAAACCACCCGTTATACGGGTGGTTATGATTAACTTCGATATATATTAAGCTCTACGTACTATTTTTTTCTATTTTTTCCACAATCTTATTGTATTCTTTCCAAACAACAGATACTGGCGAGCTCAGACAGCAGATAGAGATTGAACCACCAGTTGCAGGATGATACTCATACTTTGATTTTCCTCTGTAAACTCTCTTGGGCAGTATGTTGTCTGCGGGATTCTTTCTTTTTCGCTCTAACATCAATTATAACCTCACTTTCAGATTATCTGATGACCAGATAGTGGATTATTAACATATTACTAACCTGTTATTGTTGTTTCCTGTTGTAAAAATAACAACTGAAAATTTTAATATGCAATGGTGGCTTTTTCCAACTATCACAGTATTAAAATTTAATAATCTCATTTTAAGTGAAATATTACTGTATGTTTCCGTAGATATTAGAAAATTCAATATTAAATTTTGTAATTACCCAAATTTTTTTAATGAATTTGGTTATTACTACATTAGTGATATGGCAGTGCGTGATTATCTAAATCTGTTCTGTGTATTTTGTTTGGTATGACATCAATAACTTCCAATTAACATATGCTCTATATATCGTGGGCATTGGACATAGGTATTAGATTGACGCTGTTTTTGATAGGTTGTATTTTGGTTGCTAACAGGTTTCGTGTTTTGAGTCCAATTGTTAATTTGTTTATGTTTCTTACTTATATATGGGAAGAAAATGATTGCGCATTTTTTGTTCTAAAAATAGGGTTAAATGGCTTGAAATCAGAAATTAAGCGTTTATGGATAACAAGATAAATGTTCAATAACGCTAAAGTAAATGTAAAAATTTCATTAAAAGTTACCCATTGAAATAAATATTGTGTTACATTCTTTCCGCTTTAATGGCTTGTATCCCTGTATTTTTCGTATACAGAATTATGTTGCTTGTTAATTATAAAAGGAATTAAGCACAATAAAATTTCGCCGAATACGGCACTATGGTCAGCTAATGTTTGCTAATTAGTAAGGGGAAAATATCTTGACGGATCTGATTAACTTCATTAACAACATTCTTTGGGACTATGTATTGATATACCTTCTCCTTGGGGTTGGTCTTTACTTCACACTGCGTTCTGGTTTTATACAACTTCGCCACTTTGGTCACATGTTTTCAGTTCTGAAAAATAGTAATAAGTCGGATGATTCTGGCATTTCATCTTTTCAGGCCTTGTGTACCAGCCTTGCTGCTCGTGTAGGAACCGGTAACTTAGCAGGAGTTGCCATTGCAATTACTGCCGGTGGACCAGGGGCTGTTTTCTGGATGTGGGTCGTGGCATTTATTGGTATGGCGACTGCCTTTGTAGAAAGCACGCTTGCCCAGTTGTACAAGACGAAAGACGATCAAGGAAATTATCGCGGTGGCCCGGCTTATTATATGGAAAGAGGGTTGAAGAAGCGATGGATGGGAATTCTGTTTTCATTCTTCCTTATTATCGCGTTTGGTCTTGTATTTAATGCTGTTCAGGCAAACTCAATTGCGGAAGCGGCTGCCTTTGCTTTTAATATCAAACCAATTTATGTCGGTATCGCATTAGTCATTATCAGTGGTGTAATTATTTTCGGCGGGCTGCGTTCTATCGCTCGGGTAGCGGAATTGGTTGTACCATTTATGGCGATTGCTTATTTTATTCTGGCGCTTTGGGTTGTTGGTCACAATATTGAACATATCCCAGCGGTATTTGCACTGGTTATCAAGAGTGCCTTTGGCATTCAGGAGGCGATAGCGGGAACATTAGGCTACGGCATTTCCCAGGCAATGCTTCAGGGGGTTCAACGCGGATTATTCTCGAATGAAGCGGGGATGGGTTCTGCGCCAAATGCGGCAGCATCAGCTTCTCCATATCCACCACATCCAGCCTCTCAGGGGTATGTGCAGATGTTGGGGGTATTTATGGATACCATCGTTATCTGTAGTGCGACGGCTATGATTATCCTCTCTTCTGGTGTTCTTAACGAAAATGTTACTGCAATCAGTGGGATTGAATTAACTCAGAGAGCATTGTCATCCGCTGTTGGGCATTGGGGAACGATGTTTGTTGCGATTGCTATTTTCTTCTTTGCCTTTACGTCGATTATTGCCAATTACGCTTATGCTGAAAGCAATATGATATTCCTGGAACGTAACCATACTGCTGGCTTATTTATTCTGCGGTTGGCTGCATTGGGTATGGTAATGTTTGGTACATTGGCGGATGTGCCTCTGGTTTGGAATATGGCTAACCTATCAATGGCGTGTATGGCTATTGTTAACTTGATTGCCATACTTATGTTGTCAGGTATCGCGATGAAACTGGCGAAAGATTATAACCAGCAGAGAAAATCAGGCAAATTACCGACATTCAATATTAACAGCTACCCAGAGCTCCAACAGCAAGTTGAAAAAGGTATTTGGGATAATGATGCACCGCATAACGGCGAGAAGAGTAATTGCTGATACTGAAATGTCTATATAGTCTATCTATAGGATATCAGTAACAAAAGATAGCTCGTATCAAGTAACTTTATTAGCCAGCTATTCGTTCGTTCCGCGAATAGCTGGCTTTTATTTGTTCTTTAAAGCATGCGGATAAGTAAAAGAACACCACATCTCTTTTTATGTCATCTAATATATAATCATTATAATGTTATCTTTTTCTGTAAAATAGCTGACCGATCATGATAAGACGATTAATAATATGCATCTTTATCACGTTGTTGATTGGTTGTTCTTATTCCCCTAAGCGAGAAGATAGAAATGGTTATATTGTTGACCATTCCTATCCTTATTCGACCAAGCAAGACATTGACTCAATTAGATTTCTTGTCCTTCACTATACTGCGTTAGATGATAAAAGATCTTTACGGGAATTAACGGGAGGCCGCGTTAGTATTCATTATCTTATTCCTTCGCAACCGAGGTATCAGGATAAAGAGCCGATTATTTTCCAATTGGTTTCAGAAAAGGAAAGGGCATGGCATGCAGGGAAGAGTGAGTGGAATGGATACCAAAGCTTAAATCGCTATTCTATTGGTATTGAAATTGTTAATTGCGGATTTAAACAAGAACTTATTAAAAAAGAATGGTGTTCATATCACCCATTACAAATTGAGGCAGTCGTCAGATTGGTAAAGGATATTATGCGCAGGTATAAGATCCAGGCTGTGAATATTGTAGGTCATAGCGATATCGCACCACTGAGAAAAGAAGATCCTGGACCTGTTTTTCCGTGGCGCGAACTTTATGAACAGGGGATTGGCGCTTGGCCCGATCATGCAACAGTGAATAAATATTTGGCGGGTAGGGCACCGGATATGCCGGCATCAGTAATATCCGTTCAGAAAGCACTGGCTCTTTATGGTTATAATATCCCCCAGACGGGAATTTTGGATAACGCCACTTATAAAACTATTCAAGCATTTCAGATGCATTTTCGCCCGTCAGACATTAGCGGCATTCCCGATGCAGAAACGGAAGCGATAGCTCTGGCATTGGTTGAAAAATATCAATAACGATTTATGTTTAATTAAGTTGGAGTATGGCGGCCATGAAGGATGGCCGCTAACGATACCAGATTTTATGATTCGCAGTTGTAAGTTGAATGTAGTGGAAGCTTAATTTCAAGTTCAATATCTGTACGTTGGCGAAAATCATAAGGTGTAATGCCGTACTCTTTACGGAACATATAGGTGAAATGGGATTGGGAGCCAAACCCGAAATCCAGGGCAATATCAAAAATAGGCAACGAACTATTTTTCAACAGATAAACAGCGCCAGCCAAGCGTCGTTGACGGATGTACTTCCCAAGAGATATGCCGGTAACTTCCTTGAATATTTTCTGCATGTGCCAAAGTGAATAGCCAGAATAAGCAGCAAGCTCTTCAAGATGAATGACACGGCCAAGATGGTTTTCTATCCATTTACTCAGTGCGCATACAAGTGCTAAGTGGTTATCTTGTGCCATTACTATTTTAAATTGGTTGAAGGTTGGGGAAGTATACACAACTTCTTTTCAAGATGACAAAACCCATCATTAATAGGGGGGACACAGTGAACAGTGATTAAAAACTTTAATACACTATTATCACTCTATCATATGGTAACTCACTATAATATTTTATTATGAAGTTAACTACAATGAAATAATCCTAAGGTGACCTCATTGAATACTAAAAAAACCCTTTTAGCTCTTTGCTTGATATTGATATGTTTGTTTTTGTATTTGTTAGCGTTGGATGTACATTGTGAGCAAGGTAATGATGTGTTCGAATTAGGTGTTTGTTCCATCACCCGATACTTACCTTTTTGATATGTAATCAACCATTATTCTGCCTGCATGTGTGTTAATATGCATCTTTAGTATTCATTCTTTGTAAATGGTGTTTTAATATCCACTTGATATGAAATAACAAAACTCAATACTGCGTTAAATTAGTACATAACTCAATCAAATATAATATGTTGAAGGAATTATGTTGAGAAAATTTGAACTCGGCAGATTTTGCGCAATTTGAGAAGAGCAGGAGAATTTCTGGTTCTATTTAGGTACAAAGATTCAAAACAACAAATAAAACAACTTCTAATGAGACGGGTTCTAAGCATCGTAAAAAGAGGATTAGATGGCAGAACAACAAGAACAACAATCTACGCTTAAGCGTGGTTTAAAGAACAGGCATATTCAGCTTATTGCTCTCGGCGGTGCAGTAGGAACGGGGTTATTTTTAGGTATTGCCCAAACCATTAAAATGGCAGGGCCTTCAGTGCTTCTTGGGTATGCGCTCGGCGGATTTATCGCATTTTTAATTATGCGCCAACTGGGCGAAATGGTTGTTGAAGAGCCAGTCGCAGGGTCATTTAGCCACTTTGCTTATAAATATTGGGGAAATTTTGCCGGTTTTCTGTCAGGCTGGAATTATTGGGCAATGTTTATTTTGGTTGGAATGGCAGAATTAACGGCTGTTGGTATGTATATCCAGTATTGGTGGCCGGAAGTTCCAACATGGGTTTCTGCCGCAATATTCTTTGTACTGATTAATCTCGTCAATCTAATTAATGTTCGGTTATATGGTGAAACCGAATTTTGGTTCTCTATCATTAAAGTCAGTGCTATCGTCGGGATGATTATCTTTGGGAGCTATTTGCTGATTAGCGGCAATGGTGGCCCACAGGCAAGTATTACCAACTTGTGGCAGCAAGGCGGCTTTATGCCAAATGGGCTTTCTGGCTTGATTATGGCGCTGGCTGTGATCATGTTTTCATTTGGTGGCCTGGAAATGGTAGGCATTACCGCAGCAGAAGCAGAAAATCCTGAGAAAAATATCCCCAAAGCTACTAACCAGGTTGTTTATCGCATCTTGCTGTTCTATATCGGTTCATTGGCTATTTTACTGTCGTTGTATCCGTGGGAAAAAGTGGTAGAAGGCGGCAGTCCGTTCGTTTTGATTTTCCATGATCTGGATAACTTCTGGGTAGCGAATGTGCTGAATGTGGTGGTACTAACGGCGGCGTTGTCTGTTTATAACAGTGGTGTATATTGTAATAGCCGGATGTTGTATGGTTTGGCTAAACAAGGTAATGCGCCTCATGCACTCACAAAAGTTAACAAACGCAATGTCCCTGTCTTGTCTATTGGTTTATCAGCGCTGGCAACATCAATTGGTGTATTAATTAACTATGTTATGCCCGGTAAGGCATTTGAGTTGCTAATGGCATTAGTGGTAACAACTCTGGTCATTAACTGGATTATGATTTGTTGCGCTCATTTGAAATTCCGTTCAGCTAAAGATAAAGAAGGTGTCAAGACGAAATTTCAGGCACTGTGGTATCCATTTGGAAACTATCTGTGTTTAGTCTTCTTGGCATTCATTCTCATCATTATTCTAATGATGCCACCAATTCGTATTTCAGTTATCTTGATGCCATTTTGGATTGGTGTCTTATGGATTGGTTATTCGATTGTTCGCTCAAAAAAACCAAGGGATAAGCAGATTAGTTGCTAATCCATGTCATGTGTTTTCAGTCGGGCATCTTATGCCCGGCTGATTGTTATTTTATGGCTTTAGCCAGTTTAAATCGCGTTAGCGTCTTAAACATAAAACCACCCGCTTTGCGGGTGGAGTTCAAAGGTTATACCAAGAAAAACACCTTTCCGTTACGATATAGATGTTCAAGCTAATATTCGTAACTCAAATAAGGAAAGGTGTTTATGGGCATTAAAGCACAAAGCTCAGCGCATACAAAGTGGCTGTGTAAATACCATATCGTCTTTTCGCCGAAATATAGACGGAAAGTGATTTTTAATAATATTCGTTCAAGTGTGGGAGAGATCCTCAGAGACCTTTGTAAGTATAAAGGTGTGGAAATAATCGAAGGTCATCTCATGCCAGATCATGTTCATATGTTGGTGAGTATTCCACCAAAGCTAAGCGTTTCAAGCTTTATGGGATATTTGAAGGGTAAAAGTTCGTTGATGATCTTTGATAGACACGCCAATTTAAAATATAAATTTGGCAACAGAAAGTTTTGGGCGGAAGGGTTCTATGTCAGTACGGTAGGGCTAAATGAAGCGACAATTCAAAAGTATATCAGAGAGCAAGAAAAGTCGGATTTAATCTCGGATAAATTGAGTAGTAAAGAGCATGTAGACCCCTTCAAGGGGTAGGCCAAAGCAGCAAAGACACTTAGCTTGAACGAAGAGAAAGCAGCGTCATTTAGGCGCAGTCGGTAACAAGCCCTTATAGGGCAAGAGCAAACCACCCGTTATACGGGTGGTTATGATTGTCAGTGCTAAATAATACATTACCGTTATTTTATGTAACTAAACGCCGTTATCTGGTGAATTCCATTTTTAATAAAATATTATTTCTGTATTTTCCCTCATAATCCAGAATAAGAGTGTTGGGGTAATGTGGTTTCATCTTAGACTCTGACAACTCCAACAGAATGTGCTTTATGAGTTCAATAAATCGTATGAGAAAGATCATATGGATGAATAGTAAAAAATCATCCTACAAATATTATAATTGAATATTATTTAATAAATGATATTCAAAAAGTAATTTGGTTACATGTAAAACGACTATATTATATGTTCAAAAATAATAAGTGAGATTGGCTATGATTTTTATAGTTATCTAAAATGAGGTTTGTATAATGATAACTCTCTGGTCTACACCATAATAGATATAGAAAACAGTATTATGTATTAGTCTTATTAAAGATATTTCTTGGGGTGAGTTTTTATTTTTATGTTAATTCATGAGGTTATGTGACTTAAAAATTATTGGGTAATTTCAAATAGGAATAGAGATTAAGAATTTTAAATATGTGCGTTGGCTCGAGCACCTGAAAAAAATGGCTTGCGATTATATAAAGAGTATGTGATAAAACATGTGGGTAAACGAAGTACTGTTCTGTTAATAAATAACAGCAACTAATACTGGTTTGTTTATTTTTATGCCGATTGGCTAATAAAGTGATTCAAAGGAAATTGTTGAAATGGCAAAAATCACTGGTACTGTAAAGTGGTTCAATGAGTCTAAAGGTTTTGGTTTTATTACTCCAGCTAATGGTAGCAAAGATGTATTTGTACATTTTTCTGCAATTATGAAAGATGGATTTAAAACATTATCTGAAGGCCAACAGGTTGAGTTTGAAATTCAGGATGGTCCTAAAGGCCCTGCTGCTGCAAACGTCACAACTTTATAGTAACAAATTTAATTTGGCGGGTGTCTAATTACTGGCTAAATCTATTTATCGTTAGTTTGGTTTTAATATCTGACGATAACTTATTGCAAATATCACTCTATTAGAGTACTAATAGGGTGATTTTTATTTTGACTCGGGGCGTTCTTTACTGAACTGAGAAGTACCCGTATTACCTGATCTGGATAATGCCAGCGTAGGGAAGTCATGGTATCTCTTATTCCGATACCACCTTTCTTTAGCTGGTGGTAGGAATTACCATAATGAGAATTAACTCACTGACTATCGCAGGAACCGATCCTAGCGGTGGTGCCGGCATTCAGGCCGATTTAAAAACCTTTTCCGCGCTTGGGGTTTACGGTACGACAGTTGTTACTGCGTTGGTTGCCCAAAATACACTGGGCGTACAATCCGTTTATGAGCTTGATCCCCTTTTTGTTGCTGCTCAGTTAGAATCAGTACTTTCAGATGTCAGGATAGACAGCGCTAAAATTGGTATGTTGTCGAATGCAGCCAATATCGCTGTAATAGCAGAGTCGTTGTATCGTTATCCTATTCCCTGCATTGTATTGGATACAGTCATGGTGGCGAAAAGCGGTGATCCCTTGTTATCACCGGAGGCCATTACCGCAATGGTAGAACAATTGCTGCCACTTGTTTCTCTGATCACCCCTAATTTGCCGGAAGCGGCAACCATATTGAACTGTGATCTTGCTGATACTGAAGATGAAATGTTACAGCAGGGCAGAGCATTACGTTCAATGGGATGTCAGGCGGTTTTATTGAAAGGCGGACATTTGCATAATGAGGAAAGCCCGGATTGGCTTTTTACCTCGGAAGGGGAGTGGCGTTTTACTGCACCCAGAATAAATACACGGCATACTCATGGAACTGGTTGTACTTTATCTGCGGCACTTGCTGCATTGCGTCCACTCTATTCTGATTGGCAAAGTACGTTGCCGGTTGCCAAAACATATTTACAAAATGCGCTGACACAGGCGGATAGTTTGCAAGTTGGCCATGGCATTGGACCAGTCCACCATTTTCATCAATGGTGGTGAATTTTTGAATAATGGGGATGCAGCGATCCCCATTTTGAACGTACTGAATCTAATTGATTAGGCGATGGTAATTTTCTTATCGAGATAAACATCCTGTACGGAGTGGATTAACTCAACGCCCTCTTTCATCGATTTCTTGAACGCCTTGCGGCCAAGGATCAATCCCATTCCTCCGGCACGTTTGTTGATAACGGCAGTGCGAACAGAATCACTTAAGTCATTGTTTCCAGAAGCACCACCTGAATTGATTAATCCAGCGCGTCCCATATAACAGTTAGCAATTTGATAACGAACGAGATCAATCGGATGTTCAGTGGTTAAATTGCTATAGACGCGTTTATCCGTATGCCCGAATCCAATAGCAGTATAACCACCATTAGTCTCAGCCATTTTTTGTTTAACGATATCGGCACCGATCGTTGCAGCCAGGTGATTCGCCTGGCCAGTTAAATCGGCGCTGGTGTGGTAATCAACTCCATCTTTCTTGAAAGCGGAATTACGCAGATAAGCCCATAACACAGTGACCATACCGAGTTCGTGAGCGCGTTCAAAGGCGGCTGAAATTTCTTCTATTTGGCGGCGTGATTCGGGAGATCCATAATAGATTGTTGCACCTACCGCAACGGCACCCATGTTAAATGCCTGTTCGACACTGGCATACAAAGTTTGATCATATTGGGCGGGATAGGTCAAAGTCTCATTGTGATTAAGCTTAACCAGAAACGGGATCTTATGAGCATAACGGCGAGAAACAGACGCCAGAACACCGTAAGTTGAAGCAACACAATTACAGCCTGCCTCAATCGCCAGTTCAACGATATTTTTGGGATCAAAATAGAGAGGATTGGTAGCGAAAGAAGCGCTGGCGGAATGTTCAACTCCCTGATCTACTGGCAAAATTGAGAGATAACCCGTACCTGCTAAACGTCCATGATTCAATAAAGTTTGCATGGAACGAAGAACAGTATTGGGGCGGTTATTTTCGAGCATAACTCTATCAACGAAATCTGTACCTGGAAGATAGAGATTTTCACGTGGAATGGTATTACATTGATGTTCCAATAAACTTTCTGCGTCTTTTCCTAACAACTTAACGATATCAGTCATGATTAACTCCAGTTTGCAAAAGGCGCTACTGATTGTTGTTTATATTTGAGCTGATCACAAGGAAAGTGGAGAGGGAAGCAGTAGTGGATCGCTTCAGTTAATACAAATGTTGCTAAAACTTAACCACTTTATATGACTATAAAGTGAAATTATTCAGAAATTGGATAATTTGGTTTATTTTTTCTCAAAATTTCCTTCATTAAACTGAATAAATCATAATGTTATTTATCAAGATATGGTTTTTTTGATTATTATCAATACGGTTACTAATAAAAAACAAATAGATATCCAGTCAGGATTTGGAAACATTAATTAATTTGATGATTTTTAAAGATGGATGTTTTTATTAACCATTTGAATTTACTGATTTTTTGTTTGTTCGTGTAAAAGAAAAGGCCAGCCCAAGGGAGATTGAGCTAGCCAAGGAGGTGGTTCCTAGTCTTATAGTAAAACTTTTTTAGTTCTTTATTTTTCAGAACTGATAATACGAGAAATAAATTAGCATTGATGTGATCTATTTCTAAAAAAATAGATCAATTTCTTTAAAATCCTATTTCGAATTATTTCACTTGTCATTCATATGGATGAGGTGTTCTGGTATTGCCACCTTTTAAGTTTCTTACAAGTAAAGCATAATCCAGCTTAATTTCTTCAGGAATCGGAAGATAAACGAGATGCCCATCACCCGGTGCAATTTCCACGGCCTGGCCTTTTTTATTTATCATGGACTCTAACGTGAAGTGAATATTGCCCGATGGAGTCATGAGTTCCAGATGATCCCCGACAAGAAACTTATTCTTCACGGCAACTTCTGCCAGTCCGTTGACTCGATTGCCAGTAAATTCACCAACGAATTGTTGAGTGTCTGATACGGAATAGCCGTATTCGTAAGTTTGGTAGGCATCATGAGTATGACGGCGCAGGAAACCTTCTGTATAGCCACGATGCGCCAAACCTTCTAATGTGGTCATCAATGTTGGATCGAAGGGTTTTCCAGCAGCAGCATCATCTATGGCACGGCGATAGACTTGGGCGGTGCGAGCACAATAATAAAAAGATTTGGTACGGCCTTCGATTTTCAGTGAGTGAACCCCCATCCTGGTTAATCTTTCCACATGCTCAAGAGCACGTAAATCTTTGGAATTCATGATATAAGTACCATGTTCATCTTCAAACGCTGACATATATTCGCCAGGACGCTTGGCTTCTTCTATCACGAAGACTTTATCCGTTGGTGCCCCTTGGCCCAGTGTTGGTTCAATGTTCTTAACAGGAATAGGGTCGTGCATATGGACAATATTGCCAACACTATCTTCTTTGCCTTCCTGCACATTGTACTCCCAGCGACAGGCATTGGTGCAAGTGCCCTGATTAGGATCGCGCTTGTTGATATAGCCCGATAACAGGCAACGGCCAGAATAAGCCATACAAAGTGCGCCATGCACAAAAACCTCAAGCTCCATATCAGGCACTTGCTGACGGATTTCAGCAATTTCTTCCAGCGAAAGTTCACGGGAAAGAATGACTCGCGTCAATCCCATCTGTTTCCAGAATTTGACCGTAGCCCAGTTAACAGCATTGGCTTGAACTGAAAGATGAATATCTATTTCAGGAAATGTTTCACGGACCATCATAATTAAGCCCGGATCAGACATAATCAAAGCATCAGGTCCCATTTCTACGACGGGTTTTAAGTCACGGATAAACGTTTTCAGCTTGGCGTTATGTGGTGCGATATTGACAACGACATAAAAACGCTTGCCTAATTCATGAGCCTCCTTAATGCCTTGTGCCAATGTTTCATGATTAAACTCATTATTACGGACGCGCAAGCTATAGCGAGGTTGTCCGGCATAAATGGCATCTGCGCCATAAGCGAATGCGTACCGCATGTTTTTCAACGAGCCGGCAGGAGAAAGTAATTCTGGAGTAAACATATTTTTTAACGTTCTCGGTCTGAGTTCAAGTCAGCCCTTACCCGGTTTTGATATCATTACTAAGGGTAAGGTTTAAGGGAGGGGATTTTAACGCCTGTTTTATCATTAGCACAAATATATTATGGAAAATAGAGCGCGCGCGCCGGGGATACGGCGCGAGTCATTAATTGTATCTGTTAATTTTGTTTGGTCAGGTCACGAATGCTTTCTGTTGGTCCGTTTTTCATAACAGACTGCATAGATTTCTTCATGCTTGCTTCATTGGTATGAGTTTCACTGATAGCAATAATTTGATGATTGCGGGCTTTCAGGACAAAATAAGGTTTACCCGATTTGTTTTTTTTCACTTCATGGCGAGTTTTATCGGGAGAATTAACTTGCACAGAGTGAATGCCTTTATTGGCCGCAGCCTTGGTGGTATACATTTCACTGCTCAGAATAATGTCACCGTTTGCCGCCACCAGATTGAAATAAAATTGCCCGTTCTTTGTTTTCTTAAGATCATAATGCCCAGTAGCCATAAGAAATTCTCCTGATTGGGTAATTATCAGCTTAAGTTTAGCTTGAATTTTGTACAGCCAAGGGATTTGATGAGAAAAAATTATCCCCTGTCCCGCTATTTTATAGAGCATGATGATTATTTTGTCTTGGTCGAACTGCTTCCAAATTGGCTGTTGCACGAATATATTACAGTCTCTTTCAGAGATAACGACACACCGTTGTAATATAACTCGATTAATACAGCCTATTATTAGGAGTTCTCCATGCCTGTAGCTATTTGGGCTCTAGCCATAGCGACATTTGGGATCGCTACAACCGAATTCATTGTCGCTGGTTTACTTCCTGAAATCGCAACCGAATTTAGTATTTCAATACCAACTGCGGGGTATATGGTAACCAGTTATGCGCTTGGTGTATTTGTTGGAGCGCCTGTTCTAATCATATTGGGAGGAGGAATAGAAAGGAAAAAGATGCTTTCCATGTTAATGATATTATTTATTATCGGAAATGCACTGACCACCGTTTCTCCAACATTTTATCTGGCAATTATTGGCCGGATCGTGGCTTCCTTAACCCACGGCGCTTTTATGGGAATTGGTGCGATTATTGCTGCTGAGTTAGTGTCAGAAAATAAAAGAACCACCGCTATCGCATTTATGTTTAGTGGAATGACATTGGCTAATTTAGTTGGTATACCGCTTGGAACATGGATAGGGAAAGCGATTTCCTGGCGCGTCACTTTTGCAATCATTACGGTTATTGGCATTATCGCCTTAGTTGGGATTTTAAAGTTATTACCTAAATTCGATCAAAAAGCGCCTGCCAGTATTAAAAAAGAATTGCAGGCGTTCACCAATATTCATGTTCTTTTGGCTATGGGGATCACAGTCTTAGGCCCCGCTGCATTTTTTACGACGATTACTTATATCGCGCCATTGATGATCAATATTGCAGGATTCTCTGAAAGCGCAATAACATGGATCCTGCTGGTGTTGGGGCTAGGGTTTTTCTTTGGCAATATTGTAGGCGGAAAACTTGCAGATAAGGCGATGATGCCATTGCTATATTGGACGTTAGGACTACAATCCTTAATTCTATTTATCTTCTGGCTTTATGGTGACAATCAGTTCATTGCTTGTTTGAGTATATTTTTAATGGCTGCATTGGGTTTTGCTACCGTATCGCCAATCCAGCGTCTGGTGATGGATAAAGCTCAGGAAGCTGGCGCGCCTAATCTTGTTTCCTCTGTCAATATTGGATTTTTCAATTTGGGTAATGCAGTTGGAGCATGGTTGGGTGGTATCATTATCGCATCTCATTATGGCTATACCTCCCTCAATCTGGCAGGGGGATTATTAGCTTCACTGGCATTGTTATTAGCTGTCATTTCAGGTTTGCTTGATGGTAAAAGAACTTTGAATGTTGAGAAAAGGCAATCATAAGCATGTGATGATAGTTGTAGCAGTAGCTGGCATGGTTAATGCCGGTTACTGTGTCACAACGCGACAGATTTCAGCTTCCCAACGATAACCCAATCCATAAATAGAACGGATAAAAGATTTATCTCCATCTAATAGCTCCAGTTTTCTGCGCAAGTTTTTAATGTGGCTATCAATAGTACGGTCATTCACAATGCGATGATCGTTATAAAGGTTATTCAATAGTTGATCACGGGAAAAAACACGCCCTGGTTGGCTGGATATAACTTTGAGCAGACGGAACTCAACAGGTGTTAATTCAAGCACTTGTTCAAAGTAACGCGCCTGAAAGTGGTTTTCATCAATGGTTAGTGCACCTTGCTCATTGATAATATCTTTCGGACGGTAGCAACGGCGCAAGATTGTCTTTACTCTGGCTACCATTTCTCGAGGGCTATAAGGCTTACAGATATAATCGTCCGCCCCAATTTCTAAGCCGAGTAGCCGATCAATCTCTTCCGTTTTTGCAGTCATCATGACAATCGGGATATCTGAAAATTTACGCAGTTCCCGACAGATCGATAATCCATCAAAACCGGGTAACATAAGATCAAGCAAGATAATATGAGGATGGTATTTTTGCACATGAGCGATGACTTCATCACCACGTTTGAGCCATTGGGTTTGATAATCTGCGGATTGTAGATAATCAACCAGCAGTTGCCCCAACTTTGGTTCATCTTCAACGATGAGAACAGTATATTGTGTAAGATGTATACTCATTATGTTTCAAGTTCAGACGATGTAATCAACGGTAATTCTACGTGAATTTTAATACCACCCAAAGGTGAGCTTTCTGCATGAATTATTCCATTATGAGCTTCAACAATATTATAGCAAATCGCTAGTCCAAGTCCTGAACCTCCGCTTGCGCGGCTACGGGAAGATTCACAACGATAAAAACGTTCAAAAACATGCTGGCATTGTTCAACAGTCAATCCGGGAGCACTGTCTTGTATATCTAATATCCATTTTTGCTGATCTGAATATCCGCAAATAATCACCTTTCCATGCTCATTGGTGTAACGCAGGCTATTTTCCAGCAAATTATGAAATAACTGTGTTAGCCGACTTGGATCGGCAAACAGTATTACGTTTTCTTTTAAATTCGATGATAACTTGATTTGTTTATCCGCAAAACGGATATGATAATTTGCCACGGAGATTTGTAGTAATTCACTGACATTAACGGGTTCTTTTCTATAGGCCAACGAACCACGATTAGAAAGAGATAATAAATGCAGATCATCCACCAGCTTTGTCAGAGTCGTTACTTCCGAAAGCAAAGAATGGATAGTTTCCTGGGTTGGTTTACGCACACCATCTTGTAAGGCTTCCAGTTCACCACGCAAAACAGAAAGTGGAGTACGCAGTTCATGGGAGATATCCGCCATATAATCACGGCGCATCTGTTCATTTTTTTCCAGCGTGCTGGCAAGTTGGTTAAAATCCGTTGCCAATTTACCGATTTCATCTTTACTGGTTGGAACGACACGAATGCTGAAATCACCGGCCGCGAGTTTATGTGTGCCTTCTACTAGCCGCTTAGCCGGCCTTAAAAGACCACGAGAAAGAAGAAAGGTGGTGATCAGTGCTAATAAAGTGGAAAAACCGACAATAGCCCAACTGGTGAATTGCTGCTGGTGGGCAAAACTAAGATCAGCCTGACGGGTAATTTTGTCTGACGCGCTGACAATTACCCAACCGACAATATTATTTTTATAGATAACGGGATTACGATAACTTTCTGCCGGAATATCACTAGAATGCCCGACCAAACGATGCATGTGAGTGTCCACAACCCAAAATTGGGGACGCCAACCATGAGGTTTGGTTTTCTGATGAGAAATGTCACTCTGTTCAATCGTACGGATAATTTGAAATATCGCGCGATCATTCTGGGTCAGAAAATGCCAATTGCCATATTGCTGGTATTGTTCTGTCAATGCTTGTGCCAGCATATTTGCCCGATTTTGGCTATTTTGTTTGATGTAGCCCATAAAACCGTGCTGAAAACTGAGATAAATGCCCCAGTGCATTGTGACCAATACCAGCATACAAGTGGCAAAAATTGCCAGAAAGAGTTTACTGTTGATACCCATTTTTATCCTGAATTTCATTCTGGCTCAGCTATCTGGGTCAACTATTTGAGATGGTGTTGCTTTGCGATGGCGCCATTTTTCATGCAATCGGTCAAAAAACAGATACACAACCGGTGTGGTATATAGAGTGAGAAGTTGGCTTACCACCAGGCCACCAACAATCGTGATCCCTAGCGGGAAACGTAATTCTGCACCATCCCCATTGCTTAGCACTAAAGGTAAAGCACCAAACAGGGCGGAAAGCGTCGTCATCATGATCGGACGGAATCGCAATAAACTAGCCTGAAAAATCGCTTCCTTGGCACTGAGTTTGTTTCGTTGAGCTTCAAGGGCAAAATCCACCATGATAATGGCATTTTTCTTGACTATACCAACCAACAGCATAATCCCAATCATGGCGATTAGGCTAAATGGTGTATTGAACAGTTCCAGAGCCAGTAAAGCACCGATGCCAGCAGAAGGCAGGGTAGAAAGGATTGTCAGAGGGTGAATATAACTCTCATAGAGTACACCGAGCACCAGATAAACAGTGACTATAGCAGCCAGGATCACCATTAGTTGGGAATTCTCACTCTCTTGAAAATCCTGTGCTATGCCGGCAAAAGAGCTACGCACTGCTGAAGGAACACCCAGCTCAGTTATTGTCCTTTCTATTGCACTGATTGCATCGGATAGCGTATAGCCTGGTGCCACATCAAAAGCAATGGTAGAAGAAGCTGAAAGTTCCTGATGATAAACGTCCAATGGTGCATTGGCAGGGCGCCATTGGGCAAAGTAGGAGAGTGGAATACGTTCTCCTTGACTATTAATGACAAACATTTTCTCCAATGCACTGGGATCTTGGTTATATTGCGGTGCAACTTCCATGACCACTTTATATTGATTCAAAGGGGCATAAATCGTGGAAACTTGTCTCTGCCCAAAAGCGTTGTTGAGCAAATTATTTGCCTCGGCAACATTGATGCCTAAACGGGCCATAACATCACGATCATAGGTAATTGCTATTTCAGCGCCTTTAGTTTCTTCATCGCTATCGGCGTTTACATCCACCAATTGAGGCAATTTTTCCAATGCTTTCTTGACGACAGGACTCCATTTACGTAGTTCATTAAAGTCATCTGACAGCAAATTAAACTGATATGTTGATTTACCTCCCTGTCCTCCTCCACTTCTCAGGTCTTGAACAGGCACTAAATATAGATGTGCTCCCGCTTCATTGGCCAGTTTACTTCTTAAGCGGGTAATAACTTGCTGGATACTTTCGTTACGTTCTTTCAATGGTTTTAGAGAAACAAACATAAAGCCCGTATTAATGCTATCACCACCGGTAAAACCTACGACATTATCCACGGTTGGATCACCATCGACGACCAGCATAAATCGTTTCATTTTTTCACGCATAGCCTGAAATGAAATGCTTTGATCAGCGACCACAAACCCTAACATTTTCCCAGTATCTTGTTTTGGGAAAAACGTTTTCGGAATGTTGATATAGAGCCAGATATTCAGGACGATAATGCCAACTAATGTCAACAATACCCAGCGAGTATGATTGAGTATCCATTTCAATGAACGGGCATAGCCTTGCTGAATTCTCAACAATACCTTACCGAATCCCCGTGCCTGTTTCTGGGTATTTTTAGGTGTGGATTTGAGCAAATGTGCACACATCATCGGGGTTAAGGTCAGTGAAACTAACAGAGAAATCCCAATGGCAGTTGCCAGGGTAACAGCAAAATCCCGGAATAATCTGCCGAGTAATTCATCGATCAATACAAGAGGAATAAATACCGCAATCAGTGACAAGCTCATAGCCAGCACAGTGAATCCAACTTCCCTGGTTCCTTTGAGGGCAGCTTGCATGGGTTTTAACCCCGCATTCAAATGGCGGGAAATATTTTCCAGTACCACAATGGCATCATCGACAACAAATCCGGTGGCAATAGTTAATGCCATCAACGAAAGATTGTTTAAACTGAAACCACATAGATACATGGCGGTAAAAGTACCAATCAGTGATACCGGAACGGCAATTGCTGGGATCAGCGTAGCTCGGCCAGAACGTAAAAACAGAAATACAACCAAAATAACCAAGGCAACGGCAATAGCTAATGCTCGTTTTACTTCTTGCAAAGAAGCATGAATGGTCGGTGAACGATCCTGAACAACGTTTAACTGAATATTGGCAGGCAGAGAAGCTTTCAGGGCAGGAAACTGATCACGAATACGTTGAACGGTTGAGATGATATTTGCACCGGCTTCACGACGGATAATAAGAGAAATTGCAGACTTATTTCCAGACATACCTGCGGCGCGGATATCCTCGACAGAGCTCTTAACATTTGCAACATCCTGCAACCTGACAGGTGCCCCATTATTATAATGGACAATAATCGAGCGGTAACTGTCAGGTGTTTTCAATTCATCATTGGTGTGTAGCTGCCAAATCTGGTTATCGGAATCAATCTGACCTGTCGGAAGCCGGACATTCGCATTATTGATGGCATTGCTGACATCGTTAAGAGAAACACCTTGATTGAAGAGTGCATTAGGGTTTAGTTCAACACGTATAGCGGGCAACGAACTGCCAATGACACTGACTTTGCTGACACCTTCTATCTGAGAAATTTTTTGGGCCAATCTGGTGGAAGCAAGATCATACAGTTGGCCCTCACTATAATTGTCTGAGGTGAGGGTTAAGAGCATGATTGGGGCGTCTGATAGGTTAGCTTTATGATAGCTTGGCTTGTCTGGCATACCGGAAGGCAACAAGCTTTGAGCGGCATTGATGGCGGCCTGGACATCCCGTGCTGCGCCATTGATATCCCGATTGAGATCGAATTCCAGATAAATATAAGAACTTCCCAGTGAGCTGGCAGAAGACATCATTTTTACCCCTGCTATCCTGCCTAATGCACGTTCCAAAGGGGTCGTTACGGAAGAAGCCATCGTTTCCGGTGACGCGCCAGGCATGGAAGCCTGAACTGTTATCACGGGAAAATCAACCTGTGGCAGTGGTGATACAGGCAACAGGACAAAACTGAGTGCACCACACAGAGTAATGGCTAAACTCAGCAATGTAGTGGCAACTGGCCGCTGGATAAATAGGGCGAAGAATTTCACAGCGGCTCCTGATGATTAACTGAGGGTTTATCCAGCCTTATTTGTTTATCTTTCTTATTGTTTTTATTTCGACGGTAGTGTGCTAACTGATCAAACAGCAGATAAATTACAGGAGTTGTGAACAAGGTTAGGATTTGGCTCATAATCAGACCTCCCACCATACTGACACCTAACGGACGGCGCAGTTCTGCACCAATGCCGGTGCTCAACATCAGTGGCAATGCGCCCAACAGTGCTGCCATGGTTGTCATTAATATCGGCCTGAAACGTAACAGACAGGCCTGGTAAATAGCTTCATAAGGAGTCATCCCTTTTTCCCGCTCTGCGGCCAGAGCAAAATCGATCATCATGATGGCATTTTTCTTCACAATACCAATTAAGAGAATGATCCCAATGATGGCGATAATATCTAGCTCGTACCCGCCAGCCATCAACGCCAACAATGCACCAATACCGGCGGTAGGCAAGGTTGATAAGATTGTGACAGGGTGAATAAAGCTTTCGTACAAAATACCGAGCACAATATACATGGCGACGACAGCAGCCAAAATCAGCCAGAGGGTATTACTGAGCGCGTCCTGGAACGCCAACGTTGCTCCCTGAAATTGGGTAATGATGTCTTTTGGCATTTGTATCGCTTGTTCTGCCTCTTTGACGGCATTGACAGCTTGTTCAAGGGATGAATATTTCGCTACGTTGAATGAAAAAGTGGCAGCGGGAAATTGTTGCAGGTGGTCGATAGACAAGTTCCCCAGCCGCTGTTCGACAGTGGCAATGGTTTTAAGTGGTACCATTTTTCCATCAGTACCGGTCAGATAAAGATGGTTTATCGCTTCCAGGCCTGGTGAATCCTGCGTATCTTGCTCAAGGATAACACGATATTGATTTGATTGAGTATAAATAGTCGAAATCAAACGTTGGCCGAACGCGTTATACAAAGCATTATCTACAGCGGCCATAGAGATCCCAAAGCGACTGGCCATATCCCTATTCACATCAAGGTAAGCTACTAGCCCCTGATTTTGCCAATTGTTACCGATATCCATTAATTCTGGTCGTTGTTTCAGCGCATATTGCAGTTTGGGAACCCAGATAGCGAGTTCATCAAGCGAAGTCGCTTGCAACGTAAATTGGTATTGCGTGCGTGATATTTGGGTATCAATAGTCAAATCCTGGGTTGGTTGCAGGTATAACTTGACGTCGGGAACTCTGGCAATTCGCGCTTGCAGGCGTGGGATCACCTCGTCAATACGGACGTCACGCTGACTGAGTGGTTTCAACGTGATTTGAAGACGCGCATTATTCAAAGTTGGATTGTTACCATCGACACCAATAAAGGTCGTGACATTGTCCACGGCAGGGTCTTTTAATAACAGAGCCGTAACTTGCCGCTGCTTATCTGCCATTGCATTGAATGAAATGGATTGTGGTGCTTCCAGTGTGCCCTGAATCAATCCGTTGTCTTGTAAGGGAAAGAATCCCTTGGGGATCATGATATAGAGTAGGGCGGTCAGAGCCAATGTACCGAATGCGACACTAAGGGTCATCCAGGGGTGATTCAGCACCCGTTTCAGGAAGACAGCATACACGGCAATCATGCGCTCAAAGAAGCGTTCGCACGCCTGTTCGAAGCGATTGTGTTTAATATTAGCTTCGGGTTTCAGCATCCTTGCACACATCATCGGCGTTAGCGTCAATGAGACAACGGCAGAAATTAAAATAGCGACAGCAAGGGTAATGGCGAATTCCCTGAACAGCCGCCCAACGATATCCCCCATAAACAGCAGAGGGATCAAGACGGCGATTAATGAGAAAGTCAGGGAAATAATCGTAAAGCCAATTTCTCCCGCTCCTTTTAGCGTGGCCGCCAGCGGTTTTTCTCCCCGTTCAATGTAACGGGAAATATTTTCTATCACCACAATAGCATCATCCACCACGAAGCCAGTTGCGATGGTTAATGCCATTAAGGTGAGGTTATTGACGGAAAAGCCGCAAAAATACATCACAGCAAATGTACCCACTAACGAAAGCGGTACGGCAATAGCTGGGATCAGGGTTGCCGTGACATTGCGCAGAAACAGATAGATCACCATAACAACCAGTGCAATAGCCAGCAACAGTTCAAACTGAACATCCTTGACTGAATGGCGGATTGAAACCGTACGATCTGTCAGCATTTCCACATTGACAGATTTAGGCAGGCTGTTGATCAATTCAGGCAACATTATGCGGATATTATCCGTAGTTTCAATAACATTGGCTCCAGGCTGGCGCTGAACATTGATGACGATGGCAGGTTTTTCATTTGCCCATGCGCCCAATTTACTATTTTCCGCTCCCTGTTCAATGGTGGCGATATCACGCAAGCGAATCGGAGCATTATTTTTATAAGCCACGATTAAATTGCGATAATCATCGATAGATTTCATCTGATCGTTGGAGGATATGGTGATGGAACGTGTTGGACCATCAAAACTGCCTTTTGCCGAATTGACATTAGCTTTCATGATGGCAGAACGGATCACGTCGCTATCTAATCCTTGTGCAGCCAAAGCCTGTGCGTTCAATTTCACACGCACAGCGGGGCGTTGCCCACCAGCCAAAGTCACCAGACCGACACCACTGACTTGGGAAATACGCTGGGATATGCGCGTTTCTACCATATCTTGCACCTGACTCATTGGCAGGGCATCAGAGGTTACGGCCAGCGTCAATATAGGCGGATCAGCCGGATTGACTTTGCTGTAAATAGGCGGATAAGGCAGATCATCGGGCAATAGATTGCTGGCCGAATTGATCGCCGCCTGTACGTCTTGCTCTGCCACGTCTAAGGGCAGTGAGAGCTGGAATACCAACGTGATAACCGAAGCCCCACCAGAACTTCTGGATGACATTTGTTTTAAGCCGGATATTTGACCAAACTGGCGTTCCAGCGGTGCAGTTACAGCGGATGTCATCACATCTGGATTGGCACCAGGATACAGTGTTACCACCTGAATAGTGGGATAATCCACTTGTGGCAATGCAGAAACTGGCAGCATCCGGTAACCCATTAGTCCGGCCAGCAAGATCGCAATCATAAACAGTGTTGTGGCAACAGGGCGCAGGATAAACAGACGGGATGGCCCTCCGCCTGTCGATGGAGAATCAGGTTGCATCAGGAATTCTCCACCTTACCGTTTGATTGACCTGGATCTTTCTTCTTTTTGTCCGCATCGAGTGCCTCAATGGTCAACGGTTTGACAATCTCAACTTTAGTGCCTTCGGTCAGGTTATCAATACCATCAGTAACGACTTGCTCGCCTGCTGACAGTCCACTATTAATGACCACCACTTGATTATCTTGCAGGCCTGCAACGATCTTGTGCTTACTGACTTTGTTCTCTTTATCCACTTTCCAGACGAAATTACCGCTATTTCCCATTTGTAATCCAGCCACAGGGATCACGACGACATCGTTTAGTGTGTTGACTTTCATCTGAATATTGACGAATTGGTTAGGGAACAGCACATTATCTTGATTATTGAATTCGGCCTTCATTTTGATCGTGCCAGTAGTAATATCAATTTGATTATCGATACTGATGAGTTTTCCTTGCGCTAATGGCTGCTGATTATTGCGATCCCACGCAATGACAGCCACATTTTTGTGATCTTTTTGCGCTTTTAACACAGCACCAATATCGTTTTCAGGCAGGGAAAACAGCACATCAATGGGATCGACTTGCGTAATGACTACGATTGGCGTTGCTCCTCCGGCAGATACATGATTGCCAATATCGATGCGTTTTAATCCGACGCGACCGGAAATCGGGGCTGTAATACGGCTATATGTCAATTGCAATTTGGCTTCGTCGATATCTGCTTGATCGGCTTGTAAGCTGGCTTCGCTCTGGCGAACCAAAGAAATTTGTTTATCCAGCTCTTGCTGAGAGATAAGTTTACTTTTCGCCAATTGCTGAAAACGGAGTAAATCCTGTTTAGTATTGGCTAATGTTGCTTGATCTTTGGCATATTGTCCCTGTGCTCTTGCCAGCTTGACTTGAAAGGAACGAGGATCGATTTCTGCCAGCAAATCCCCTTTTTGGACGTATTGACCTTCATTAAAATGCAGGGCTATTAATTGACCTTCCACCTGGCTGGTGACAGTGACGGTATTTGCCGCCAGAACCGTTCCTAATCCTCCTAAGTAATGGGGTATCGATTTGATTTCAGCCGTCGCTACTTGCACTGGTGGTTGAGTGGGATTAGGTAAACTCTGTTTTGATTCTGAATTCTGAGAGTTACCTGCTGATGAAGGTACGTTGAAGTATTTCCACGCAAAGAAAACTACCCCGACTATCACGGCTAGCACCGCAGCGAGTCGGAAAAAGTAGGAACGGCTTTTATTATTCATTTGCTCGACATTCTCTTAGTGTTATGGCAGTAACCAATCATGTGGCATCTTACGCTAAATCAGATGCAAGAATATATTATTAGTGTAACCAACAGGAATTCGTCAATAATGAAGAAAATATGGAGGTTATGTCAAAAAGATAATGTTTCTGGTAGTGATTTTCCATGGTATTTGTGATGAGGTATCCAATAGGATACAGGGAATTATGTTAAGAGGGTTTGTGAAACTGCAATATAAATTATCACTATTATTAATGATGGCGATTATAAAGACATTATTTATTATTTGTCGCCACCATATAGCAGGAACGCCTTTAATTAAAATGAGTTAAACCAAAAATAGCGTTGCCAATCCTAAAAAGATAAAGAAACCGCCGGTATCGGTAATGGCAGTAATCATTACACTGGAACCGATGGCGGGATCTCTTCCCAATTTCATCATAATAAACGGGATTAAGACTCCCATCAGCGCAGCCATCAGTAGGTTTAATATCATTGCCATTGTCATGACGCCCCCCATAGCAAGGTCACCATAGAGCAAATAAGTGATGACGCCCATGATCCCTCCCCAAATAATGCCGTTGATAAAAGCAACACCAAGTTCCCTTAATAGCAGATAAGAAAAACTCCCTGTTTGGATTTGATGCAGCGCGAGTGCGCGGACGATCATGGTAATGGTCTGGTTACCTGTATTGCCGCCAATGCCTGCCACGATGGGCATTAAGGTTGCAAGAGCAACAAGTTGGGAAATGGTATGCTCAAAGAGTCCGATAACTCGTGATGCTACAAATGCGGTGCACAAATTGATGGCAAGCCATGTCCAGCGGGTTTTAACGGCCTGACCAACCGGAGAAAAAACATCTTCTTCGCGGCTT
This sequence comes from Xenorhabdus taiwanensis, assembly GCF_036512875.1. Taxonomy (GTDB): domain Bacteria; phylum Pseudomonadota; class Gammaproteobacteria; order Enterobacterales; family Enterobacteriaceae; genus Xenorhabdus; species Xenorhabdus taiwanensis. The sequence continues at coordinate 2,457,606 of NZ_AP028978.1, read as the reverse complement.
AAGCCTCCCATGCGGCGAATATTGGTATCAGTTTCTTCACTCAAAGTATCAACAATATCTTCAACAGTCAGGCGTCCCATCAGACGGCCGTTGTTGTCTACCACGGCGGCAGAAATCAGGTCATAACGTTCAAATGCACTGGCGGCATCTTCACCTTTTTGCTCCGGTAAGAAAGTAACGGTATCCGTGTTCATGACTTCGGAAACTAATTTATCCGGTACGTTGATCAGTAAAGAGGTGAGTGGTAGCTCTCCCTGTAGACGATTTTTGCGGTCAATAACAAAGATCTTATCTGTTGTTTCAGGAATGGCGTCGCGGGAACGTAAAAAGCGCTGAACGGTGCCGAGTGTAACGTTGCTTCGTACTGTCACGAACTCGAAATCCATCATTTGACCGATACTGTCTTTGTGGTACTGCAATACTTCTCGGATACGATTGCGTTGGCCCGGCTCTAAATAGGTCAGTAAGCGTCGAGTGGTATCACGGGGAAGATGTTCTGCAATATAGGCTTGTTCATCTACGTGCAGTTTACCGATGGCACGTAACAGCTCAACGTCAGTCATGTCCTTGATCAGATTATCCCAAACGGGAATGGAGGCTTCTACCAGAACCTCACCGCGCCGGTTATTGTCGATTAAACGCCATAAAGCGAAACGTTCATCATAAGGTAAGGCTTCCAGAATGTCGGCAATATCGGCGGCATGCAGGTTGGTCAGCAGCGCACTGACTTCCTCTATTTTCTCCAATAACTGTTCATCACTGATTGCTGAATGTTCGTCAACCTGACCTAATAATGTATCGACAAATAACTTATCGTAGGTAAATAGAGAAAGCAGGCGTTGACGAATATGTGCCAGTTTTTGGGAATGCTGGTTGGCAATAGCTGGAGTATCAGGTGTAAAGGTCGATTGTGACATAGTAAACCTTTAAGGTAGGAAATAGGGCTAACAATCGGCGATTGCAATAATATCGCCATAAATTTAACAGCTATTGGGTATTATATTCTGTTTTCGAACCACTTAGGGGCGTCACCAATTGCTGCTGGGTTTGCTGATGATGCTCCAATGCTGCCATAAATGAATAAATAAAGCGTCCAAAGAAAATGAAGAAGCTGATAAACAGTACCAATTTTATAATTTGAACAGTTTTCTTTTTCTTTTTCTTTTTCATAACGCGATATCGTTAAGTCGATTCCTCTTCAATGTGTAAGTGCCAGCCAGCCACATCATCCCAGTAACTCTGCTCTTGCTCCAGATCGAGCAACACAAGGGCATTTTGTTTTAGATAATCTTTAGGTAAGCAGAGCGTCCAATGACTATGATCAGTTTCTAGCCTTAGTGTATCGGGTGTTGTGGTAGCCTGACGCTGATTATTCAACAAGGTTGCCAGTCGCAATATCTTAAGCATAGGAAGATACTGTTTTTTCTTAAACAGATAGAAACGGGGATGCTCATGTACTTTAACTGCCTTACGGTGGTAACGTACTAATGTTGCCAACAACGATTGCTGTTCTTGGGTAAACCCCGGCAGATCGGTATTTTGCAGGATGTAAGCTGAATGCCGCTGCAATCCACTCAGATTGATGCTTAAACCGACTTCATGCAGCATGGCTGCCCACAGTAGAATGGATTCCAGTTGTGGATGTACTCGCTTGGGATTTTGCTCAGCCCATTGGTCATAAAGGTTTTTGGCGGTACTCCAGACGCGGGCTGCTTGTTCCCGATCGATGTTGTAGTGTTCGGCAAGGCTCTTGGCCGTGCGTTGGCGAATATCCTGATGGCGGAAACGATCTTCCATTTCATACAGTACACCTTCCCGCAATGCGCCATGAGATAAGCGTAATTCCTGAATATGCAAAGCATCAAAAATACCGCATAAGATTGATAACCCAGGAACAAAAGTTTGTTTACGGTCATTAGATAATCCAGGCAATTCCAGCGCATTGAAATTTTTGTATTTCAGGACACGTTTCACCAGCATGTTTAAGCGCTCTGGCGTAATCAGGCCATCTTTCTCACCCAGTTCGACCAACAGTTCGTGTATTGCCTTGATCGTTCCCGACGCACCTAAAGCAAAATCCCAGCCTTTTGTCCGAAATTGCCAGACGAGATTTTCTAATTTTTGTGCCGCCTGGAGTCGTGCCCTACGAAAATTATGCTCATTAATGATACCGTCAGGAAAGAACTGGCGAGAAAAACTGACACAGCCCATACGGCGGCTTTCAATCAATAGAGGTTCGAAATCTTCACCAATGACCAATTCCGTCGAGCCGCCGCCAATATCAATCACCAGTTTCCGGCCTTTTTCCGGTTGTGTATGCTCAACTCCCATGAAAATCAGGCGAGCTTCTTCATGACCAGAAATAATTTCAATGGGATAGGGGATGACTTCTTTTGCCTGTTGCAGAAATTCTTGTACGTTGGTTGCTTCGCGTAAACTATGCGTTCCCACCAAACAGACATTATCTGCGGAAAAACCTTGCAATCGTTCAGCAAACAGAGCAAGGCATTTCAGGCCGCGGTTTATGGCTTCTTCGCTTAACTCATTTTTACTGTTTAAACCATCAGCAAGATAAACCCGTTTCTTTAAACGCCCAATAACCTGTAATGCACCGTTTACGATACGGGCGATAACCATGTGAAAGCTATTGGAACCCAAATCAATAGTAGCAATTTCTTGCGGTTTGGGCATTGGGGTATCGTGTTTCAATGGCATAGATCAGGCTCTTGGTTCTGGTTGTTCGAGGTTTTTCAAATAATCATAAACAGCAATCTGCGCGCGGATTTTACGCTTATTTCCTCGCGGAACATAGCGATTACCCAGTTCCTTATCAATATATCGTGCTTTGACGGTATCATTGAATTGCAGTTCAAGGATATCCATAACTTGTTGTTTTAACCTGGGGTCGAGCAGACAAACTGCTACCTCAATGCGGTAGTCAATGTTACGGGTCATCCAATCGGCCGAAGAAAGAAATATTTTTTCATTGCCTTTGTTGGTGAAAACATAAACGCGATCGTGTTCCAGAAAACGATCCACAATACTGGTGACTTGAATATTTTCACTAAATCCAGATTGATTGGGAATCAAAGAGCACATTCCTCGCACCAGAATGCGGATCTTGACGCCCGCTTCAGAGGCATCATACAGGCGATCCACCAATTCCCTGTCTACGAGGTTATTGATTTTCAGAGTGATGCCAGCCAATTCGCCGGCTTGTGCATTTTCGATTTCCTGAGTAATCAGTTGATTGAGCATAGCCCGCGAATTTTGGGGCGATACCATTAAATTATCAAATGTAACAGGCCGATAAGGGTTTTCAATAAAGTTAAACACTCGGCGAACTTCATTGGTGACTTCAGGTTTGGCGGTCAGCAGAGAATAATCGGTATAGAGTCGCGCCGTTTTTTCGTTGAAATTTCCTGTACCAATATGGGCATAACGGATAATTTCTTCCCCTTCCAGGCGCGAGATAATGAAAAGTTTTGCATGAATTTTCAGGCCAGGAGCGGAGAAGATAACATGTACGCCTGCTTCAGTGAGGCGTTTTGCCCAATGAATATTGGCTTCTTCGTCAAAACGTGCCTGTAATTCCACTACGACAGTGACTTTCTTGCCGTTGTATGCGGCGTGGATCATGGAGTCAATAATGCGTGAGTCTTTTGCGACGCGGTAGATATTAATCTTAATCGAGAGCACACTGGGATCGAAAGAAGCCTGACGGAGCAATTCCAGTACATGTTCGAATGTATGATAAGGGTAATAAAGCAGAACGTCTCTTTCACGGATCGCGTCGAATCCGTTGCGGAAATGGTCGAACCAGGTATGGCGCAGTCGCGGCATCGGTTTATTCTGGAGATTCCGATTTCCTTCATTGGGGAATTTGATGAAATCTTTAAAATTATGATAACGGCCACCGGCAATCACTGAGTCATCATTGGATAGCCCCAGCTTGCTTCGTAGTAGTTCCACCATTTCGTCAGGCATATCACGCTGATAGACAAACCGTACAGGCTCTGCTGTTAGTCTTTGTTTCAGCGTGGAAGACATCAGTTCCAGCAGGCTGGATTCCATCTCTGTTGCCAGATCATATTCGGAATCACGGGTCATTTTCATCGAATAGACGTTCAAAGTGTCGTAATCGAAAAATCCTTTGAAAATTTCATCCAGCGTATAACGCAGAATATTATCAAGCAATATCATTGATTTGCGTTTTTTTGGCATCTCTGGAGGCAGGTTAACGAAACGCGGGACTTTATCTGATGGAATTTCCAGCAAAGCATATTGCGTTTTTTGCCCATGGATAATTTCAACGGCCAAATAGGTGTAATCATCTTTGAGAAACTCAACTAAATTAGTTTCTGGGTTGATGACAATTGGTGTGATATGTGGTCGCAAATGCTGGCGAAAATATTGCCGCAGCCAGATTTGTTGATTCGGGGATATCTGCCGTTCATTGATCAAAAAAATCTGATTACGTGCCATTTCCAGCAGCAGATCGTTATAGAGGGCATCGAATTCTTGATCGATCTTGGCAACCTTAGTCTGAATCTTTTTCAATAATTGGCGGGCAGTAGTGGCTGAACCTTGTTCTTCACTGATAAGAATACGCCGCTTTACATCGGCAAAGCGCACTTTATAAAACTCATCTAAATTATTGGAGTAGATCCCTAAAAACCTCATTCTTTCAATCAGCGGGTTACTTTTGTCAGCCGCTTCCTGAAGTACACGTTCGTTGAAAGAGAGCCAACTAAGTTCTTTCTCGGTATAAAGACGATCGTGGGACATTACTACTCCTTACTACACCACAGGGGGCATTTAGTTTAATGGTTGGCGTTTAACGAGTCGATGTACTGGTTTGGGTTTCACGGGTTTTATTGGCAAAATAGTGGTGCTGGAAAGTACACATCCTGATAGCGGTATGATAAGAGCCGTTTACAAAAAACTCATCGATTAATTCACCTTCAGTATAGAATCCCAATTTATTGTATATATGAATTGCTTTTGTATTCTCTTTATCAACAATCAGGTACAGTTTGTAAAGATTTAAGACAGCAAAAGCGTATTCCATCGCAAGTTTGACGGCTACCGCTGCGTAACCTTGTCCTTGATAAGCCGGGGCGATGATAATCTGGAATTCTGCACGACGGTGGACATAATCAATCTCAACCAGTTCCACCAAACCAACTTTGGAATTCAGGCTTTCGATAATAAAACGGCGCTCACTTTGGTCATGAATATGCTTATCATAGAGGTCGCATAATTCAACAAAGGCTTCATAAGGCTCTTCAAACCAGTAGCGCATAACACTGGCGTTATTATCGAGTTGATGAACAAAAGGAAGATCTTCCCGCTCAAGAGGACGTAAATTTACCGATGGATTTTCCGAACCACTGGACATTGGATACCTCAGTGTTTTGTAGTGAAATCTATAGGGTATAAATATATTTGATATTGAATAATGTTCGAATAAATAATAATTGCCAGATAAATTAATCTAAAATAGCAACTTACAGCAAAGTGTTACTGGAATATAGCAGCTAAAAAAGATTATAACAAAATCTGCTAACACAGAGCCGTAAGTTGCAGTCAGTTGGTTAAATTATTCTGCTGCATAACCTTGTGGCGGCAGAACCTTGCCATCCATAATTGCGTTATTGCCTTCCATCAGCAAACGTTGATCTAAAAACCAGCCGATAACCAGAGGATAAATATTGTGTTCTTGGGTTTGTACACGCCCGATAACTTCTTCTTCTTTATCTCCCACAAAAATCGGTACCTTAGCCTGTAAAATAATCGGGCCACCATCTAATTCTTCAGTCACAAAATGGACGGAAGTGCCATGTTCTTTATCACCATTTTCAATCGCTTTCCGATGGGTATGCAGGCCGGGATATTTAGGCAAGAGGGAAGGGTGAATATTGAGCAGACGTCCATAATAGTGCTGGACAAATCCGGGCGATAAGATCCTCATGTAACCCGCTAAAACCACTAAATCGGGATTGTATTGGTCTATGGCTGTGAGAAGGGCGATATCATAACTTGTACGATCCGCATAAGCTTTCGGGTTGATAAAGTGTGCTGGGATATCTGCTTGTTCAGCACGTTGCAGGCCATAGGCATCGGCATTATTACTGAAAACAGCAGCAACATATCCATTAATTCGGTTTTGTTGGCAGGCATCTATGATGGATTGAAGATTGCTGCCATTGCCGGAGACTAAAACGACAATTTTTCTCATAGTGGGTTTTCACTGAAGAAATTCATTGATTAATATGCTCTTCATTTTTCAAGTTACAGCTTTATTGGCTGTAACTTGAAATCAATCAAACAAAATATTTATTTTGTAATAACGACAGGTTGCTCATCGGCATTAAGTTCGGCAATTGTACCGATTTGCCATGCATTTTCGCCTGATGCGGCCAAGTACGAAATTGCCTGTTCTACCTGAGATTGAGGAAGTGCGATTATCATACCGACTCCGCAGTTAAATGTGCGGTACATTTCATGCTCGCTGACATTACCGGCTCGTTGTAACCAGGTAAAAATTGCCGGCCATTGCCAACTGTCAGCTTTGATTCTGGCTTGCATATTTTCTGGCAGAACACGCGGAATATTTTCCCAGAAGCCGCCACCAGTCAGATGTGCAATTGCATGAACATCAACTTTTTCAATCAGCTCCAGAATGGATTTGACGTAAATTTGGGTTGGGGCAAGTAAGTGATCGGCGAGTGGTTTCCCTTCAAGCTCGGTAGTCTCTGGATCAGCCTGACTCACCTCAAGGATTTTACGGATCAAAGAATAACCATTGGAATGTGGTCCGCTGGATGCAAGTGCAATCAGGGCATCACCGCTCTGAACCTGACTGCCGTCAATAATTTCCGATTTTTCAACAACACCAACGCAAAAACCTGCGACATCATAATCTTCACCGTGATACATGCCGGGCATTTCTGCCGTTTCACCACCAACCAATGCACAGCCTGCTTGTTTGCAGCCTTCTGCTATGCCCGTGATGACACTGGCGGCTGTGTCAACATCCAGTTTGCCGGTAGCATAGTAATCAAGGAAGAAAAGAGGTTCGGCACCTTGTACAACCAGATCATTGACACACATAGCGACCAAATCAATTCCGATAGTGTCATGGCGCTTCAAATCCATGGCCAGACGCAGTTTGGTTCCAACGCCATCTGTACCGGAAACCAACACCGGTTCGCGATATTTCTGTGGCAGGGCACATAATGCACCGAAACCACCTAATCCTCCCATCACTTCGGGGCGACGGGTCTGTTTTACGACACCTTTGATACGATTGACTAAGGCATTACCGGCATCAATATCGACACCAGCATCTTTATAGCTAAGAGAGGTTTTGTTGGTCACTGCGTAGCTCCCAGGCGGTTGCATTTTTATGAATAAAACAGAACGGTGACAATTCTAACAGCCTAAGCAAACGTTTGCGATAGCTTTGTATTGGTTTCCTGTTAGCTCGGGATCGAAGAAAATAATTCATCAGTAATAAAAATTAACAGATTGGTAGTGGTTTGATACGGAAAAGGAGTTATAATCCCGCGATTTTTTTATCTGCCGGCTATTAGGAGAAACCCATGAAAATCGTCGAGGTTAAACACCCGCTAGTTAAACATAAACTTGGCCTGATGCGAGCTCATGATATAAGCACTAAACGCTTCCGTGAACTGGCTTCAGAGGTGGGAAGTCTTCTGACATATGAGGCAACTGCTGATTTGGAAGTCGAGAAAGTGACCATTGACGGATGGTGTGGCCCGGTAGAGATAGATCAGATTAAAGGGAAAAAAATTACGGTAGTACCTATTCTGCGTGCGGGTTTGGGCATGATGGATGGTGTACTGGAAAATATCCCTAGTGCACGAATCAGTGTTGTTGGTGTATATCGTGATGAAGCAACACTTGAGCCAGTGCCTTATTTTCAGAAATTAGTCTCCGATATTAATGAACGCATGGCATTGGTTGTCGATCCAATGTTGGCAACCGGTGGCTCTATGATCGCTACCATTGATTTGTTGAAAAAAGCGAGATGCCCTGTCATTAAGGTATTAGTTTTGGTTGCCGCGCCGGAAGGGATTGCCGCACTGGAGAAAGCTCATCCTGATGTTGAACTGTATACCGCGTCGATTGATAAATATCTCAATGAGCATGGATACATCGTCCCTGGTTTAGGGGATGCAGGTGATAAAATATTTGGCACTAAATAACATTGATAACCGGCTGGAAAGCCGGTTTTTTTTGGTTTCTAGCAAGATGATATGAGAGGATATCAATAATGACTCGTCGAACTATTGGAGTAGAAGAAAGACCCCCTTTGGCACAGACTATTCCTTTAAGTTTGCAACATTTATTTGCCATGTTTGGTGCAACCGTTTTGGTTCCTATTTTATTTAAAGTGAATCCGGCGACAATTTTGTTGTTCAATGGCATTGGTACATTGTTGTATTTGGTGATTTGCAAAGGAAGAATTCCGGCTTACTTAGGCTCCAGCTTTGCTTTTATTTCGCCTGTATTGTTGTTACTGCCTTTGGGATATGAATTGGCATTAGGTGGATTTATTGTCTGCGGTTTGTTGTTTTGTCTGGTTGCCCTGCTGGTAAAAGTTGCAGGAAAGGGATGGATTAATGTGATGTTTCCTCCGGCAGCGATGGGAGCGATTGTTGCCGTGATTGGCCTGGAGTTGGCCGGTGTTGCTGCTGATATGGCAGGTTTGCGTCCAGTGGCAGGCACTGAAATTAATATGACCAACCTGACCATATCTATGGTTACGCTGGGCGTGACTATCCTGGGATCGGTAATATTCCGTGGTTTTATGGCGATTATTCCGATTCTGATTGGTGTTTTGGTCGGGTATGTGCTGTCATTTTTTATGGGTGTTGTAGATTTAACTCCAGTACGTGAAGCGCCGTGGTTTGCATTGCCGACGTTCTATACACCGCGTTTTGAATGGTTTGCCATTATGACAATTTTACCTGCGGCACTGGTGGTTATTGCAGAACACGTTGGGCACTTAGTGGTAACGGCAAATATCGTGCAGAAAGATTTATTGAAAAATCCAGGTTTGCACCGTTCAATGTTTGCTAATGGTTTTTCAACGATAATTTCGGGTTTTTTTGGCTCAACACCTAACACGACTTATGGTGAAAATATTGGTGTTATGGCACTTACCCGTGTATACAGCACATGGGTGATTGGTGGTGCTGCGGTGATGGCAATATTACTTTCCTGCATTGGTAAATTGGCGGCGGCGATCCAAATGATCCCAATCCCAGTGATGGGGGGTGTTTCCCTGTTACTGTATGGTGTGATTGGTGCATCAGGTATTCGAGTTCTGATTGATTCGAAAGTTGATTACAGTAAGGCACAGAACTTAATCCTGACTTCCATTATTTTGATTATTGGTGTCAGCGGAGCAAAAATTCAGATCGGTTCGGCAGAATTGAAGGGGATGGCGCTTGCAACTGTTGTGGGGATTGGTTTAAGCCTGTTTTTTAAACTGATAAGCTTCATCCGGCCAGAAGAGCCATATATTAACTCCTCTGTGGAATCAATCAGAAATGATAAGAAGAGTGAAGTGGTAGAATAAAAAACATTAAGAAAATTCTTGGAAAGGGTTTTTAAAAAGCCCTTTCTATTTTAAAAAATTATTTCCTCTATCATTTTACTTTGTCATTTATAGCGATAAATTTTTCCTTTACCAATAATATCTGCTGTCAATCGCTATTGAAAATAACTTAAGAGAGATAAGTTAAAATCTTTGGCAATACAATATATTTTTACTCTTGGTTTTTATTTTTACTATCGTCAATATTGACTATTGAGATTATCAAATATAAGAATTTTTATTCTAGGGCAGATTATTTCTAGCTTGCGCAAGAAATAGGAGGAGTTTTGTTGCTGGTCGTAATCTATCCATTTTATGAGGAGATATGCTTTGATGATAATCTCCTGCTTTAAACCAAGCATTCGTTTCATTTATAGAGACTTTTTGTGGTAGACTTAGCACTGTTCGTTATCCATTCTGTTTGAGGTGCTTCTGAATACACCGTCGCAGCTTTCATTACCATTATATTTGCCCGATGATGAAACTTTTGCCAGTTTCTTTGCAGGTGAGAATACTTCCTTATTAGCTGCAATAAAATTGGCTATAAGTCAGTCACACGGCAGTTATATCTATTTCTGGTCCCGCGATGGCGGGGGTAAGAGCCATTTGCTTCACGCTGCCTGTGCCGAATTGTCCCAACAGGGAGAAGCTGTAGGGTATGTACCACTGGATAAGCGCGCCTATTTTGTCCCTGAAGTCCTTGATGGTATGGAACATTTATCATTAGTGTGTATCGATAATATTGAGTGTATTGCGGGTGATCAGGAATGGGAGATGGCTATTTTCAATCTTTACAACCGTATTGTAGAAATTGGCCGAACTTGTCTTTTAATCACAGGTGATCGCCCTCCACGGCAAATTAATCTGACGCTACCGGATTTGGCATCTCGTTTGGATTGGGGGCAAATTTACAAATTACAACCTCTGTCAGATGATGAGAAAATTCAGGCATTGCAACTACGGGCAAAATTACGGGGTTTTGAATTGCCTGAGGATGTGGGGCGTTTTGTGTTAAAGCGACTCGATAGGGAAATGCAAACATTGTTCAGAACCTTGGATGAGCTTGATCGGGCTTCCATTATGGCACAGCGCAAACTCACGATCCCGTTTGTAAAGGATATCCTTGAGCTTTGAGTGAATAAAGCAGTAAGGAAATGTAATCAGAATAAAAAAGTGATAGAGAATATATTTCTGTCACTTTTTTATTGAAAATATTTTTATTAAAAAATAGTTACAGCAGAATTTCTTTAACCTGTTCAGGGGGGCGGGTCATGCTCCCAATGATTAGATCTTGTGATAAACTCCCTGCTTTTTATTATGGGGTGAGAGATGGCTAAAGTTGATGTGGTTTGTCGTTACTGTCATAAAACAGAAGAGGTTAAAGGGCATGGAAAAGGGCGTACTGGTCATCCCCGCTATCACTGCTATGCCTGCCGTAAAACCTTTCAACTGAATTATGCCTATCAAGCCTGTTATCCCGGCGTGAAAGAGCAAATTATTGATATGGCAGTGAATAACTCCGGTGTCAGGGACACGGCTCGGGTTCTGAAAGTCGGCATTAACACCGTCATTCGCACATTAAAAAACTCACACCAAGACAAGTGACTACGCTGCCGCTTGCGGGCAGTGAGATTCATCTTGTCTGTGAAATAGATGAGCAGTGGTCATTTGTCGGTAATAAGAAAAATCAACGCTGGCTCTGGTATGCCTGGGAGCCGAATAAGAAACGGGTAGTGGCACATGTGTTTGGGGATCGCAGCAGGAAAACATTGAAAAAGCTGCTGGCACTCTTGTCTCCTTTTACTATCCGGTTTTACTGTACAGATGATTATGCCGTTTACGATTACCTGCCTCAGGAAAAACACCTCACGGGAAAGAAATTTACCCAACGTATCGAGAGAACAAATCTTACGCTTCGTATCCGGATAAAGAGGCTGAATAGAAAAACAATAGGTTATTCCAAATCCGAAGAGATGCATGACAAAGTGGTAGGTACGTTCATTGAACGTGAATACTATATTTCATAACAGATCTAATCATTGGGAGCATGACCAGGGGGGCGTCCCAAACGAGCTTTATCACCGACAACAACAATCGGGCGTTCTATCAATTTTGGATTTTCAACCATTGCCTGAAGCAATGCGTCTTGGGATAACGTGGTATCGTCCAGGTTTAATGCTTTGTAGAGATCTTCTTTAGTACGCATTAATTGACGGGCATCTTTGAAACCAAGCTGTTGTAACAGTACGGCAAGCTGTTCTGCTGTCGGTGGCGTATCAAGATAGTGAATGATTTCCGGTGTAATATCGAGTTCCTCAATCAGCTTGAGGGTCTCACGGCTTTTTGAGCAGCGGGGATTGTGGTAGAAAATCACTTTTCGTGTGTTAAGATTTTGCATGTAAAAAATCCCTCATTTTTTATATTGGTCATAACTTTGTTGCAGTTGACGCAATTGATCAATACGAGCATCATAGCGCTCTTGTTCATAACTGCCTAATTTGGTCAACGCACTGGCTTTGCTAAGTTGTTCTATAGCGGAGCCAAAATTACCTTGCAATGCCATGATTTCCGCATAGGCGGCTAGTTCATCATTATGTTTTCCCTGGGCTCCGGCAGCTTTTCTTAACAATATCCAGCCAGTAAGATCGTCAGGATGATTGAAAGTATAACGAAACAGAAGTTGTGATGCCTGAGCATACTTTTTATCCATAAAATAGGCATTTGCGAGGTTAATTTGCAATACCGGATTGCTTTTCAGTTTCTTGAGTGCATCCTGCAAGCGAGCAATGGCTTTGGCTGGTTGTTTTTGTCCGATATCAATATCCGTCATGGTATCAATAAACCAAATGTTGTCCGGTTGTTTATCTAGCAATGGGGAGAGGATTGCTCTGGCTTCGGTATACTTTTTATCTTCAGAAAGCAAAATAGCACGTCCATAGGCAGCAGCAAGCTGTTCTTTGGCGGTTCCCTGGCTG